>JBAPTR010000320.1:0-52637 GCA_049282265.1 Desulfatiglandaceae bacterium | reverse complement strand
TCTGTTGCCTGTCATTAGACTTCTGCATGCGGTCCTCCGACAGTCCTCCTCTGTTCCCTGATTTCTTGACCTTGTCCTTTGAATCATGTCCCCTGACCACGGCCTTCTGCCTTCTATCTTCCGACTTCCGGGATTTGTCCCTCGAGCGGGACAAATTAGGTTCTCTTTGCAGGGGCTCAACATTCGGATTCGGTTTCGGCGCCTTGTACCGAGCGGGCGGAGCTTTTTTTCGACCCGCTTTCGTGTTTGACCTGTCCATAATCGGGGATCTGGAAAATTTTTCTTTGTTCCGCGCCGGTTTTCTTGAAGCCTTTCCCTCCAGCACATTCCGCCGTTGGGTCTCTCGACTCTGACGTTCCTTTTGATATGTGCGAACCTCCTTCTCCCGTTGAGAGAATCCCCTTCGCTCTTTTTCGCTCAGTGGCTGGAAGCGGTAGGCACGGGCCTTGCTTTTCCCGGCACGGTTGAGCGGCATGATAAAATCGAGCCGTGCGGGTCCTGACGATCTGCCTACCTTGGCAGGCCCTGTGCGCTGATTAAAGCTCCGGGGCGGTCGTAACCCTTTGTTTTCTCGACGTTCACGAAATCTTGTCTGCAAACGGTTCTCCCACTTGTGATCGTTCCTATGATTCCAGCGTTGATGGGCATAGATGGGATCATAGACAACCCTTCTTGCATGCAGCGAAAACAAGGGATAGATCCCTCTTCTGTAATACTTGGCGGCGTAATAATCCCCATAATAATAATGGCCATACCGTGGTCGCAGAAACAGGGCGTCATCAAAGATGTCCAGATCGATCATAAAACCGGGTGAGAACGAAAAGGTCAACCCAAGGTGCGCCCGCGGGAAAAAAACCGGCGCGAACAAGAATCCCCGATGGATGACGGTGTAGTCCCAGTACCCACTCACAAATATATATCCACGCGGCGTCCAGTTATAGTGGGAAGGCACCCAGGTCCAGTCCGGGTGAACGGCGGCCCAATAGCCGGGCCGCCAGGCATAGCGTCCATATTGCCATAGCCAGCAACCGGGCATCCAGATGTAATCGGGCGAAGGGGCATTACTGCTGGGTCCGACTTCTACCGATTCAGGCGGCTCGGGCAGGTATTCCGTAGCTGCCTGCCTTACACTGGCCCAATAGCCGGAAGTCCACTGATATCCCTGTGTTACGTGGTTCCAATAACCGGGTACCCATTGCCGATCCGGCGGTGGTACTCGCCAGATCCCGCTCACCCAGATATATCCGTTCCTTTCATCATCCCAGGCCCAGTAACCGGGAATCCACTGAACGTCTCCTTCAGGCTTCTGCTCGGGCGGGATCTCCTCGATGAGGGCCGGCGGAGCCTTGGGCGCCACGATTCCCGGCTCAGGATCCAATTCCACAGCCTCAGCAAATGCCTCATGTATGGGACCCGAGGTAAGCACTTGAACATCTTCCGCCGGCACCGGAGCTGCTTCCACGGTATCGCCAATCAATCCTGGGTCGAATTCCAGTCCAAATGCCGTCAATGCCACAACCATGCAAAAATATTTGATAAATCGGAATGTTAACATGTGTCCCTCCTTTATCCTTTTGGTAGCATCAATGCAATCACGTCAGTCTGGTTTCCGGCAGTGATGGCCCTAACCGACTACTCGCTCACTTTCAATGAGTTAAGGATACTGATTTTTTCTTAATTTGTCACTATAATTGAATTTGTGCGGCATGCTGCACGTATGCTTGCGAAAAACTCGAGGCATTCTTTCAACTGACGGAAGAAGTGCGCAGGATTTCAGAAAACCTCAAGAGTTACGGCATTCGGCAGATGGGATTTTTTTTGCTGGGCGGTCCAGGAGAAAATAGAAAGACGGTTGAAGAAAGCCTCGCCTTTTCGGATTTACTGGACCTGGAGGCTATGAAAATTACCATGGGCATACGAATCTATCCTTCTACCGATCTTGCGTGCACGGCGATTAAGGAAGAAGTTATCGCACCGGATGATGACCTTCTCTTTCCAGGAGGTATAAGCCGAGCTGGAAATCTTCTATGAGCAGATTTCCAGCTCGGACTTCTCCCGGTGCCGAATCAATGCTGTATGTAGGATGAAACCTGAAAATCGGGATAGGCATTCCCGCCGTGTTCCCCATAATCCAGACCTTCAGCTTCCTCTTCAGCGGACACCCGGATACCGCCGAATATTGCCTTTGCAATGCGGAAGGTAATCCACCCCATTATGAAGGCCCACGCGATACACACACCTGCTGAAATTAATTGTGCAATCAACTGGTCCACACCACCCCCATAGAAGAGTCCCTTAACATAGGGGGCCTTGGTGGTATAGTTGCCATAGGTTCCGTCAGCAAACAACCCGACGCTGACCAGGCCCCATATTCCGTTTATGCCATGAACCGAAACGGCCCCAACGGGGTCGTCAATATGGAGTTTGTCCAATGATTGGACGCCCAAACAGACCAGGACGCCTGCAACAAGGCCGATGACCACGGCAGCCCAGGCCTCCACCCATGCACAGGGGGCCGTAATGGCCACAAGCCCGGCCAAGGCGCCATTCAAGGTCATTCCAAGGTCCCAGTTGCCCACCTTCAGTTTCATGAAGATCAAGGCAGCCAATGCTCCTGCTGCTGCAGCAAGGTTCGTATTGACCGCAATTACAGATATTCGCAGTTCATGGGCCGACAGGGTTGATCCGGGATTGAATCCGAACCACCCGAACCAGAGGATGAACACACCCAGTGCGGCCATGGGCATATTGTGCCCCAGGATTGGCTTTACCCTGCCCTGATCGTCATACTTGCCAATCCTCGGGCCAAGGGCCATGGCCCCGGCCAATCCAATAAACCCTCCCATGGCATGAACAATGCCGCTTCCGGCAAAATCAATGGCCCCTACGCCGAATGGAAGCTTGGACAGCCAGCCGCCACCCCATACCCAATGACCGTAGATCGGGTAAACGATCGCGGACACAATGGCGCTGTAGAACAGGTAGACGGAAAATTTGATCCTTTCGGCTACCGCCCCGGAAACAATGGTGGCGGCGGTGGCGGCGAATACCACCTGGAACATCCAGATCAAATAGGTGTGCACGTCATAGGCATCTCCGTGTAAAAACCATCCACTGATGCCTATGAGGGTATGCCAATCCTTACCCATCATGAGGGCATAACCAAAGGCAAAAAACACCAGACTGCCCACGACAAAATCCATCAGATTTTTCATCATCAGGTTAATGGCGTTTTTTGCTCTACAAAACCCTGCCTCAACCAAGGCAAATCCCGGTTGCATGAAAAACACCAGGAATGCACATATCAGAAGCCAGACATAGTCCACAGGCGAACCGGGATCAGCTTTCAGGGTGGCCGCACCTGTCGGATCTCCGGCATATGCGTTTAAGACAAAGCCGAGCATGATAAAAGTGGTCGGAAAAAACAACCATCTCCTTTTCTTAATCAAATTAAGCATAGCGAATTACCTCCTCCTTATAGGGCATCCTTGCCGCTCTCTCCGGTCCTGATGCGAATGGCCTGTTCAACGGATGATACAAATATTTTACCATCGCCTATACTGCCGGTCTTGGCATTTCCCTCAATCGATTTCAGGGCCTCGTTCAAGACGGAAGAATCAATGACTATTTCAATTTTTACCTTTGGGACGAAATCTATCTGGTATTCCGCTCCGCGGTAGACCTCCTTGTGACCTCGCTGGCGTCCAAACCCTTTCACCTCGCTGACCGTCATACCCTGGATACCAAGGCCCATGAGGGCCTCCTTCACTTCATCGAGCTTAAAAGGCTTGATAATGGCTTCGATCTTCTTCATGAGTTTTCTCTAACCTCCCTTTTCAAATTTAAAGAGTGCATTCTTGCCCGGGACTTGTTTCGATAACAAAGCAAATATCAGTCCAAAAGAAACAACATGGGAAACATGCGTGTTACTATCTGATATTATTTATTATTTCAAAAAAAAGTGTTAGTATGCAAATTGTCATCTCTACAGTTTTGTCATTGATAGGCTTTATAACAACAAAATTGTCATTAAAAATCATCCGAAATGGAATATTGAACCAACCAGCATCTGGTTCAATTAGGTGTGAACAAAACCATCTTGAACAAATTCGAGATGACAATCAGTGCGTTTGAACCGTGAATCGCTCGTTTTGCTTGTTGCTTGAATGGCAAAAATGGTATATTTATCAAAGGATGTAAGACCGATTGCCAAGAGGGTCGCCGAACATCTGCCGGGAACACCCTTCACCATCCTGTGCGTAGGCTGCACGATGACTGCCCCAAGGCTTGTCTTTTGCATCCCGTTGATCTGCCTTTTGAACTGATGGGTTCCCCAGCTGGTGGGTAAACGGAAGCTGAAAAGGCCGCTTGTTCAGAAACCTGCTCTGAAATGAGCCCGGATGATTAGCCGCTCAAACACGTCGTCACAAGCGATTAGCAAGCGGCCAAGAATATGATGGCCGCTGGCCCAAAAAATTCAGGATAGGTTTGTTTAGAGAAAATATGACGGCGAGGGTTGTAATGCCGAAAAGCTGAGTTACTTTAACCGGTCACTCTGCCGAACCGCGGCGGGGTGTTTTTTTTGCATAACCGCACAACACCTTAAGAAAGTCAGGAGGAAAAAATGAAAGACATTTCAAAAATCACACTTTACAGCGGTGGCCACAAGGGTGCTGAGGCGGAATTCGGCAAACTTGCCGAGGCCTGGCACATGAAAGAGGTGAATATATCATTTGAAGGCCACAATGCCGAGCGCACCCAGGGCGTCCGGGTACTGAGCCCGGAAGAGCTTCGTAAAGGCGATGTGAGCATGGAAATTGTGTCCAAGCGGATGAAACGCACTTACTCCCGGACGGACAAGATCCGAAAGGTCATCCAGTCCATTTTTCACATGGTGAATAACGGTTACCATGTCATTGCGGTCGGCTGGATACAGGCGGACAATACCGTCAAGGGGGGGACCGGCTGGGGGGTCGAGTTGGCAAAACTATTTAACCGTCCGCTCTGCGTCTATGATCAGGAGCGAAAGGGGTGGTTTTCCTGGGAGAACAACCAATGGGTTGAGGACACACCGGTGATTACTTCAGATACGTTCGCCGGCACCGGAACCCGCAACCTCTCCGATGACGGCCGGCAGGCCCTCCGCGATCTTTTCACCCGCTCCTTTGGTCCTGCAGAGCAAAAATAGTGAATGGGGTCGCACCAAGACAACATATTGAAGAGATATGGGGCCTTGCCGGACAAAATGCCCCAGCTGGTATATTACCGAAAAGATACTGAAAGGAGGGTTGTTTGATACAGTTCTGAGATGGCTTCTAGTAATAGTACCAGATCGTTTTATAATGTGACGGATTCTCGCCGCTCTGCTTTAATCGCTTAAGATAATCATAAATTGATACATCTGTATAGATGTAAGTATCCACCAACGACAATTTCTTTTCCCAGGGATGGAATTCATAAACCCGGCGGCCGTCCGGTAATATGGCGATGATATCGTGGTGCTGGGAGGCGCGCAGGTAGTTCTTGCCCAGTTTTGGGACGTTAAATACGATTTCGTCGGTACGGACGGTCCCGGGCAGCAGGCGGGCTTCTTCTTGCTGTTCCTGCAGCAGTCGGGCGATGGGGACCCGGTAATCGTCTGTTTCCTCTTTTCCCTTGGTGTTGAAGGTATAGTAAGGTGTTACCCCGATCAAACGCAGTTTTAGCCGGAGTGCGGCCGCCTCGAATTTTCTGGAATTGTAAAAAGTATATACCAGCTGATTGTTGACCTCCATGCCGAAGCGCCGGAATTTCTGGATCGCTTCCATGGCTTGGGGGGTTACCTCATAGGGGTGTTCAAAATGGGTCACGATGATAATTTCGCGTTTGCCGGGATTTTGGAAATGATTGATATCCCGGACCAGTGAATCCGTCACCCTCTGAGGGAGGGTCACCGGCATGCGGGTTCCGATCCGGATCCTTTCCACATGCTTGATGCGGGACAGTTTGAAAAGTAAATTCTCAAGCCGGGCGTTGGATAAAAGCAAGGGATCGCCGCCGGTTATCAGAACCTCGTTGATTTCAGGGGTGTCGGCGATCCAGCGGATGGCTCTGTCCAGCTTGTCCTTGGGCAGCATTGCGCTGGCGGAATACACGTCTTCGATTTCCCAGTTCCGTTGACAGTATACGCAGATCTGGGGACAGGTCATGATCGGTTTTAGAATCACGATCATGGGGTAGCGCCGGGTAATTCCCTCAATGGGTGAGGTGTCCCGTTCGAGCATGAAGTCGATGGAAGGCTCCGAACTTTTTCGCATCGCGTTCAGTTTATTAACATAATTGAGAGAGGGAATCACCTGGGCACGCACGGCGGCATCGGAGCCCCCCGCGGGCCGGTAATCCATCAGCGACAAATAATAGGGGGTGATCCCAAAGGGAATTTTATAGCGGCGGGCCAGTTTGACGGCCTGGTATTCCTCGGGGGTCAGTTTGATGAGCGCTTTTAATGTGTCGGCGTCCCGGATGATATTTCCGGTATGCCATTTCCATCGTTCCCATTCCAGTTCGGTTGCGCCAAAGAATTTCAGAATCCGGGCTTTATTGAGACTTCTCTTGCGTATCACATCGCGATCCATTCCGCTGGGATAACGATCGAGAAACCGGTAGGTCGATCTGGCCATGCGGGAGAGGTCGTCAGAGCGGACCCGGGCGGCTTTCTGGCCCTGATACTTCACAAACACCGGTGATTTGATGGTGTAAATGCCGGTTTGGCCGCTGATCCCCTTGATTAAATGTTCGAACTCGGCGAAAAAACCCGGACTCGGTTTTGGCAAGTGTTCGGGTTGAGTGCCCCCATTCAATAACGTGTCGACATATTTCAACAGGCTGAAGCCGGCCAGACGCTCGCTTCGTTTGGACAGAATTCTGCGACAGACATTACTGGCATCCCGGGTCAGCACCCATTCCAACGGAGGGATCTTCGGGTTGTCGTCAAAGGTCGCCACTAACATTCGCGACAAATAGTTTCTGATTTTTATACGCTTGGTATGCAGTGATTCGGCCGATAGAAAAATGGGTTTTAGCTCAGGGGCATGATCTATAATTTTGATCAATTTCTTCTTGATAGTCTCTTTTGACACAAAAAAACTCCTTGGCCTAAAATGATTCCAAATCGTGGTTAACCGGAAATGATATTTTAGGGGAACCGCACGGGTTTTGATTTCTTGCCGAGGTGTTTTACCATCGCATAACTATTAGTGTTTTGCAAGACAGCGATTCGAAAAAAACCTACTGTTGAAGGTCAGCGGGAAGCAGGAAATAATATTTTTCGGAGACCTGGACGCCCTTGAATAATAAAATTATAAGCTTGACTTATATTTATTATTAAATTAAAATAATCTATAGTTATGATATATAGACTAAGATAATATCATTGAATGATAAGAATAGACACTTGACGATAATATTGTAGGAAACTATCCCATTTAATCAGTCTATCAAGTTTCAGCAGAAAGTTAGGGATTTCTAACCCCAGGAAAGGGTCTTCCTATGAAGAAACCGTTCAAAATGCCTTAACCATGGTCCCGATGGGACATGGCGGCTATATGGGAGTTTGAAATATCATTGCCAAAAGAGTGGTTTTATTATAGTTTGAGGCTACAAATGGCGGTTTTCTCCCGCGGTATTCTTTTTCCTCTCTTATAGACTCTTTACCCTTTCGTTATGCTCTTATCTTGGAGCCTCATCTTCATATCCTGGGAAAGAAGGTCCTGACCAATGGCTTCTTTGAGGTGTTTAGTTTTGCATATTGGGGTACGAACAATTTGATAATATAATTCAGACAGGAGGTCCCATGGAGCAGTTGCCAGAAATTGAATTTAACGTTGATGAAAAATACGAAAATGAGAAAGGTGTCTTCAAGGTTATTTCCATCCATAAGGACGAGATGGTTATCCGTTGGGGAAACGGCGAAGAGATCCTGACAACCATTGAACTGCAGCATCGCATTGCGGCGCGGAGGGAACGGGAAAAAAATGAACAATCGACTGCAGGGAAATCTTCCTGTAAGCCTGCATCGACCCGGAAAAAAACCGTGTTTTCCGGTTTTGTCCCGACGGACTTCAAGAGGAGTGCCTCCGGAACGACGTGGCGCTCTCGCAACCAGTTGGGTGCGGCAATAGCTCAAAAAATCGAGACCACCCGGTTTAAGTTCAATTCCTGGGCTTTCGGCGCCAAACCTGAAATGCATGTTCAGGACATCAAACACCATGGTGATGCGGCAACCGACTGTCGGGCCAGGTTTTTTGTCAGAGTTGACCCACAGGCCCTTTATTATGGTTTCCACGTGGCACGCCCCGAAAACGGAGGGGAAGGGTCGAGGGACTGGAAGGCTTTTACCGGATGGCTGAGCCAGGAAGAAAACGCGCAGATGCTCCACACGATAGCCGTCAAGGACAATTTGACCATCTGCAACGTCAGAAGCCCCTCTTCAGGCACCCTACTGGCTTCGGATGACGGCTGGCACACTGATGAGAGCGCGCGACAACCGGATAAAGAAGCACTGACAACCTACATCAATGAGACGTCGGAAACAGTGCCCTTCGATTTGCAAGTTGCCGCCACCATCGATAAACGCGACGCCGTGGCATGCGGAGTTGATATCGTCTCGGATATCGCCCAATTGTTTACACGGCTATTGCCATTGTACCAAGCGGCTGTGACTTATTGATCAAGTTATCAGTAACAAACCAGCATGAAAAGTTGGGGCGGCCGGCTCCATGTGATGTTTTTTTGGGAATACTGGCTCGCCCTATCTGATTTTTTTCATTACGGGACGGATTCCACACGAAACCATTGCACAAATAGAGCCTCGTTGATCTTCCAACGACTGGATTTGACCAAGATACCTCGCATCGCCCTCTATTTTGCTTGACTTGAAGATCTTTTTACACTTTCATTATCTCAGTAGTTGCGCTTTCTTTAATGTTGACCTGCGTATCTCACGGGCCTTCGTAGCGGGATTGTTTACGTAAGGGCGCAATTGGATTGCACTGCAGGAACTAAAAAAAAATCCAATCAAGCCAGGAAAGGAGAAATATGGCCGATTATCAGACCATAGTCATAGGCAGTGGTGCAGGCGGGCTTTCAGCAGCCCTCACTCTTGCCAAGCAGGGCATCTCTGTTCTCCTTCTTGAGGCGATGCCTGCCTTTGGTGGGTATCTGAACCCTTTCCGTCGGGGAGCGTATACGTTCGACACAGGGCTGCACTACCTGGGCCAGCTTGGCAAGGGAGAGTACTTCTGGCGTCTGCTGGACAAGCTGGGTATTGCTGACAGCCTGAATTTTGTGGAACTTGACCCGGACGGCTTTGACCGTTATATCTTCCCCGACTTCGAATTCGCCCTGTGCAAAGGTAAGGAACGTTACAAGGAGAGGCTCGTAAAAGAGTTCCCCAGGGAGGAGGCCGGAGTAAACAAGTATTTCGATGTGCTTGACAAGATGCTCAAGGCCATGAGTGCTTCCACCTCCGGAAAGGGAGGAACTCTCGGGATGCTCGGTTTTCTGATGAGACACCCTGTGATGCTGAAGTATGGCCGGGCCACCTACCAGGACCTACTGGATAATGTAACAAAAGACAAACGTCTGCAAGCCGTTCTGGCCGCCCATTCCGGCACTTACGGCCTGCCTCCGGCAAGGGCCTCAGCTATCATTGCTCTGGCCGTGCTAGACAGTTACCTCAAAGGTGCTTACTATCCGAAGGGGGGAAGTGGTGCGTTTCGGGATGCTTTCCTGAATCCCTTGAAAAAGCATGGCGCTCAGACCAGGAAAAGGGCACGTGTGGTCAGAATTGACAAAAAAGGGCAGGAGTTCCTTGTAGAGACGGAACCTGGAGAGCAATATACCGCGCAAGTCGTCATAAGCAATGTTGATCCGGTCCTTACCCTAGGACAATTGGTGAATCCTGAAGTGATGCCTCCCAAGACCATGGAAAAGGTCACTCACTTGCGGCCGTCTCTTGGTGCTTTCTACGCGTTCATTGGCACCGACTTGGATCTTCCTTCTCTCGGAATAACGGACGCCAATATTCATCACTACAATGACATTGATATGAACAGGTTGTACGAAACGGGAAAGGGTTTACACCTTCAGGAAAATGTGCCCGGGTTCCTCATAACAAGCCCATCAGTAAAGGATCCCGAAGGCGGCCATGCCCCTCAAGGTCGCCACACTGTCGAGCTCATCACGATGGTCGACTATGAGAGTTTTGAAAAATGGGCCCACAGGCCTTCCATGAAACGGGGCGAAGATTACGACAATTTCAAGAACAAGATCGGCGAGCGCCTCATAGAGGCCGCGGAAAGGCACATCCCAGGGCTCTCGGAACATCTGGACCATGTTGAGTTTGCCACGCCTCTTTCCAATGAATTCTGGGTCAGCGCGGTCCGGGGAGGATGTTACGGACCGGAGCAGACGCCTGACCAGATGGGGCCCGGTCGATTCAGCAGCTTTACGTCAGGCCTCGAAGGGCTCTTCCTTGTGGGGGCCGGCACAACAGCCGGTGGAATCAGCCCCTGTATCGCTTCGGGTATTCAGGCGGGGGGCAAGGCTGCAGCCTATCTCAGTCCCTGATCCATAAAAGTGGATGATTTCGTTGGAAGCTGGTTTATGCCGCAGGCGGCAGCCTATGAGCTACGAAGAGGAGCCGCACCTGACAATCTTTTTCAAATGCTTTCTAAGCACTCCGGAGGAGATGAACGCCGATTTGGGGTTCAGAGTTACTCCATAGAAGCGCGTAGGATTTGATAGGAGTGAACCCCAAATAGCCGTCCATGTCGGAGTTCTGTGCCAGGTGCACCATGAGAAAGCACATGAAAAAGATTCTCAGATCCGTTTCCATTGGTTCGTAGAACAAGGTAACTTCGTTAGAAGCTGGTTTATGCCGCAAACGGCAGACTATGAGGACCGAAGTGGAGGAGAACCTGAAAAAGACTCTCAGGCCCTCCTCCTGGCTGCAGCAGATAAAATGGCCTGCTGAAGCAGGTCGCGACTTTATTGGAAGTCATCAAGAAGAGAGGCGTGGAAATGAAGATTGAGTATCAACCCATAGGCATTGTTCACAGCCCTTTCAAAGAAGGCGACAAAATCCCATTTCAACCCTCACGAGGGAAGGGTGTGTCGGGAACTGTTGAAGTGTTTCCAGATTTTGCCCAAGGGCTGGATGACCTGGAAGGTTTCTCTCACATCATTCTATTGTGTCATTTTCATAGATCTAAAGGGTATCGTCTGAAGATCGTTCCGCCCCTCGATACCCAACTCCGGGGACTCTTCGCCACGCGATCACCGAGGCGCCCGAATCCTATTGGTCTTTCGGTCGTTCGCCTTTTGGACATTCACGAAAACGAGCTGTCGATCATGGACCTGGACATCCTTGATGGAACACCGGTTCTTGACATCAAGCCATACTTTCGAGATCTCGAAGCAGAAACCGAGGTGCGGATTGGATGGCTGGAAGAGGCAAGAAAAACTGGAAAAGAAACGGGCCACTCGGATGAGCAGCCCGTCAAAAGAAAAAATGGCGTCCCCAGCGGGATTTGAACCCACGTTATCCCGCTTGAGAAGCGGGATGTCCTGGGCACGAATTAGAAAAGAAACGGGCCACTCGGATGAGCAGCCCGTCAAAAGAGAAATGGCGTCCCCAGCGGGATTTGAACCCACGTTACTGGCGTGAAAGGCCAGTGTCCTGGACCGAACTAGACGATGGGGACACTATCGACAAAAGAATGTAGATAGTTGGTAAATGGTCACCGTCGGGGCTTTTGCCCCAGATGAGGTCCTTGGCTCCAAAATTGGTGGGTCGTGCGAGAATCGAACTCGCGACCAACGGATTAAAAGTCCGCTGCTCTACCAAACTGAGCTAACGGCCCTAGGAAGAAAGTAATATAGCAGCTGAGCTTTCACCTGTCAAAATATTTTTTTGCTGAAACAATGCCTTTATTGTTGTCCGCATTTTTGCTAGAATCACCCCGAACATGAGCGAAATTTCCTGCTGCAAACCCGTAAACTTTTCCGGTGAGGGCATTTCTCTTCCAGTTGTTGCATTAATATGCGCCCGCAGCACGTTTGGAGCACCAACGACATGATGAATTTAGCTGGAGAAAAGAAAGGAATGTCCTTCGCCACTGGTCTCAAAATACTGTTTTTGATTATTCTCATCCTTCCCTCAAATGCTGGGGCGGAACCTGATTACTCACCACTGATCGAAGCTGTTTTTGCCTATAATCTGAAGGTTCATGAATCCAGCCTGGAAGACGGGTCCTACAGGGCAGAAGAGGGGTTCCTTCGGATCCCTCCGGAGGTCGCCCAATCTTTTGGTATGAAGGCCTACGTGGATAAAGACTACCTGAAATCGCGGGATCTCTTTGAACAGGCGGAAGCGTTTCTTGAAGATGCCATCAACGGCATGAGTACCGGAGCCCAGGAAAATGCATCGGGTGAATATGTGGCCATGGTATCACGCTCCGCCTGCCTCTACCAAAAGACGATGCGGTCTGCCGAAGAACTGCTCAAGAACTACCGTGCGACCCTGATGGTCAACAAGGATGAACGCTTCGATAAGTCCAAATGTTCGGTTCTTCTCCAGGATCTTATCAAGAAGGCCTTGAAGAGGTATGGACGGAATTTGAGAGATGCACTGGGCCAGGTCTATAATCAATGCCTTGGAATCGAACCTCTTGACGGGTACCCTCTTACGTCTGAAAATGTGGGTTTTGTCAACTATGTTTTCAATTGCTATGTCCGGAAAGCAAAACCTGAAGATCTGAAAGCCTTCGATCTGGACAAATTTGGAGGAAAGGAATTTGAGAGAAGTCCCGGGACCCTGAAAGATTTCCTCGGTAAAACAGAATCGCGCTATTTTTCTTTGCTTGAGCCATTCTTGAAACGCTATGGCGATGGGAAATACGCGGCTGAACCCCTGCTTTTTCTAGCCCTGATGAGGCAGGAATCGCGTTTCGATCCAAAGGCCGTTTCCTATGTGGGTGCGGCTGGTATTACCCAGATCATGCCAAGTACAGGAAAATTGCTTGGTATGAGCACGATTTTCAGCCCCCCTTATTTCGAAGAGGCCAGGGAATTCATGTTGAAAGAGCGAAGGCTGAAGGCAAAGGCTATGGCACTGATCAGCAAGCCGGAAGAATATTGTGTGGAAGATGATGCCCGGAGAGCCTGCCAGGAGATGCAGCAGGCCATTGCATTCAGGGAAAAATGGGTTGCGTCTTACAGACGCTACAGGCTGGAACTCCTCCAAGAGGCTCGGGATGACCGTCTGAATCCCCAAAAGGCCATAGAGGGTGGGTACAGGTTGTTTGCCGAATTACTGAAGCAGCAGAAAGGAGACATAAGTCTAGCCCTTGCCGCCTACAATGCCGGTTCCCGTGCCGTCAAGAAATACAACGGGCTTCCGCCATACCCGGAGACCGTGTCCTATCGAAACAGGGTGCTGCGTTATTACCGGGAATATCTTAAAAGGGCGGGGTTGCCTGATTCAGGTCTGCGCAAAGGGGGGTGAACGTCACTTTTGTTGATGAAATTCCTCTGCCCATCTCAACCAAACCCTTTTTCGCGCCTGGAATTTGAAAAGGACCCGGTCCAACTGATTTGAAAGTTCCAGGGAATGGGGCCGCCTCCGGGAAAAAAACAGGAGTTGCCTTTCAAAACGCTGCCAATCCGGCAACACATGAATTTCACCGTGGCGGTAATTGTCAAATTGTGCATGCATCTGATCGATCATCCTCTCCAAAAGGAGAATTGCGTCCATGAGTTCGGTCTGTTCGCCCGGTAATTCCATTGCTGCTCCTCTTCCCTGATCTGTATGTCCTATTAATAGCGCACTCGCAGAAAATATCAATCCTGTTTTTATTCAATGCCCAAACGGCCGTGTGAAAGCGTTCAATAAACATCAAAGGTCCTTGACTTTCAGAACCGTTCACTATTAAATTTACAATTTTCTATGTTCGCCCGTTCATCAGGGTGGTTGTAACTACGGAGGGAGGGTGAAGTATGACTTCTACCATTATGAGGGAAAGCCATTTCCCTGAACTGTCTTTATTGAAAAGAGGAAAAGTCCGTGACATCTATGAAGTCGATGAAAAACTGCTGATTGTTGCCAGTGACCGCATCTCCGCTTTTGATGTCATCATGGATGATCCGATCCCGGACAAGGGTAAAGTATTGACCCAAATCTCCCTCTTCTGGTTTGAAAAGCTTGCATCGGTTATCGAAAACCATCTGGTGAGCACGGATCCCGCCCGTTACCCGGAGCCATGCAGCAAGTATTCGAAGGCGCTGGAAGCAAGAAGCATGCTGGTCAGGAAAGCGAGTCCCCTGCCGGTGGAGTGTATTGTGAGAGGCTATCTGTCCGGTTCCGGATGGAATGAGTACCGCTCTCAAGGCAGAATTTGTGGTATATCTCTGCCCGAAGGATTGAAGGAATCCGATCAACTTCCTGAACCCCTATTCACTCCGTCCACAAAGGCCGAAGACGGTATGCATGATGAGAACATATCCTATGCGCAGACGGTTGACCTGCTCGGGAAAGAAATGGCTGAAGCGGTTCGGAGCCTCAGCCTGCGGATCTACGATTTGGGCCGAGCGTTTGCCGCCCAAAAAGGCATCATCATAGCCGACACCAAGTTTGAGTTCGGGGTTCTGGACGACCGTCTGATACTGATTGATGAGGTCATGACGCCCGATTCTTCCCGTTTTTGGCCCATGGATGACTATCAGCCGGGAAGGGCCCAACGGAGCTTTGACAAGCAGTTTCTGAGGGACTACCTGCTGGGGTTGGACTGGCCGAAATCCCCGCCGCCACCGAAACTGCCCGCCGAAATCATTCAAAAAACCCGTGACAAGTATGTGGAGGCTCTCGAGCGGCTTACCGGGTCAACCCTTTAGTATCCTAAGACCAGATTTGAGTTTTGACATTTCTTTATTCCCGGCTTGTCCCCCTCCGGCGGGTTTATTCGGCTTAGACTACCCTTTCCCGCTCCTCCGTCAGTACTGGATTTGTGCCTTTCGAGTGACACCTTTCCAGTGCCGAATATGCCTTAAATAAATCATGGAAAGTCTCTTGAGTCCGTCTTGACAAGCCTGTGGGCGATGCTTAATGTATCGCATAATGCTTTTGGCAAACACCGTCCTGAAATCAGGATAGTGGAGAGATTGAGGTGAGGTTTTAGACGGATGGATCATGCAAACGCCGTAAAGAAAGACGAAAACACCATCAAGGCAAATATTGCGCAAGACCGTAACGACGAGAAATCGAGTGCAGATGAGTGCACCGCGGGCGAAAAGGCTATCGATGACAAGCGTTTTGAAAAAATGACAAAAGCGGAACTGATCCAGACGGCCAATGAGTTGAATGAATCCGCAGAAAAGAACTACGCCCTCTACCTCAGATCGCAAGCGGATATGGAGAACCTCAAGAAACGCACCCAGAGGGAAAAGGAAGATTGGATCAAATTTTCCAATGAATCTCTGATAAAGGATTTGCTCCCAGTCCTTGACGCCATGGAACAGGCCATTTCCCACTGCGCCGCCACCGATGAGAATTGCCTTTCTGCTTTGACGGAAGGCGTGGAACTGACGCTGAAAGGATTAAAGGGTGCCCTGGAGAAGGCGGGCATGGAGGCAGTGAAAGCGCGGGGGGAGGCATTTGACCCCAATTACCATCATGCGGTCAGCGAAATGGAAGAAAAGGGCCGGGAACCCGGGATGGTCCTGCAGGAACTGCAGAAGGGCTATCTGTTGAACCAAAGATTGTTGAGACCCGCCATGGTGGTTGTGAACAAAAAAAGTCCGGCGTGTGTCGAAAACACTGCGGAATAGTTATCTTATAAAATGAAGTTGATTTGCTATATGAAGGAGGCAACAAGAAAATGGGAAGAATCATAGGTATTGATCTTGGAACAACAAACTCTTGTGTGGCTGTCATGGAAGGCGGTGATCCTGTTGTTATCGCCAATGCGGAAGGGAGCCGGACCACACCCTCTATGGTGGCGTTTACGGATAATGGCGAGAAACTCGTCGGCCAGACAGCCAAGAGGCAGGCCGTAACCAACCCGGAAAACACCGTGTTTGCGGTCAAGAGAATGATCGGTCGTAAATACAGTTCAACAGAGGTTCAGAAAGATAAAGAAGTCCTTCCCTACAAGATCAGCCAGGCTGGAAATGGAGACGCCCACGTGTCCATCAGGGGTAAGGATTACAGTCCAGCGGAAATTTCCGCCATGATTTTGCAGAAGATGAGGCAAACGGCGGAAGACTACTTAGGGGAGAAGGTGGAGGAGGCCGTCATCACCGTCCCTGCCTATTTTAATGACAACCAGAGACAAGCCACGAAAGATGCCGGGCGCATTGCGGGGCTCAAGGTGGAGCGGATCATCAACGAACCTACCGCTGCATCTCTGGCCTATGGTGTGGACAAGAAAGGCGACAAGAAGATTGCCGTTTTTGACCTTGGCGGCGGCACGTTTGATATATCGGTTTTGGAGATCGGCGAGGGTGTATTTGAGGTGAAATCCACCAACGGCGACACGCATCTCGGCGGCGAGGACTTCGATCTCAGGGTGCTGGACTACCTTGCAGGCGAATTCAAAAAAGACCAGGGTATCGATCTGCGAAACGACAAAATGGCCCTCCAGAGGTTGAAGGAAGCCGCGGAAAAGGCGAAAATGGAGCTTTCCGGCTCCACGGAAACGGACATCAATCTGCCCTTTATTACGGCGGATGCCTCCGGACCGAAGCATCTGAACATAAAACTCACCCGGGCAAAACTGGAGGCCCTGGTTGATGATCTGGTGGCGAAGGTTGTGGGTCCCTGCAATATGGCCTTGAAAGATGCCGGCCTGAGTGCGACCGACCTCGACGAGATTATTCTGGTGGGCGGCATGACCCGAATGCCCAGAGTACAGCAAAAGGTCAAAGAGATTTTCGGCAAAGAGCCGAACAGAGGGGTCAACCCCGACGAGGTCGTTGCCATTGGAGCAGCCATCCAGGGCGGTGTGTTACGCGGGGACGTGAAAGATGTCCTTCTGCTGGATGTGACGCCCCTGTCCCTCGGAATCGAAACGCTTGGAGGTGTCTTTACCAAGCTCATTGAAAAGAACACCACCATACCCTCCAGGAAGAGTCAGATATTTTCCACTGCCGCGGACAATCAGCCGGCCGTTGAAATTCACGTCCTCCAGGGTGAACGAGAGATGGCGGCCAATAACAAGACCCTCGGCCGCTTCCAGCTGGTGGGGATTCCTGCGGCACCTCGCGGTATTCCTCAGATCGAGGTCGCTTTTGATATCGATGCGAACGGTATTGTTCATGTCTCGGCAAAAGACATGGGAACCGGAAAGGAACAGTCTATCGAGATAACGGCATCAAGCGGTCTGAGCGAGGAAGAGATAAATCAGCTGGTGAAAGATGCCGAGGCACACCTCGAGGAAGACAAGAAAAAGCGTGCACTTGTGGATGCCCGAAATATGGCGGACTCCCTTATCTATACCACTGAGAAGTCCATCAAGGAAGTGGGGGACAAGGTGGATGATGGCACAAAGGATCAAATCAGTCAGGCTATTGAAAAGTTGAAAAAAGCCATGGAAGGTGATAATATTGATGAGATCAAGCGTTTGAGCGACGAGTTGACACAGGCCGCTCACAAGCTGGCCGAGACTATGTACGCCCAGGCAAGCCAGCAACAGCAGCAGGCCCAGGCAGGGGGCGCAGGTGATGCGGCTGCAGGAGGTAGCGCCTCCCAGGAGGAAGACGTGGTCGATGCCGATTTTGAGGAAGTGAAGAAATAACGATGAAGACCATACCATCGTATCGGGCTATCTCCATCATTTTGGTGGGGGTAGCCTTTTTTTTGCAGGGATGCGCCCAACAGAAACCGGTCAGTGTCGCTGCCCCGAAGCAGGTGAAGACCTTCCAACCTGAGGTCCCGGTGCCGGACGATTATGAACTGGCAGAGGCATTTTTCAAAAAAGGTGCACTTGACAAAGCTCTGGAATCTTATGCGACCTATCTGGAAAAACAACCGCTGGGAACGAATTCCGGGCCCGCTTTGTACCGAATGGGGGAGATCTATTCACAGAGAGGGGAGTTGAAGGAGGCCCTCAAGTACTATGAGAGGTTGGTTGCCCAACACCCTGATGATCCCCGCCTTGCCGAAGTTCGTTACCAGGTCGTCGATATCCTTTACGGCATTGGACAATATGCCGATTCCCGCGATCAGGCCCTCCAGTGGATCAGGGCATACCGTGGGCATACCCTGGAGGCGAAGGTCCTCCATATACTCGGTCTTGATAACCTGCTTCTGGGCAACCGGGACCAGGCCTTTTACTGGTGGGTTCAGGCGAAGAAAATAAGTGGGGGCGATGCGCACCTGCAGTCGGAACTCCTGAAAAAACTGGGGAAAATGATTGATGGCGGGGATGTGCAGACCCTTGAGCGTTTTGCGGTTTATGCCGAACAAACAGATCTTGCCCCTCGAATCTACTACAGGATAGCATCACTCTATCTCAGCACGGGCGACCTTCTCAATGCCAGAAAAGCCGCCATGGCCCTGGTCAGGGCCACACCTGAACAGAAGTGGGTCACCCTTGGAAAAGGCATACTGGACCGGATCACCGCAGAACTTTCGGTTAAAAAACGGGTTTTCGGCTGCTTACTGCCCCTGAGTGGCCCCTTTGCCATATACGGGCAGGAGGTCCTCAACGGTATTGAACTGGGGCTGGGATTGTTCAGGAAAACCGGCGAGGAGGGTCCAGGGATCGATCTGGTTATCAAGGACACACAAGGGAAGTCGGAAGTCGCATCAGCCCAGGTGGCTGAACTTGCTCAGAAAGAACACGCCATGGGTATTATCGGACCCCTTTCAAGCAAGGCGTCACTGGCATCGGCCCGGAAAGCGGAAGAATTGGGCATTCCCATTATCACCATGACGCAGAAAGAGGATATTACCCGTGAAGGTGACATGGTTTTCCGAAACTTTCTCGTTCCCTGCCGGGAGATCAAGACCCTCCTCAATGTGGCCGTGAAACAACTGGGCCTGAAGCGTTTCGCTATTCTGTACCCGGAAAACCCTTACGGCCGCTTTCTTATGAACCGGTTTTGGGATGGACTGGAAGAGGCAGGTGGAAGCATTACAGCCGTGGAGTCGTATGAGCCGGATCAGACGGATTTTGCGGATCCCATCAAGAAAATGACGGGCCTCTATTATCCCAGGCCCGCGTCCGTCGTGAAAAAACTCCGGGAGATGAGGACCCCTTTTGAAGAGGAAACCGAAATCGAACCTGAGAAACCCGAGCCCATCATCGATTTTGATGCGGTCTTTATTCCGGATAACTACCAGAAAATTATCATGATTGCGCCGCAATTGATGTATCAGGATGTGTCCGATGTCCGTCTGGTCGGGACATCCCTCTGGCAATCCCCCAAGTTGATAGAAATGGCTGCCAAGTATGTCCAGGGGGCTATCTTTACATCAGGCTTTTTCGGAAAGCGCCAGGACCCTCTCACCAGAGAGTTTGTCAAAGGCTATGAAGAAAGCTTCGAGTCCACGCCGGGCATCCTGGCGGCGACTGGCTATGATACCATTCGGTTCCTCAAGGCCCTCATGAGGAGGCGCGCTGAGATCCAGACCCGAAAGGACCTTCAAAGGGCTATCCCGGAGGTTCAGGCCTTCAAAGGGGTGACAGGAGACATCACATTCGACGCCCAGGGAGAAGTTATGAAGATCCCGCTGGCCCTGACGATTTCAGGCAGGCACATGACGGTCCTCCAACCTATGCGAGGACTGGAATAAGCTGTTATCAGGTTTCAGCCTCATCGTCATTTTCGGATTTTTCCGGTTCTTTTTTCCGGGCTATTTTGGCAACGATAATTCCGATTTCATAAAGGATGAGCAGGGGCACTGCCATCATGAGCTGAGTGGCCACGTCGGGGGGCGTCAGGATGGCAGCCACAATAAAGATAAGCAAAACAGCGTACTTGCGCTGTTTTTTTAGGAACTCCGGTGTGATAAGACCCATCTTGGCCAGAAAAAAAACCACCAGCGGCAACTCGAAAACAACGCCAAATGCAAACAGGAGCTTGATGGAAAAAGAAAAATACTGTTTGACCGATGGGAGAGCCTTGACGTAATCGTTGGAAAAGCCGATAAAAAATTTGAATCCGAACGGGAAGACCACAAAATAGCCGAACAGTGCCCCCCCCACGAACAAAATGGTGGAAAAAATCACAAAGGGAAATACGTATTTCTTTTCGCGCCGGTAAAGACCCGGGGCGATAAACAGCCACAACTGATAAAAGATGAAAGGGGCTGTCAGAAGTACGCCGGCGATGAGGGACACCTTGAGATAGGTAATGAACATCTCGGGAAGGTTCGTAAAAATGAGCTTGTCCCCTTCCGGCAAAACGGCTTTCAGGGGTAGTACCAGCAGCTTGAAAAGCTGGTCGGAGAAGATATAACAAACCACAAAACCGGCACCCACTCCGATGAAGATGGCCACGAGCCGCTTGCGCAATTCCTCAAGATGACTTAAGAAGGGCTGCTTTTCATCATCATTCATGCTTTTCTTTCTCCATGTCAGCGGCGAGTTGGCCTTTACCCTCTCGATCACCTTGTTCGGGCTCTTTGGCCTTTTCGTAGTCTTCGAGCATCTCATCAAAATCCGTGTATTTGGGCCCGTCCTTCTCCGCTGACGGGCCATTGTCGGCCTCACCGGATTCTTCAAGATCGCTCACTGAATCCTCCAACGCTTCCTTCTTTTCCGGCGACGGGTCATTGTCGGCCTCACCCGGTTCTTCAAGGTCGCTCACGGAATCCTCCAACGTTTCCTTCTTCTCCGGCGATGGGTCATCGTCGATCCTAAAGGATGCTTCCAGGCCGCTTACCGAATCCACCAGGTCATCCTTGGCCTGCCTGAGGTCGTCGTCTATGTCAAGGCTTTCCTTGATTTCCTGTGTCGCCTTCTTGAACTCGGCCATTCCCTTTCCAAGGGCCTTTGCCAGGTCCGGGAGTTTGCTCGGCCCGATGACGATGAGGGCGATGACCAGTATGATGATAAGCTCCGGCATGCCGATACCAAACATAGATGCCTCCTATAAATTACAAACAAACCATCCCGGCGTCGGGATGAGATTAAAGTTTCAGAATAAGGGCCACCTCGTCACAATTCGGGAATTTGGTGCACTTGAGGCAGTCTGCCCATATTTTTTGAGGGAGGTGGGATTTACTCACCTCCTGGAATCCAAATCTTATAAAATAATCGGGAACATATGTCAAGACAAAGACTTTCCCAATGCCAAAAAGTCGCGCCTCCTGGAGGCAGGACTCAACGAGTCTTGAGCCCAGGCCCTTTCCCTGATAATCCTCGTGAATCGCAAGAGACTTTATTTCGGCCAGGTCTTCCCAGCAGATTCCAAGTCCACAAACGCCCTGAAGTACAGGGTTCTTGTCGTTTCCCTCAATCACCAGGTAGTCCCTGATTTGAACATAGAGCTCGCTCAAAGGCCTGGGAAGCAGCAATCCCTTATCGGCATAGTGATTGAGGAGTGTCCGAATGTAATTGATATCGGGAATAATTGCCTTTCGCAGTGTCATGGGTCTCTTTCGCACTCACTTTTATTTTTCGATTCTGATCGTGAACCCTTTTATCTTTAATGCCTTGAACAGTTTTTGAGCGTACTGTTCGGCCTCTCCGGTTGTCCTGAAACGGCCGGATCGTACGCGGTAACGGGGTTTGCCTTTTACCTGGGCCTCATAGGAGTAAGCTGGAAAACCCTTGTCAGAGAGTTTCTTGACCAAGGCCTTCGCCTTATCCTGATTTTCTAGAGAGGCCACTTGTACCGTAAGCCTGTACGCGGATGTCGAAGGGGTCTCTTTTGTAGTGGAGGGCTTGTCCACAGTCGATATCTTGTTGGCGGTCTTGGGTTTGTTTCCCTTTGGCGTTTCATCCGTGGAGCGGCCTCTTCTGGCAACCTCCTTTTTCTTGATGGACAGGTTTTCATAGAAGGCGAGTTTCGGGTCTTCGAAGTCCCCTTTCGCAGGTTCGGGGTCAGGGACTTTTTTGAGCAACAGCATTCCCTGAAGCTTTGCGACCTGGGCCTTGAGTTCTGAAATGCCTCTTACGCCATCGGGGATAAAACCACGCCCCACGAATATACCTAAGACGAATATCCATGCCAGCAGAAAGAAAAGACAGAGTCCCCAGAAAAAGGAGGCCCTGGCCGTCAGGGTCAGGGTATGCGGCTTTTTTTGCCTCTGTGATTTCTTCTGTGATTTCGCCATCAAATTTCACATTTTATGTGGGGCGTGAATCCCCAGCAGCTCCAGGCCGGTGGTGATAATCTGTTTGACACCCAAGACCAGAAAAAGCCTCGCTTTACTGAGGACCCTGTTTTCTGTCACAATCCTATGCTCGGAAAACTTTGTTCCCAGGTTGAAATAGCGGTGAAACAGGGCCGCCAAATTCGTCAGGTAGTAAGTCAAACGATGGGGTTCCAGGCTCCTGCAAATATCCTCCATCAGGATAGGAAATTCCGTCATCATTCTGATCAGGGAAATTTCCTCATCCAGAACGAGCCCCGTAAGCAAAGGGTCAGGTTGCCCGGACAAGTCTATGCCTTCCTCTTCGGCCTTTCTGAAAATGCTGCAGATCCTTGCGTGGGCGTACTGCACGTAATAGACAGGGTTGTCGCTGTCCTGTTTTTTTACCTGATCGATGTCGAAATCGAGCGGAGAGTCGTGGTGCTTGGAAAGAAACACAAAGCGCGCCGCATCGACTCCAACTTCTTCTATCAGCTCTTTCAGGGTGACATAAGATCCGGAGCGCTTGGACATCTTGATTTCCTGGCCGCCCTTCCATAGCTTAACCAATTGAATCAGCATGATGGAAAGCCACTCTCGGGAGATGTTATTCGCTTCAAGACCGGCCTTCATCCTTGGAATATATCCATGATGGTCCGCCCCCCAGAGGTTGATGGCCTTGGAAAAGCCTCGTTCTTTCTTGTCAAGATGGTATGAGATATCGGATGCGAAATAGGTAAACTCACCATCGCTTTTCCTGAGTACCCGGTCCTTGTCGTCTCCATAGGGCAGGGTCTTGATCCAGAGTGCTCCTTCTTTCGTGTAGAGGTGCCCGTTTTTCCTGAGTTCATCGAGTGTTTTTTCTATTTTTCCCGATGCAAAAAGGCCTTGTTCACTATACCAGACGTCAAATGGGACTCTGAAAAGCGCCAGGTCCTGTTTAAGTTCTTTGAGCATGATTTCCTTGCCCAGCCGGGCGCATGCGGAAATGGCCTCTTCTTCATCCAGCTTTGAAAGGTCTATCTGGCTCGAAATGGACCGGGCAAGCTCGGCAATATAGTCTCCCTTGTAACCCGAGTCGGGAAAGGGATAGGCGGGGTCCTCCATCTGCTTCCATCGGCTGAAAATGGATTCTCCAAGCAGCCTGATCTGTCGGCCCGCATCGTTAATGTAGAATTCACTGGCAACCTCGTACCCGCAAAAGGAAAAAATGCGGCACAAGGTGTTGCCCAGGGCCGCTCCCCTGCCATGACCAATGTGGAGTGGCCCGGTTGGATTGGCGCTGACAAATTCCACAATGATCCTGCTTCCTTTTCCGAGGTGGCTTCGGCCGTAGGCATCTCCAAGGGTGATGATATCCCTTAGTTCCTGGTACCATTGTTCGGGTTTGAGGACAAAATTCATAAATCCCGGCCCGGCGATATCCACGCTTTCAAAAACATCCCGGACATCCTGCAATTGAGCCTTTAGAACGGATGCAATTTCCCTGGGGTTTTTCCCTTGGCTTGCACGCAGTGTCATGGGCAGATTTGTGGCAAAATGCCCGTGCCCGGCGTTTCTTGGCACTTCGATGATGTAGTCCGGGACGGGGGTCTCTTTCAGCCGGCCTTGTTCAATGGATTTCTGCAATGTCGTTGCAAGTATCTTCTGCAGTTTCTTCTTCATGATTGGTATTTTTCCCTTTTGCCCTTGATGAAAACAATCCCTTTAAGCTATCTGATCTTCGCCCTGATATCAAGACTATTATGAGGAAAATTCCAACCGGTTGACACCACCTGTTCAGGTAAACTATGATGCAGAAAAGACAAAAGGAAAAGGACGCAGCGTTTCAAGGCCGGCCATTCCCCTGGACATGGTTTGGCACTGGGGAGGGATTCTTGACAACGAAATTGCTGTTTTGTGTTCTGGGTCTCCTGCTGATCATAGAGGGCTTACCCTACTTCGGTTTTCCGGATCAAATGAAAAAATGGATGTCGCTGGTTATTGAAATTCCAAGCGGGCGTCTGAGACCTGTAGGCCTTTTGGCCATGGGCCTCGGGCTAATCCTGGTCTATATGTCCAGATAAAATCATTTGACTTTATTTCAGAAGTTGTTTAGCATTCACTGCTTGAGTGATTTTTTCGAATGTTCCGATTAGAAGACTATGACTATGCGTTGCCTGCGGAACGTATTGCCCAGGTGCCGGCGCGGCAACGTGACCATTCCCGCCTGCTCTTGTTGGATCGATCGACAAAGGTCATAAGAGATCATCATTTTTATGATCTCCCGGATCTTTTGCTTCCAGGAGATATACTGGTGGTCAATGATACCCGGGTGGTTCCTGCGAGACTCTTTGGGCACAAGGAAAGTGGTGGGCTCGTAGAGGTTTTGGTCATTCAAGATGGAGGAAAGCAGGAAAGGGGAACAAGAAACAGATTGTGCCTTTTGAAGTCCTCCAAGCGCCCTAAAATAGGGAGCTTTTTGTTTTTTCAAGGGGGGGGTTCAGGGCAGGTCAGGCGGCTTTTCGATAACGGGACCGCTTTGATAACCTTTGGAGGTGAGAAGCCCGTTCAAGAAATTCTCAGGAAGAGTGGCCACATGCCGGTGCCTCCCTATATCAGGAGGGAGGATGATTCCTGTGACAACCTTGACCGGCAGCGATACCAGACCGTCTATTCGAGATCGGACGGTGCCGTTGCAGCCCCCACAGCGGGTCTCCACTTTACCGTGGAATTGCTGGAAAAACTGAGAAAGCAAGGGATCGGGATCTTTCCCGTGACGCTCCACGTCGGTTACGGGACATTTCAGCCGGTACGTACGGGAGATATCAGAGAGCATGAACTGTTGCCCGAGCGCTACAAGATCGATGCAGCCGCATCAAGGGCAATAGGGATATGCAAGGCTTCAGGGGGGCGTGTGATTGCGGTTGGAACGACTGTGGTCAGAACCTTGGAGAGTGCAGCCATGGAGAACGGCCTTGTGAATCCCGGTGAAGGTGTGACGGACCTAATGGTGACTCCTGGTTTTTCCTTCAAAGTGGTGGATGCGCTGATTACAAATTTTCACCTCCCAAAGAGTTCATTGCTCTTTCTGGTGGCCGCTTTCGCCGGCTTGGATTCGATTCGCAAGGCCTATGCACTGGCCATAGAAAGAGAATACCGGTTCTACAGCTATGGGGATGCCATGCTGATCCTTTAAAAAAACTTCCTCCCTATGGGAGTGAGCAAAAAGCTGATTTATGCCGCAAGCGGCAGCCTATGAGCAACGAATGGGAGGTGAACCTGACACTCTTTTTCAGACGCTTTCTAAACACCCCCGAGGGGATGGACGGTTATTTGGGGCTCAGCGGTGCTTACTGGAGGCGCATGGGTTCAGGAGGTGTAAACCCCAAATAGCCGTCCATGTCGGAGTAGGGTGCCAAGTGCACTATGAGAAAGGGGCTGAAAAAGACCCTCACGCCCGGCTCCTTGGCTCCGGCGGAACAGACGGCTTCGTTGGAAGTCCACGGATGGACTTTTTACGATTCCATCAAATTTAGGGAGGGTCTGTTTCTGATCTTTGGAGTTCAAGGTCTTACATAAAAGTCCCGACAACGGGTCACGGCTTGGAGAAATTACGACACCCCGGGGACGGATCAGGACGCCTGTTTTTATGCCGGTGGGGACGCAGGGTTCGGTAAAGGCCCTCTGTCCCGAGGAACTCCGGCAGGTGGGGACGGAGGTCATACTTTCCAATACCTACCACCTCTATCTGAGGCCTGGGACCGGGGTCATTGAGCGGTTCGGTGGATTGCATGAATTCATGGGCTGGGACGGTCCCATCCTTACAGATAGCGGAGGTTTTCAGGTATACAGCCTGGCAAAACTGCGGAAAATATCGGAAGAGGGCGTCGTTTTTCAATCCCACCTTGACGGGTCCCGGCATTTCATAGGACCGGAAGAGTCTATGGATATTCAGAGGGCCTTGGGTTCGGATATTGTCATGGCCTTCGATGAGTGCGTCACCTATCCGGCCGAATATGAGTACGTGCTCAAGTCCGTCCATTTGACCACGCGTTGGGCGAGGAGATGTGTGGACCACTTGGGCTCAAGAGAACAGGCCCTTTTCGGCATCGTACAGGGAGGTGTCTACAAAGATCTCAGAGAGATGAGTGTGAAAGGCCTGGTGCAGATGGATTTTGATGGGTTTGCACTGGGAGGCCTGGCCGTTGGAGAAGACCGGGAAACGAGGCTTGATGTCGTCCGAGAAACGAAAAAAATGCTTCCCCCTGACCGGCCGGTCTATCTGATGGGGGTGGGGGCCCCCGAGGATTTGGTTGAAGCGGTTTCACTAGGTGTGGACATGTTTGATTGTGTCATGCCGACACGAAATGCCAGAAATGGTACCCTGTTCACCACATGCGGGCGCATGACGATCAAGAACGCGCGTTATGTGGATGACAAACGGCCAGTGGATGATCAATGTGACTGTTATGCGTGTACGCATTTTTCGAGGGCCTACCTCAGGCATCTTTTCATGGCCAGGGAGCTCCTGGCATACAGGCTGAATACCATTCACAACCTTCGTTACTACATGTGCCTGATGGAGGGAATGAGGAAGGCCATTGAAGCGGAAAACATGGACGCCTTTAGAAAAATGTTTTATGAAACACAGACAGGGCATATGGTTGATTAATAAGTTGCGCAGGCGGGTTGGCGTCGGGATGAATTCCTGGCGGCTTTCCCGCCTGCCCGACGATTCAGCGAAATAAAGAGGAGGTTTTACTATGAATTTTGTTGCATACGCAATGGGCCAGGGCGCATCAGGGGGAGGCGGACAGGGGGGCAGCTTCGGCGCATTCATCCCCCTGATTCTGATGTTTGTGATATTTTATTTTCTGCTTATCCGCCCCCAGCAGAAAAAGGCAAAGATGCACAAACAGATGCTTTCGGCCATCAAGAAAGGCGACAAGGTGGTCAGTTCAGGCGGCCTCCATGGCGTGGTGACCGGTATTGCTGATGATGTGGTCACCATAGAAATTGCGCCGAAGATCAGAGTGAAGATTTCCCGCGGATCCGTATCGGGAATTCTGAACAGGAGTGCATAAAGGGAAAAAGACGGAATTTGACCCTTCCGTTGTGTGATGGAATCGTAATAAGGTCGTCGATGGGCAGAATGGCGACTTTTTGCGACGCTGTCGTATTTGTAGATCTCGTGATTGAGGGTACGCACATTTATTAATGGGAGTAATGCACCGGTGTCAAAGAATCTGGGATTACGGGCAGGAATAGTAGCGGCAGTGGTAATTGTGGCATTGATGTACCTGACGCCTTCATTGACCAAGAACCTTCCTCCGTGGTGGTCAAATGTCTTACCAAAGGACAAGATCCATCTCGGACTTGACCTCCAGGGGGGGATACACCTGAGCCTGGAAGTGGAGGCGGAAAAGGCCGTCGAAAGCAATCTTGAGCGTGTCATAGAAGAACTCAAGAATGACCTTCGTAAGAACAAGATCAGGTATCTGGAGCTCAAGCGTCTGGGTACGGATGGAATAACCTTGACGCTCATGCGTGATGAAGATGAAACGGCTTTCACGGATATGTTCAAGGCCGATCAACCGGATTTTGATTCCGGGACCCCTACGCATGTGAAAGGGAAATTGGTATTTCGCCTGATGCTCCTTAAAAAGGCCAAAGAGCGGCTTATACGGATGGCCGTGGATCAGGCGCTGGAGACTATTCGAAACAGAATTGACCAGTTCGGCGTAAGCGAACCCGATATCCGGCCCCAGGGAAAGCAAGACATCCTGATCCAGCTCCCTGGCGTAAAAGATCCGAAAAGGGCTGTGGCACTGATTGGAAAAACGGCCCTTCTGGAATTCAAGTTGGTGGACGAGGATCACAGTGTTGATGAGGCCCTCAAAGGGCGGGTGCCTCCGGGCGATGAAATCCTCTATGAAGTATCCATAGATAGACAGACCGGACAGAGGAGGAGGGTTCCCCTGCTCCTCAAGAAGCGGACGCTCCTCACCGGTGAATACATCACCGATGCCAGGGTTCAGATCGACAGCCGATACAACGAACCCTATGTTTCCCTTACGTTCGATTCCCGGGGAGCCAGACTCTTTGAGCACATCACCGGCGAGAATATCAAGAAAAGACTGGCGATTGTATTGGACAACAAGGTCTATTCGGCACCGGTCATTCAAGACAAAATCGCCGGCGGGAGGGCACAGATCACCGGCCGATTTGGCATGGACGAGGCGAGGGATCTGGCCATCGTCCTGAGGGCGGGCGCATTGCCTGCTCCCGTCAAGATCCTGGAAGAAAGGACTGTCGGCCCTTCCCTGGGAAAGGATTCCATCGAGAAGGGTTTCAAGTCCACAATCATAGGGGGGCTGGCCGTGGTCCTTTTCATGGCCGTCTACTATGGACTCAGTGGCCTTATCGCCGACGTGGCCCTTATCCTTAATGTCATTCTGATCGGGTCCGGACTGGCCTTTTTTGGTGCTACCCTCACCCTGCCCGGCATAGCAGGTATCATTCTGACCATAGGTATGTCGGTGGATGCCAATGTTTTGATCTTCGAGCGTATCAGGGAAGAACTGAGGCTCGGCAAGACCCCGAGGGCCTCCATCGAAGGTGGGTACGGCAAAGCCCTTGTGACCATCCTGGACGCCAATGTGACTACCTTGATCGCGGCTTTGGTGCTCTTTCAGTTTGGTACCGGCCCGGTGAGGGGATTTGCCGTAACCTTGAGCATCGGTATTATTGCCAGTCTGTTTACCGCGATTTTTGTGACCAGGGTCATTTTTGATTACTTCTATGTCCAGAAGAGGATAAAAAAGATCAGTATATAGGTTTCATTGATCTCGTAAAAGCCATCATCGCGACACCAAAGAAAAACTGGAGTACCAAATGGAATTTATCAAGCCGAATACCAACGTTGATTTTGTGGGCAGGCGGAAGATAGCGTTTGTCCTTTCAGGTACCTTGATCCTTATCACGATTCTTTTGCTCGTGTGGCGAGGTGGTCCGGACTACGGCGTGGATTTTACCGGCGGCGTCTTGATACAGGTGAAGTTGGATCGTGCCCATTTTCCCGGTGATATCAAGAAGGCCCTCAAACCGATCAATCTACAGGACAGTATCATCCAGCAGTTTGGCGAAAAGGCCGCCCACGAATTCCTCATCAGGGTTCGAAAGACAAACCTTGAGCTGACCGGGTTGGGTGATAAGGTAACAACGGCCCTGGTTGCAGCATTCGGCAAGGGGGTCAATGTCAGACGTGTGGAAATGGTCGGGCCCAAAGTGGGAAAAGAGCTCAGACAAAAGGCATTGTTTGCCATCTTCTACTCCATTCTCTTTATTGCCATCTACATCTCCGGACGTTTCGAACTCAAGTGGATGATGAGCATTGTCATGGCCTTGGCCCTTGCCTTCGTCGTCTATCTGACCTCCAGCTTCGGCATACCTGTGGCCTGGCTCATCGTCATAGCCCTCTTGGTTACCCTGGGTCTATGCTGGTTCCTGGATCTGAAATATGCCCTTGGGGCCATTATTGCCCTCATCCATGATGTCACGATCACCCTCGGGGCGTTTGCCCTTACGGACAGGGAAGTTTCCCTTGCCATCATAGCGGCATTCTTGACTATCGTGGGTTATTCACTAAACGATACCATCATTGTCTTCGACCGAATCAGAGAAAATGCGCGGCGTTTCAGGAGGAGGCCCTTCAAGGAAGTCATGAATGCCAGCATCAATGAAACCCTCAGTCGGACGATTCTCACGTCTTCAACGACCCTGGTGGTGGTGGCCGCTCTCTTTTTCCTGGGCGGTGGCGTTATACATGACTTTGCTTTTGCCATGCTTGTGGGAATTGTTGTGGGGACCTATTCATCCATATTTGTGGCCAGCCCCATCCTTCTCATGTTTGAGAAGAAAGCTGCCGGAACCGCGACAAAGAAGGAGCGCACCCTTAGCAAGATGCGTTCGGAGGCTCCTGATTCCAATTCGCATTAGAGCGCTATCGGGCGTTGGCTGCGTGGCCTATTCCTCGACATGTTGGTGCTGTACGCCTCCGTCGCCTGCTCTTTGCCGCCCTGGTATCATCTTTGAATGCAAAATGGAACGTGTGACTTTTTAGAAGGTTCTCATGCATTGGACTACGGGATAAGGAAAAGAAAGAGCGCTTCGGCAAGACTGGCTTCCTGGCTGGCCGTCCTGGCCCTTTTGGCTGCACTGGGCATAGCCGGCTGGTACTATTATGAACTGTATATCGTTTCCCCCCGGCTGGCCTCTGTCGAGGTGAGTATAAACGGGGAACCGCGAGAACTCCTTTCCGGCGACCACCTCGCCCTGCATCCCAGGGATCGTGTCAAGATCCTCAAGATTTCCACCAACATTCCTTTCAATTTATATGTCCGGCTGGTTTCATCCGGTTTCGACGCCGGTGCGCTCTTATATGATGAATGGCCTATCTTGCGCCTCCTGCCGGGACATAATATGTTTGAAGCCTATCATTTCCCGGTCAAAATCAAGTATAGAGACCGTGAACTCGGTGCGTTAACAGTGGATGTGAAGCCCCGCGTGGATGACTGGCTTGACAAGGCGGACAGGACCATCGACAAAAAGCTCAGGCTGTCCGTTTTGGAGGAGGCATTTGCCATGTTTCCGAACGAGGCCAAGGTAAAAAAGCGGCTGCTGGATGAATATAAAGCCCAGGGCAAATGGAAAAGCGTTGCAGCGATGCTTGAAAAAATGGCCGGCAGTAAGGCTGACAAGGACGAACTCAGGACCCTTTTGAAGTCCTACAGGGCAACCGCGAACAGGGCCGGTGTTATTACCGTGCTCAAGAGGCTTGTTGCCATGACTCCTAAGGACCTGGAGACAAGGCTCCAACTGGCAAGAGCTTTCGAAGATACGAAAGATTTGAAGTCCGCCGCAATGGAATATGAAGCCGCTCTGGGGATAATGGCCTCTGAAAAAGAAAAACTGCCTCTCTACGGTAAGCTGGGATATCTCTGGACAAAGTTGGACAACAACAATAAGGCCATCAATTCCTATCAAATGGCTTCTAAAATCGATCCGACAGATGCCAACCTTTATTATAACCTTTCCTATCTCTTTGAAAAAACCGGCGATAAGCAGAAATCACTGTACTATCTGGAAAAGGCACTGGCTCTCAAATCCGGCGATATTGAGGGTCGCATGAAGCTTGCACAAGACCTGGTAAAAGACAAGGATTGGAAAAAGGCGGAAGTCATCCTTTCCCAGGTACTCGGGAAGAAGCCAAAATCCATGGAAGCCTTGCTCCTTATGGCGGATGTCCTTGATAAGATAGGCAAGAAAAAGGAATTGGAAACGGTCTATCGCAGGATTCTGACGCTTGATCCCAACAATGAGACAGTAGGATACAATCTGGGGGTATTAGAGTACGAATCGGGAAACCTGAAAGGTGCGCTGCCTTACCTGGTGGGATATGTGAAAAAACACCCCGGGGACTCACAGACCCACGGCTTGTTGCTGGACATTTACAGAAAACTGAAGGACCCTGCGCAGGCATTCACAGAGGCTGTGACCCTGACAAAACTGGGCGCCGGTGATCCGGATACCTATCTTTACGCAACAGAATATCTGAACAGCCGGGGCGATTACAAGCAAATGGTCCCTCTGCTGGAAAAGGGCTTGAAGATTTATCCCAATGCCATTGAACTCCGGAACTATCTGGTCGTAGCCTATCTGAAGGTCGGCATGGAGAAAGAGGCCATGGCAGAGATGGAAAGGATCCTGAAAAAACGCCCGAAGGATTTGGACTTGTTGAAGAATCTCGCAAGACTCCGGGAAAAGCGGGGCGACTATCCCGGCGCCGTTGATGCCTATAAAAGGATCATAGCACTGGATCCCGGCAATGAGGAAGCGCAAAACGCCTACCTCAGACTGAGACTGAAAGTGATGGAGAATGACAAAAACAATTGAAAGCCCCCATTTTGAAGTGACAGCCGGATTGATTTTTCGCTCGGGAAAGGTGCTGATTTCCAGGCGGCGAAGGGGAAGTCATCTGGCTGGGATGTGGGAGTTCCCGGGGGGGAAAAGGGAAGAGGGGGAATCACTGGAGGAGTGCCTTGAGAGAGAACTGACCGAGGAACTCGGCATCCGGACCAGGGTGGAAGGCCATTGCCTCACCATTGATCATGCCTATGACGACAGATCCATCTCTCTTCATTTTTTTCATTGCACCTTGCTGGGTGGAGAACCGGAACCGTTGCAGAGTGACGGAATCAAATGGGTTGCGCCTTCAGCGCTGGGGAGACTGGCATTTCCTCCCCCTGATAAAAAGGCGATCGCGTATCTGAGCCGGCATGGCGCCGAATAAAGGAGAATCGGATGTTTTACAAGAAGGGAAATGGAGGATACAGGACCCTGGCAGACGGGGCATTGATGAAACCGCTGGTTCATGGAGAAAAAACATTGCTCTGCGAATTCAGGCTTGCCAAGGGAAGTGCTCTTCCACTGCATAGTCATCCCCACGAACAGACGGGCTATCTTGTTTCCGGGAAGATACGTTTTGATATTGAAGGGGACGTGTTTGAAGCGGATCCGGGCGACAGTTGGTCTATTGAGGGTGACAAGCTCCATGCGGCGGAAGTCCTGGAAGACGCCGTCGCCATAGAAATCTTCTCCCCTGTGAGGACCGAATATCTGACGACGTCCTGACCCGGATGAACCGGAAATGTTTAAAGCAAAAGCGCCTCTTGTCCGATAGCGTAAGAGAATGGGCCTGAATCCGGGAGATGCCGACATGTATCACAACCGCGGCAGGGCCTATTCGGCCGCCGGGCAGAAGGCCAAGGCCGTGGAGGAGCTCAAAAAAGCGGTTTCCCTGGGCAACGTGGAAGCTGCTGACTACTTGAAAACCCTTTCGTGATCCGAGTCAGAGGGCCTTTTGACGTTTCGGTTTCGTGGCCTTGCGGATTTTCTCGAGAAGGCCCGAATCGTTTTGAGCAAGTTCCTTGGCCTTCTGGAAATGGAATCGGGCCTTTTGGAGTTCCCCAAGGGCCTTGAAATACAATCCAAAATTGTAGTGAGCCAGGGCCAGTCTGTTTTGTCTTCCGTAAGAGATACCGAGGTGATAATAGATCTCATTCCTGCTTGGTTCTAAAGAAGCCAGCCTCTTCAAGAGGGCTATGGCCTTCTGGTAGGACTCCAGGTTTTCATAGGATAAGGCCAATGTGAAGAGGGAGGTGGTGTCCTCATTTTTCAGAGTGAGGGCTTTCTTGAGGATCCGTATGGCCTCCCTGTCTTTTCCCGCCAACTGATAGTTCTTGCCGAGGGTTCGAAGGATCAAAACAGAATCAGGCCTTTGTTCCAGGGCCTTTTTGAGTTGGGAAATGGCTTCGCCGTATTCAGATTGGGCCTCATAGACCATTCCGAGACCCAAATGTGCCATGGGGGAAGTAGGTGCATGCTTCAAATCTTCCAGAAATTCCCGTTCCGCCTCGTCCGGATCGATACTGACGGCCCGAACAACGGTCTTGAAAATGGGGAAAAGGGTCCTGAAGTGATCGGCCTCCTTCTTCACGGGCACCGCCGAATACTGCTTCACCATACTGTCAATGTTTGCCATCCTCTCGGGACCCGTCGGGTGTGTGAGGAGATAGGGCGGCGTTTTTCCTGAGCCCATCCAACTTCCCTGTTCAATTTTTTTCAGTGCTTCGATGAGACCCTGGGGGGAAAATCCACACTCCGTGCTGTAGCGGAACCCCAACTGGTCTGCCTGACGTTCGTCCTCACGGCTGTAATGAAGTTGTGCCTGAATCCCGGCGGCCATGGATCCGGTGATGAGTGCACTTGCGGCAGCTCCCCCCCCTATGAGAACGCCCGCAAGGATCCCGGCCATGGTGGCGAGGCCAATTTTCGTGTTTTGTTCAACGCGATGGGAGAGATGCCTTGCAGCAGAATGTCCGATTTCATGGGCCATGACGGCAGCCAGCATGTCACAGTTGTCCATGGTATCGATGAGGCCTGAATAGAAAAAAATCAGTCCTCCGGGTGCTGAAAAGGCGTTCAGAGAACTGTCTTTGATGATATAGAAATGGAAGGGGAAAGGTTTTGTCTTAAGTGCCCCTGTGAGGTACTGCCCCAGGTCGTTGATGAAGGCATTGGCATAATCATTGTCCAGCACCTCGTAGTGCTTTTTAATCTCCGCAAGAAACTTTTGGCCAAGGACGGTTTCTTCTTCAATGGACAGGGCCATGGCACGGGATGGAAAAAGGCAGAGAGGGGACAGAACAAGACACAGGATGGTCAGGAAGCAAATGGCATGGATGAGGGGAGATCGGGAGGTCACTTGCCATTTCCTCTCGGGGCTTCGTTGGTCGGCGAGATCCGGGGCGCCTCGACCCAAAGGCCTTCGAGGTCGTAGAATTCTCTCACAGGCTGGTAAAAAATGTGGATGACAACATCACCATAATCCATGAGCACCCAGTGGCCCTCCTGCAGGCCCTCAAGGCCGTAAGGCCTGAAACCCTCCTCTCTCAATCGCTTGGAAACATGACGAACGATGGACTGTACCTGTCGGCTCGAATTTCCACTGGCGATGAGGAAGTAGTCCGTGATGGAACTCAATTTTCCGATCTCGAACAAGACCGGATCAACAGCCTTTCGCTCCCTGACAATCTGGAGACTCAATTTTGCCTTATCAAGACTTTCCATGCGCCCTGTACAGCCCCTTCTCCAAAATATAATTCCTGACGGCTTCAGGAACGAGGAAGGTAATGGATTGGCCGGAGCCTGCCAGCCTGCGTATATTCGTGGCTGAAATATCTATAAGTGTGGACTTGCAGATGATGACACGGTTGCCGGAGGGCATTGTATAGATATCTTTCTCGCCGGTCTGTTCCATGGAAGCGTCAAGCGCGAAAATAAAGTCCCTGAGTGTCTCAATGTCATACCCCGGGCGTGGTATGAGGACAAAGTGGGCATAATCGAAGAGCTTCTCGTAGCCTTTCCACGTCCTGATATCCAGGAAGGCATCGCTTCCCAACATGAAACAGATGTCAGCGGTTGGCCCGAATTGGGATTTCAGCTGCCTGAGGGTGTCTAAGGAATAGGACGGACCAGCCCTTCTTCCCTCAAGGTCAAGCACCTCCAGGATGTCAGATGGTTCAACCCCCAATCGGGCCATGGCCAGGCGGTGCCGGAAGGCCGTTACCGGTTCGCCTGACTTGTGGGGCGGGGAGGCGGCTGGAATGAGAAATACTTTTTCCATTCCCATGGCATGGCCGACTTCTTGGGCCGTGCGCAGGTGTCCAAAGTGGATCGGATCAAAAGTCCCACCCAGGATGCCCATTTTCACAGGTGCCGAAGCCTTCAATTCCTTATTTGCCCTTGCCCGTAGACGATAAATTTCGTGGTGGTTAATTCTTCCAGACCCATGGGACCGAATGCATGAAGCTTGGATGTGTTGATTCCTATTTCTGCGCCAAGTCCCAACTGGTTTCCATCGTTGAAGCGGGTAGAGGCATTGACCAGCACTGCAGAGGAGTCCACCTCTTCAAGGAATCTCTGGGCGTTTTCATAGTCGTTCGTGACAATACTTTCCGTGTGATTGGATCCGTACCGGTCAATGTGATCGAGGGCTTCATCCATTCCGGAAACGACCTTGACGGCAAGGATCAGGTCCAGGAATTCCTCTGCCCAGTCGGCATCAACAGCCGGCCTTATCCCAGGAACGAGTTGAAGGGTCACCGGGCATCCCCTTATTTCCACCGAGGCTTCCTGAAATCGGCCGATCATAGGGGGCAGAAATTCGCCGGCGATGTCTTCATGCACCAGCAAGGTTTCCATAGCATTACATACCCCGGGACGCTGGACCTTGGCATTGAAACAGATCGCTTCGGCCATGTCCCAATCGGCAAATTTGTCCACATAGACATGACAGACCCCCTTGTAGTGCTTGAGCACGGGGATGCGGGAGTGACGGGTCACAAACCGGATAAGGCCCTCGCCACCTCTGGGAATTATAATATCCACGTGGTCTTCAAGGCCGAGCAGCGCATTGACCGCCTCGCGGTCGGTAGTGGGGACCACCTGGATGGCCTTTTCAGGGAGTCCCGCATCCCTGAGGGCTTCACCCAGCAGTTCGGCCAGGGCGAGATTGGAGTGAAGGGCCTCAGATCCCCCCTTCAGAATAACGGCATTTCCGGATTTCAAACAGAGACTGGCCGCGTCAACAGTGACATTGGGTCTTGATTCATAAATAAAACCAATGACTCCAAGGGGTATGCGAATACGGCCTACGCGCAGTCCGTTCGGCCTTTTCCACATACCCGTCACCGTACCTGCTGGATCAGGCAGGGCGGCAACTTCCTTGAGACCTTCGACCATTCCCTCGATGACGCTTTCATCGAGGGTGAGGCGATCGATCATGGCCGAAGACAGTCCAGCTTTTCTTGCCTCTGAAAGGTCTCTGGCGTTTTCTTCAATAATGCGCCGACGCCTTTCGAGAAGCTTTGAAGCCATCAAATCGAGGGCCGCGTCTTTCTGCGTACGCTGACATTTTCTCAGCTTTCTTGCAGCATCCTTTGCCTCTTTTCCCATGTGCTCCATCATGACCGCAATAGACATAACCCATTTCCCTCTTTCTCATCCGTGATGACAAGGTTGTCGCGGTGGATGACCTCATCATCGTGCTTGAAACCCAGTTTCGATTCTATATCAGATGTCTTGAGCCCTTTTATCTTTCTTATGTCACCGGAATGATAATTGACAAGGCCCATGGCAAGCTCGATACCTTTTTCATTGAGCAACAGAACGGCATTGCCCACGCTGAAGCGTCCTTCTACGGCTACAATACCTGAAGGCAGCAGGCTTTTCCCGTGCCCTAAAATGGCATTTTCAGCGCCCTTGTCTATGACAATAACACCTTTGGGAGATTTGGTGAAGACAATCCAGTGTTTTTTGTGACATAACCGGTCCTCGACCGGCAGAAAAACGGTTCCTTCGACCTTGCCTGCAAAGATGGTTTTCAGAATATCAGGTTTCAGACCATTCGCAATGATGGCAGGTACACCTGCAATGGCCACCTTTTGGGCCGCCCTGACCTTGCTTGCCATGCCCCCGGTCCCGAGAAAACCGGGAATATTATTGGCGTCCGAGATGATTTTCCGGTCGACTTTCTCCACCACGTCAATGAGGACCGCATCTCGGTGGATACGGGGATCCTTGTCAAAAAAACCGTCGATGTTTGTCAGATTCACAAGAAGCTGGGATTCGGTCATTCCCGTGACCATGGCGCTCAGGTTGTCATTGTCGCCAAACTTGATTTCATCGGCAACAACCGTATCGTTTTCATTTATGACGGGAATAATTTTCCATGACAGAAGAGTGAGAAGGGTTTTGCGGGCGTTCAGATAGCGACGTCTGTGCGTAAGATCATCCCGGGTTAGGAGAACCTGTGCCACACGCTGCCCGTAATGTCCGAAGGCCTCCTCGTAGGCCATGATTAGGCGACTTTGGCCTATTGCGGCCACGGCCTGCTGTTGGGAAACGGACTGGGGTCTCTTTTTCAGACCCATCTTGCGAAGCCCGGCGGCAATGGCGCCTGAAGAAACCAGGATGATTTCAAGCCCGTTTCTCCGAAGATCAATCATTTGTGAGGCGAGGTTATCGATGAGGGCCGTGTTCAGATCATTGCTTGCGGTCAAAACGCCGCTCCCGACTTTGACGACGACACGCTTTACGCCCCTTAACAGTGCGAGGCGGGCAATATGTGAATCGTTGGCTGCTTCCATGGCTACAATTGTCCTGTCTTTCAGTTCTTGTCGGGGCCGGCGAGATCAGTCTGCTTCAGGCAAAGGGGGTGTAGAATTATGTTCTTTGAAAAAGCGCTCGTACAACATCTCCCTGAACGTGTCGAGCCCCTGTCCGGTGAGCGCAGATACAGCAAGAGAAACGATCCCAATACGATCAAGGGCGCTCTGCAATTCATTCAGGTTCCTGTTCCCAGGATTGTCAAGATCCATTTTGTTGATCAAGACGATTTGGGGTTTTTCCCCCAGTTCCGGGTTGAAAGCGGCCATTTCCTTTCTCAAAGTATAGAAATCTTCAAGAATACCGTTTTCAGGGCGATAGGTAATGTCCAGCAGGTGTACCAGCAGTGTTGTCCGTTCAATATGTTTCAAGAAACGATGGCCTAGCCCGCGGCCCTGGCTGGCGCCTTCGATGAGTCCGGGAATATCGGCTATGGTCAGATGTTTTTGTTCTGGAAGATTCAGGACTCCCAGGTTGGGGATCAGGGTGGTAAAAGGATAGTTATCGATTCTCGGTCGAGCGGTCGTCAGACGGGATAGTAGCGTGGACTTGCCTGCGTTGGGTAACCCAATGAAGCCGATGTCGGCCAGGAATTTAAGAGAGAGTCTCAGGATTATTTCCTGCCCGGGCTGTCCATCCTGGGCTATGCGGGGGACGCGACGGGTGGCGGTGGCAAAATGCTGGTTACCTTTTCCTCCCTTGCCACCGGAGATGAGCACGATCTCTTCTTGATCATGAATAAGATCGGCAAGGTGGCGCCCGGTCTCTTCGTCCTTTACCAGGGTCCCGACAGGCAGTTTGAGAACGAGATCCGAACCGCTCTTGCCGGACTGGTTTTTCCCTCTCCCGGGCTGCCCGTTTGAGGCCTTGAATTGAGGTTTCGATCTGAAATGTGAGAGGGTTTGCAGTTGGCTTGTCGCTTTCAAAATGATGTCGCCGCCGTCGCCTCCATCCCCACCATCCGGTCCGCCTTTGGGCTTGAACCTTTCTCGCAGGAAACTCACGCAACCGCTGCCGCCATCTCCGGATTTCGCTGTGATTACAGCTTCATCCAAAAAAAACATATCTATTCTTTCAGGTGCCGAAACAGTCCATTCGGCCTATGACGCATAAACGCTGACTTTCTTGCGAATTCTACCCAAACGCTCAAAGGCGACCACACCGTCTATCTTCGAATAGATCGTGTAATCTTTCCCCAGACCAACATTGTTTCCAGGGTGAATCCTGGTCCCCTTTTGACGGACAAGAATGCTGCCTGCCGTAACCTGCTGACCCGAATATCTTTTGACCCCATAACGTTGACCGGCGCTGTCTCTTCCATTTCTTGAGCTGCCGCCTGCCTTTTTGTGTGCCATGATTTGTCTTCCTTAAAAAAGTTATTGTTCGGGAACATCAATTTGGTCAATTCTTACGAGGGAAAAGAACTGCCGGTGCCCTCTCTTTTTTCTGTAGCCCTTCCTGCGTTTATACTTGAAAACGAGAATTTTTTTCTCTCGTCCCTGGCGGAGTATCTTGCCTGTCACCCTGGAATCAGCAAGAAACGGAGTGCCGAAAAGGGCACCTCCCTCGTCAGAGGTCATCAATATTTCGTCGAAAATGACGACGTCTCCCACCTGGCCCGAGAGCTTTTCAAGTTTGACTTCATCCCCTGGGGCAACGGTGTACTGCTTTCCACCGGTCTTGATGATTGCTTGCATGGCTTTGCTCCTCAAAAAAATCAAATAATTATCATACCGCATTTGGCATTGAAGTCAAGACGAAAATGCCTTACCTCAGTGTTGGCCGGAAAAAAATGGTGCCCCCGGCGTGACTCGAACACACGACACCCAGATTAGGAATCTGGTGCTCTATCCACCTGAGCTACGGGGGCAAAGTTTTTTTTCTACCATAACTGTGGAAAAAGTCAAACCTTTTCAACCGGCCACCGTTCACAGGGGTTCATTTGCGGCCGGTAATCCCGTTCGCAATCATAGGGCTTCTGTTTGCCCATTGCAGGAATTGACCACAAGGGTCTGGATTTGTTGGTGTGGTAAAATAATTTATTGATTTAGTGGGTTGGGATGCCTATATTATGCCCATTGGCCAAACATGAGTGCCCATTGCCCCAAAGAGTCGGGTTAAAGTATTGATGGAACTCTTTGGCCAATGATTTAGGGACGGTTGAAGCCTGGTTTTTCGGCGTGGGGGTGTAGCTCAGTTGGGAGAGCGGTACGTTCGCAACGTACAGGTCAGGGGTTCGAATCCCCTCATCTCCACCAAACTTCGCATTGAGCAAAGCGAAATGCGAAGTTTGCCGCGGCGTAGCCCCCCGGGTGAAGCCGGGACGAACCTGAGACTCTTTTTCAGACCCTTTCTAAACACTTTGGAGGGAATGGGCGCCGATTTGGGGTTTAACATGAATTCACAGAAGCGCGTGGGGTTTGGGAGGCGTAAACCCCAAATAGCCGTCCATGTCGGGGTTGGGTGCCAAGTGTACTATGAGAAAGCGTCTGAAAAAGAGTCTCACGCCCAGCTCCTTGACTCCGGCGGATGAGACGACTTAGTTGGAAGGTCCAGGCCAGTTAAAATTGTAACCCGTCGGATGATTCGGTTTTGTGAGGAGCGGTTCAAATGGCACGCGTCGCAGAGATACATAGAAAGACAAGAGAGACCGATATCCACTTGAGACTGGAGCTGGATGGCAAAGGTATATGCCAGGTCGACACGGGCATCCCCTTTATGGACCACATGCTGGGTCTCGTAGCTGCACATGGTTTTTTTGACCTGGAAATCAGCGCCACAGGTGATATTGAAGTGGATAACCATCATACCGTGGAAGACTTGGGGATTTGCCTGGGCCTGGCCTTGAAAGAGGCCTTAGGTGAGAAGAAGGGCATTCATCGATACGGCGAGGCCACGGTTCCCATGGATGAAGCCCTTGCCAGGGTTGTACTTGATGTTTCAAATCGACCGTTTCTCGCCTATCGCGCAGAAGTGGAAAGCCCCCGGACAGGCAGCTTCGATATCCACCTGATCAAGGAATTTTTTCGGGCTGTGACGAATAATGCGGGCATCACTATGCACGTGGATCTTTTTGCAGGTGAAGATGCCCATCACATCTCAGAGGCTGTCTTCAAGGCCTTCGCAAGGGCCCTTGATTGTGCCTTCAAACTGGAGAGCCGCCTCAGTGGCATGGTTCCTTCCACCAAGGGGATTCTTTAATTTGGCGGGGATGATCATGCACCCAAAAAAAACCTTTTTTCGTCACTGGATCTTGTTGGCTTTCGCGGCCATCCTGCTTGTTGGGGCCGGTTGCCACCCGGGCGGTTTAGAGGTGGAGAAAAAGCCCGTTTTATCAGGCAATGAGAAAATTGCCGTGATGGGCTTCAGTGCGGCGCTGGATGAACAGGAAAAGCCTCAGACGGTTCTTGATCCCCTGTCAGGTGTCGTCTTTTCCGCCGCGCCTGTTTCGCCTGGCGTGGTAAACAAGATGACCCAAGACCTGTTCGATCGTCTTGTGTCTCGTGGTGGTCATGAATTAATATCACCGGCAGAGGCCACGGGGGCCTATTCGAGCATCGCTAACCGGAAAATGGATCTCGCACTCCTCCCTGCAAGGATGTTGCAGAAAGTCGGAAGGGAGCTGAACGCAGACTTGGTTCTGGCCGGGTATGTCTACAGGTGGAGTGAGCGGAAAGGGTCGGATTACGGGGCCCAACAGGCGGCTTCAGTGGCCTTTGATCTTCACCTGGTGAGATCCCTGGACGGTGTTGTGATTTGGAGCGGAAAATTTGACAAGACGCAGCATTCCTTAACGGAGAATCTCCTGGATTTGTGGACGTTTATCAAGGGTGGGGGGCGCTGGATGACAGCCGAAAAACTGGCCGGCCTCGGGTTGAAGCAACTGCTGGACAAAATGCCCTAGCCCGGATAAACCGGAAATGACAAATGCCAAAGCACAAATGCCAAATGGAATCAAAATGTCTCAATGACAAAACATATCCCAGTCACCTGCCTGCTGCAGCAAAAGGTGATGTTTTGAAACTGCCTCTATGGAAAAGGATGTTCCATATTTGTTGGTGATACCGGCCATTGACCTCAAGGGAGGGCGGTGCGTAAGACTCAGACAGGGTGTCATGTCCGAGGAGACCGTGTTTTCTACGCACCCCGAGGAAATCGCCATAAAGTGGGCGGAGTCCGGAGCCGAAAGACTGCACGTGGTAGACTTGGACGGTGCTGTCGAGGGCCGTCCCACCAACTCCCAGGTCATCAGCAGGATCGTCGAGGCGGCGTCCATACCCGTTCAGCTGGGCGGCGGCATCCGGGATATGAGGACGGCAGAAGGCTATCTGAAATCAGGTGTTTCTCAGATCATTCTGGGCACCGTTGGTTACAAGGACCCCGAATTTGTAGAGAAGGCGTGCCGTGAATTTCCTTCGCAGGTTATTCTTGGGATTGATGCCAGAAAAGGCCGTATCGCGGTGGAAGGCTGGACCGAAGAAACGGACCTGGAACCGGAGGAACTGGCGAAGCGCTTTGAAGCAGCAGGCATTTCGGCGATTATCTATACGGATATTTCAAGGGACGGCATGGGAACGGGGCCCAATGTGGAGGCAACCGGACGGATGGCCAGGGCTGTGAAGGTTCCGGTTATAGCTTCCGGGGGGATTGCCGGGGTTTCAGACGTGGCCAGGCTTTTGCCCCTGGCGCGAGACGGTGTGATCGGTATGATAACCGGCAGGGCCCTTTATGACGGCTCCCTTGATCTGAGCGAGGCCATAAAGATCGCAAAAAAAGAGAGCGGTTCTGTAGTATTTTCTTGACAAAAAAAATTGGTTAGGTAAACTAAAAGTTTACAAAATTATCTTTATCTGGGTGCAATGGAATTGATCACCAGAATAAACAATGACCTTAAGGATGCCATGAGGGCAAGAGACCAGTTGCGCCTGAGTTGCCTGAGAATGTTGAAGACATCCATTAAGAACAGACAGGTTGAAAAAGGTCAACCGTTGACTGATGAGGAAATCCAGGCAGCTGTCTCTTCCATGGTGCGCAAGGCCAGGGAAGCGGCCAAAGAATTTCGTGGCGGCAGTCGAGAGGATCTGGCCTTAAAGGAAGAGGCCGAGGCCGAGATTCTCTACGGTTATCTTCCCGAACAACTGACATCTGAAAAAATAGAAGAGGTGATTAAAGAGACGATTTCCGATCTTTCTGCAAGTGGTTCTGCAGATCTGGGAAAAGTCATGAAGGCGGCCATGGCCAAAATGGCCGGGCGAGCACCGGGTAAAGAGGCCAGTGAAATAGCCAGGAAATTATTGGAATAATGGGCATGCTTTGCCTCACATCCGACAGGTTTCAGAAGCCGCCCACTCGGTATGGTTCAGCTCTTGTTGCGTTTCATTTTCCATTGGGCCGATGTTTTTGAATTTCTCAAAGCCCGGGGAAGGTTTCGCTCTCTAGGCCTGCCACCAAGATCCGGCACTCTGAACGGTTCGACCGGGTCCGCATAGTCTACCGCTTGCGCCTGTCCTGGAAAGAGAACGCGGAGGTACTCATCTTCAAGTGACCCGAACTATGCGTCTCCCCATTATCTCTGATATTGCAGATCCATCAATGAAACTCCCGAGATTCAAAACGCACGTTTCATGTTTCACCCAAGGTCCTTAGGACCGGGGAGAGCGTTTTGAGTCTTTTTTTCTGGGTGAAATGGGCTATTACCAATCGACCAAAGAAGAGATCAGGCGCAGGGCGGATATTGTTGCACTCGTGGGCCAGTTTGTCCAACTCCGGAAAGCCGGCCAAAACCATATCGGATTGTGCCCGTTTCACACGGAAAGCGCACCATCATTTACGGTCAACCCGGCAAAACAGATCTTTCACTGTTTTGGATGCAAGAGGGGCGGTGATATATTTGCTTTCTGGATGGAATACCATGGCACTACGTTTCCTGAAGCGGTGAAGGAGCTGGCGGAGCGCTACAACGTCCCGTTGTCGGATGAATCTTCTTCACCCGATGAAAAAAGGGAGGCGAATTATAAGAAGGCCGTTTTTGAGGTGAATGAGCAGGCGAGCCTGTTCTTTCATAAGGCCCTGGCAGATGAAACCCAAGGAAAAAGCGCGAGAACCTATCTCCAAAGGCGATCGATTTCAAAGGAGATCATCTCAGAGTACCGGTTGGGGTATGCGCCCGACAGTTGGGACAGGCTCGCAAATTTTCTGACGAGGAAATTCGGAAATCTGAAAACTGCCGCAGCAGCAGGTCTGGTGGTTGCCAGGGATGGGGGGGGGTATTATGACAGATTCCGAAACCGGGTTGTTTTTCCGATTTCCAATTTGAGGGGAAAAGTTGTAGGTTTCGGCGGCAGGGTCCTGGACGATTCATTGCCAAAATATCTCAATTCCCCGGAAAGCCCGATTTTTCACAAGGGCTCTCTCCTGTATGGCCTGAATCACGCCTCGGGGGCAATCAGGAAAGCTGGGAGAGCCGTGATTGTAGAGGGCTACATGGATTTTCTGGCTTTGCGAAAACACGGTCTTGAAGGGGTGGTGGCCACCCTGGGGACAGCCCTCACCAGTGAACATGTGCGCAGGCTGAAAGGTTATGCCCCTGAAGCTGTTGTGGTGTTCGATTCTGACAGGGCCGGCAAGATGGCGGCATTGAAGAGTCTTCCCCTATTTTTGAACGAGGGATTGAAGGCCAGGGCAGTGGTCCTCCCTGAGGGGCATGATCCAGACAGTTTCATCAATGCGGAGGGGCTTGATGCGTTGATGAAGCTGATTCAGAAGGCCGGGTCCGTCTTCGATTTTTATGTGGACCTCAGGCTCACCGAGATGGATGGCAGCATAGAGGGGAAGGTCGATGTCATAAAGGAGATATTGCCGATTTTGAGTGATCTGCGCCATTCTTCCCAGCAGGCTCTCTATGTCGGGCGGCTCTCCGAAAGGCTCGGTATCAAGGAAGATATCGTTTGGCAGGAACTGAAAAAGATCATCAGGCAAGGCCCGGAAGCAACGGGGAAAAAGGAGTTGACCAGTCAACTCAATGAACCCGGGGTGAAAAACACTTTCAGTCGTGATCTGCATCTGTTGAATCTGTTGATTCACCACCCGGAGGCTGCGCAGCGGCTCAGGCATGCCTCCTGGCAACTTCTGCTCTCAGATGATTCCGTCATTGAAATTGCCGGCCTGTTTTTTCAGTCCCGCGCGGCGGAGGGGGCCTTCAAGGTGGAGGACATGTTGGCTGGGCTCGAGTCCGAAAAAGCTCGAGAAAAATTGAGGGAAGGGATGCTGTTGCCCTCTTTCTACTCAGAAAAGACGGTGGATCTGGCCATCAGGGAACTGGAGGAAAAGATCCGGCGGATTGCATTGTCGCGTTCCATGCGGAAGGCCCGACAGCAGGGAAATATTGGAGATCTTAACCGGCTGCTGAAACGCAAAGCGGAAGAATTTTCCTGAAACAGAAGGGGTAAAGAGTGCCCATCAGTTAAGATCAGTCAGGAGCTTTTGGGCATCCTGCAAGGATAGGAGGTTTCTTTATGGACAAAAATACCAATTTCGTTAATCTGAAGCGCCTCATCCATATGGGAAAGGATAAGGGGTATATCACGTTTGAAGAGCTCAACGATGATCTGCCGCAGGAAATAGCTTCATCTGAAGAGGGCATCGATGATCTGATGATGATGTTTGAAGATCTGGATATCATGGTGATCGACGAGGCTGCGAAGGAAAAAATTGAGCAATCCAGGAGGATGAAAAAAAGAGAACTGCTGAAACTCGAAGAAAGGGAAGTTGTGAGAGTCGATATGGGGGATGCCGCTTCCAGGGTCTCTGACCCGGTCAAAATGTATCTGAAGGAGATGGGCTGTATTTCCCTGCTCACCCGCGAGGGAGAGGTTGAAATTGCCAAGCGGATTGAAGCAGGTGAAAAAGAAACATTGAAATCGCTCTTGGAGTGTTCCTTAGGGATTGAATATATTATCGAACTGGGGACCGTGCTCAATGCCGGCGAGATCAAATTGAAAGATGTGATTAATGATCTGGAAGAGGAAGAGAATTATACCCAGGTGGGAGAGAAAAAGGGATCTTTGCTCAATGTAATAGAAGAGATCCAAATTTACTATGAAAAAGCCCTGGATGCGAGGCGGGAAAAGGCCAAGTCCCGGGTCTCGGCGGCAAGAAAGGAAGCCCTCAGGGAGGAGATCAAAAGGGATCTGCAACGCGTTGAAGAGCTTGTCAATTCTTTCAGTCTGGAAAAACGACAGCTTGACAATATGGTGAACCGCCTGAGGGAAACGGTGGTCTACCTGGATGAGTGTGAAAAAGATCTGACCGGGTGCATGCTGCAGGCAGGGGGAAAGCCGGTTTCTTACCTCAAAAAGTGTTTTTCACGAATTCGAGAGTGTACCGACGATAATGAGGTCATCCAACCTCTGGGTATGAAAAGGTCCGAACTCTTGGCATTTAAGGCAAGGGTCGAAGGGGCCCAGAGCGTCCTCAAGGACACGCGAGAGCGCACCGATATGACGATTCGGCAACTTAAGAAAAAATTGAAAATGGTCGAAAACAGTATTTATAAAGCAAAAAAAGCAAAGAGTGAATTAATTGAAGCTAATTTAAGGCTTGTTGTTAGCATTGCAAAAAAATATACCAATCGAGGACTACAATTTCTTGATTTGATCCAGGAAGGCAATATTGGACTCATGAAGGCGGTGGACAAATTCGAATACCAGCGTGGATATAAGTTCAGCACCTACGCAACGTGGTGGATTCGACAGGCCATTACGAGGGCCATTGCCGATCAGGCGAGAACGATACGTATTCCCGTTCATATGATAGAGACCATCAACAAGCTTATCAGGACTTCACGGTATCTGGTCCAGGAACATGGCCGTGAACCAACCCCTGAGGAGATTGCTGAAAAGATGGAGTTCCCTTTGGAAAAGGTGCGAAAAGTCCTCAAGATCGCCAAGGAGCCTATCTCCCTTGAAACCCCCATCGGGGAGGAGGAAGACAGCCATCTAGGTGACTTCATTGAAGACAAGAAGGTGGTATCTCCTGCAGATGCCGTGATCAATTTCAACCTCTCTGAAAGGACGAGAAAGGTCCTGACAACCCTGACGCCAAGGGAAGAAAAGGTGTTGCGGATGCGTTTCGGAATCGGGGAGAAGGCAGACCATACCCTGGAAGAAGTGGGAAGGGATTTTGATGTGACCAGGGAACGTATCCGGCAGATTGAGGCCAAGGCACTAAGAAAACTGAGACATCCGAGCCGCAGCAGGAGGCTCAAGAGCTTTGTTGAAACCTGATGCTGAAGGCGGATAAAGAGAAATTCGCTTGACAAATCGGCCCTAAAAAAACATACTATTTGCTCATGCATGGGGAAATGGGCCCATAGCTCAGCTGGAAGAGCCACCGGCTCATAACCGGTAGGTCCCTGGTTCGAACCCAGGTGGGCCCACCAATATTTTTCAGGTTCAGAATGTTTGAAGTTGCAGAGAAACAGGCGTGGAAACAAATGGTTTCCCACAAAAGGGCGCATCGCCAGATGGTGCGCCCTTTGAATTTTGATGGCTTTGTAAAAAGTCAGCATTTTTTTTAAAATGGACCCGATGATGCCGACGTTGCAGGATATGCTGGCTTTTCTGGATCAGGTTGCTCCCGTGGACCTGGCCGAGTCATGGGATAACCCAGGGCTTCAGGTTGGAGATCTGTCACAGCGTATCCAGCGGGTGTCCGTTGCCCTCGACCCGACCCTTGATTCGGTGAGGGCCTCCCTGGAGCAAGACTCCCAACTCCTGCTCACCCATCATCCACTTATCTTTAGTCCTCTCAGCAGTTTTGATCTCCATGCCTACCCCGCCAATGTGATTTTGGAAGCAGCAAAAGCAGGCCTTTCCATTGTAACAGCCCACACCAATCTGGACCAGGCTGAGGGGGGCATAAATGATATGCTGGCCGAATCATTGCAGCTTCGCCAGGTAAGAGTGCTGAAAGAAGTCGATGGGAAAACCGGTTGTGGGCTAGGAAGAATCGGAGAATGGCCTTCCCCCATTGTACTGACCGTCCTTATTGAACGCATCAAAGAAATACTGGGTACCAGTCGACTGAAAACTACGGGAGACCTTGACAGAACCATTCGGCGGGTTGCGGTTGTCGGAGGCTCCGGCGGCAGTCTGGTCAGGGAGGCATTTCAGAAAGGCGCTGATCTCTTGTTGACAGGGGATGTTGGACATCACCATGCCCTGGAGGCCAGAACACTGGGATTGGCCATGATTGACGGGGGCCATTTTTTGACCGAAAGGCTGGCTCTCAAAAGACTTACAGGCTTGTTACGACGCGGTTTCAAGACCCAAGGCTGGGATGTTCGGGTGACATTTTTCGCGGAGGAAGCTGACCCGATGATCTGGGTGTAGATATAGGTCCGGTTTCGTTTTGCGCTCGAAAGGTCTTCTTTCGGGAATGTGCAAAATATTTTAGAACATAACGTTCAGGTAATGGAAAGGCAGGGCCAGCGGGCTTTTGCTTATCCGACGATATGGAGGGGAACATTGGAAGAGAAGATAAAATTGCTGATAGGTCTCCAGGATTGCGACAGCAAGATACAGGAAATTGAGAAAAATAGAACGGAGTGCCCTTTGCGCATCGAGAAGCTTGAAAACAAACTGAACGAAATGGAAAAGGAATGGGAAGGAGAGGAGAAGCAGCTGGATGCCTTTAATCATACCAAAAGAGATATTGATACAGATATTAAGAATATCGAGAGTCAACTTGAGAAGGCTAATATAAAATTATCAAATATAAAATCAAATAAAGAGTACCGGGCTGCTTTGAAAGAAATTGAAGATTCGCAACGTGAAAAATCCCGTCTGGAAGACCAGGCCATCGAACTTATGGAACAGATAGAGCGCCTGTCCGATCAGAGCCAGGAAAAGAAAGAACAAAAAAGCCGGCTGGAAGCGGAAGTTGCCGGGCAGAAAAAGGAAATTCTCCAGGAAATTGCGGAGATGGATAAGCTTCTGAAAAAATTAGGTCGGGAGAGAGATGCCTTTTGCAGAAAGGTTGATGGTGAACTCTTGAATCAATACGATTTTATTAGAAGCCACAGGGCAGGTCTGGCGTTAAGCCCAGTGACTGTAGGGGTCTGTCAGACCTGTCATATGGGGATACCACCCCAGAAATTTAACGAGTTGATCAGGGGGGATTCTCTCCAGACCTGCCCCAGTTGCAATCGGATCATCTATTGGGCGGACAACGAGAAATTCCAAAAGGTCGGAGAGAAAGAATAAGCTTTTGGGCTGACCAGTCTAACGAATATGTTGAAGCAGGACAGATGACCGCTGCTCCGCCTTCGAGGTGGAGGGGAGGAAAGTCCGGGCTCCGAAGGACAAGGCGCTGGGTAATCCCCAGTCCCGGTAACGGGCAGGAAAGTGCCACAGAAAGGAAACCGCCCGCGCCGATGCTTTGCATCGACGCGGGTAAGGGTGAAAGGGTGAGGTAAGAGCTCACCAGGCCTGCCGGTGACGGCAGGTGCTCGGTAAACCCCGCCTGGAGCAAGGCCAAATAGGGGGACGTTCGAGGGTGGTCCGTCCAAGTCCCCGGGTAGGTCGCTCGATCTTGTCGGTAACGGCGAGGCTAGATGAATGGTCATCACCCCGTAGCGGGTAACCGCTTCGGGGGACAGAACCCGGCTTATGGCCTGCTTCAACATACTTTTTTATTGGAGATACTATGTTCGTCTTTTCGAATTTTCTCATGGCTGTGGCCAAGATCCTTGATATCGGCTTAAGCCTCTACATGTGGATTATCATTGGGAGGGCCGTGATTTCCTGGGTGAACCCCGATCCCTACAACCCAATCGTCCGATTCTTAAACACCGTTACGGAACCCGTTCTTTATCCCATCAGGAGGCGACTCCCCATAAGTTTTGGGGGCATTGATTTTTCTCCTATCATAGTTATTTTTGCTATCATTTTCGTGCGGTCTTTTCTCGTTCAAACACTCTATCAATTCGCCGCCAGGATGGGCGGCTAGTCCGGGTTCCTCACCGATTTTCGTCAGATTATTGGTGAGAAATCCGGGCTGGAGTCACGGGGCACCAAGTGGCAGTGAAAAAGGGACGGGGGGCCGTTATCCGGGTCAAGGTTGTGCCCAGGTCCTCCAGAAGTCGGCTCGTGGGTTTTGAAGACGGGGCGTGGAAGCTTAAGATCACCTCACCGCCGGTTGATGGCGAGGCCAACAGGGGTGTCAAGGCGTTCCTTGCCAAATGTCTTGGCATCGCAAAAGGGAGGGTGGATATTATTTCCGGAGACAGATCAAAGCACAAGTCTGTCCGTATCGAAGGATTGGATCAGAATACAGTCCAAAATATCCTGACGACCCATGCGTCTAAGGGAAGTTAGAATGCCTTCCTGTTGAGTATGTGCAGCAAGGCTTTCATCAGTTCCGGATTGGCCGCCACGATGGAGTCCTTGTACGGGGTGTATCGGTTCCCCTCGAAAGTGGACAAAAGGCCTCCTGCTTCACTCAAAATCAGGGTGCCGGCGGCCGTGTCCCAGGGATTCAACCCTTCCTCCCAAAATCCATCCATCCTGCCACAAGCAACATAGCACAAATCAACTGCGGCGGAGCCGGGTCTTCTGATCCCTTGGGCCTTTACGATTACTCTGGCAAATTTTTCCAGGACCGCTTCCGGGTGTTCATGAATATTGTAAGGGAAACCTGTGGCCAGGAGGGCATCTTCGATGGTGTTGGTCCGGGAAACCTGTATTGGACGTCGGTTCAAGAAGGCGCCTGAACCTTTGACGGCCTCGAAATATTCTTCGAGATAGGGATTGTAAACGACTCCAAGCATCAATTGTTCCTCGATTTCGAGTGCAATGGAAACGGCGAAAAAGGGGAAACCGTGGGTGAAGTTGGTCGTTCCGTCCAGGGGGTCTATGAGCCAGATACGGTTCGAAGACTGGCCCTGGTTACCGGCCTCTTCGGAAAGGACGTGATCTTCTGGAAAGTGATGCCTTATGATATCAAGAATAGCCTTCTCCGCCTCCAGGTCGGCCTCGGTTACCAGGTCGATGACACCTTTTTTCCTGACATGGTTCACGGCACCGAATTTCTCTTTCAGGATGTTCCCAGCGGTCCTGGCTGCCATGGAGGCAACACGAATCTCTTTTTTTAACATGGATATCTTCTCATTTCGGGATAGCTGTTAAAGGGAACCGAATGATTATCGCTCCTGGCACTAAGAATCTTGTCATCCTATATACCATCTCAATTGGTGGTGTCAATGGACAGAAAGGGGACAAGAAGGGGAATCCAAGAATCTTTTTCCAAAAACGATTGACATCTCATAGGCAGGGTGTTAAAAAACTAAATTCTGTTTTGATTTGCTCCTTGTTCCAAGGGGGCGCCGCCCCGGAGGGACCTATACAGTTTATCAAACGGCGTCTGAACGGAAAGAAGGGTGTTCGTTCGTGCACGCCATAAATGTCCAAGAGGAGAAGATAGATGAGGCATTATGAAACTATTTACATTATGCGTCCCTCGCTCGCTGAAGGAGACTATGAGGAGGCGCAAAAGAAAGTCATTGGCTTAATTGAGACAAATCAAGGTGTGATGGTCAAGATTGATCAGTGGGGTGAAAGAACGCTGGCCTATCCAGTGAAAAAGATGAAAAAAGGTTATTATGTCTTGTTGGAGTATTGCGGTGAGGCTGGACTTACAGAAAAACTGGAGAGGGTTTTCAAGCTGGATGACAGCATTTTGAAGTACCAGACCGTCAAGATAAGTGACAATGCCGACCTTGAGGCCTTGCTGCCGAAAAAAGAGACCCCTGAGGGGAATCTGGAAGCGGAGGTTGTTGCGGAGGAGTCCCCGGAACAGGAAACCGGCGAAACTGAAAGTGATGAGGTTGAAAATGGCATTCGATAGAGAAAGACCCAGTAGAGGCAAACGTACTTTCCACAGGAGAAAAATCTGCCGGTTTTGCGCTGATAGCAGCTTGATTATCGACTATAAAGATTCGAAGTCACTTCGTTATTTTACAACAGAACGTGGCAAGATTATTCCAAGGCGAATTTCAGGTAACTGTGCCAAGCATCAACGGCAATTGACGGTCGCCATCAAAAGGGCAAGAAACATCGTCCTGTTACCCTTTACGACAGCGCTTGTGAGATAGTGCCCATCCATCAATGCACTTTTGGTATGATCAGATTTCCAAGCCGGAAATGAGGCATTTTCATAAGAAAATCCATGATTGCTAAGGATTTCCTGGGTTGTGTGGGCTGGGCTGTTTTGGTCCTTTTCGCATCTGTATCTCTCCCCATTGTGGGTCCTTTTATAGGCCTTCTCACACCCATTCCCTTCCTCTATTACGCAACCAAACTGGGCTTCTCCAGGGGATTGAAGCTGGCGGTTGCTGTCGTATTTTTCATCAGCCTGGCGTCCAGGTTGCTGGGACAACCCCAGATTATTCTGTTTTCTCTTGAATTTTCGGCCTTGGGAATCGCCCTGTCTGAAATCTTCAGGAGAAAATTTTCGATAGGTTATACCC
>JBAPTR010000319.1:0-57728 GCA_049282265.1 Desulfatiglandaceae bacterium | reverse complement strand
ATGCAGGAGTCCCCTTATGTTTTCTGGTCACACAACTCATGAAATTCTTCAAGCTGATGAGGAGACCTGCCAGGAAGAAAGCGAAGAATATCCTCTTAATTGAACTCTCCGAGATGGGCAGTGCCATTCTGGCTGATCCGGCCATGGAAAAACTCAAAAAGAGCATGGGGGCCCAACTTCATTTCGTCATTTTTGAAAAAAACAAGCCAAGCCTTGATTTCCTGAAAACCGTGCCTGAAGAAAATATTTTCTGTATCAGGGAAAACGGCTTTTTTCCCCTGACCATCGATACGCTGCGGTTCCTGCTTTGGGCCAGGAAAAACAGGATCGACACCGTTATTGATTTGGAGCTGTTTTCCCGGTTCACGGCCCTCTTGACCGCCTTGTGTGGTGCAAAAAACCGTGTGGGCTTTCACACGTTTCATAACGAAGGCCTTTACCGAGGGGATTTTTTGACCCACAAAGTCGCGTATAATCCCCACCTTCATATTGCGAAGAATTTTGTGGCCCTCGCGTATGCTATTATAGATTCAAATGGGGAGGTCCCTTATTCCAAGAGATCCATAGACGATGCGGACGTGGCCCTGAAAAAAGCGCGCATTTCCTCGGGAGCTGTCGGAAGAGTCCGGGACATTGTGAGAAGGTCATTTCCCGACCTCGATCAGAACGCAAAGCTCATCCTGGTGAATCCCAACGCAAGTGATCTGCTCCCCCAGAGGCGGTGGCCTATGGAAAATTACACAGAACTCATCAAGAAGATACTGTCTGCGCACGAAAGCGCCTTCATCCTCCTAACCGGCTCCCAAGACGAACAGGAGGAATCAGCAGCGCTCGTAGAATCAGTAGATCGTAACCGGTGCAGGAGCCTTGCAGGCAAGGTCCGATTCCTGGATCTTCCCGCCCTCTATTCCATCAGTGATTTCATGATCAGTAACGATTCAGGGCCAGCCCATTTTGCCGCGGTTACGGACATGCCGACCTACGTCTTCTTCGGTCCGGAAACACCGAGGCTTTATGGTTCGTTGGGAAAGACAACTCCCCTCTATGCAAACCTGGCCTGCTCACCCTGCGTAAGCGCCTACAACCACAGGAAATCCCCCTGTAGGGACAACGTCTGCCTGAAGGTCATCACCCCTGAAGAGGTTCTCGAAATGATAGGGAAAGAGTTTGGAGACCCCGTCGGCCATGGTCAGCCCCATTGATCTGGGAAATAGGCCAAGGCCTCCTGCAGCATGGTTCCCAGAACCTTAGGCGTCTCTCGACCTGCTCAGTTCACTTCTTGCCGACCACCAGCCCGTCCTTGAAATTCACCACGTGCCCGTCTGGATAGAAGTAGTGGACGGTCCAGCGATCGTGCCGTCGCTTTTCCTCCTTTATCTTTTTGGGCACACCCAATAACTCCAATACCTGCTCCTGTGTCATGCCTTTCTCCACCTGCTGAAGATTCTCCAACGTGAAGACTACATTGCTGTAGGAAGCTATCTCCTTCTCGGGCAGGGGTCCTTCGTATCCCTGAAGAGTCGGCATCCCTCCACCAAAGAATAAGACCGCCATAAAGATAACAACCGGAAATACTAAGTGTCTTTTCATAAGAATTACCTCCTTTTCGATTTCATCCAATACTTGATTTTACATCAAATAGGCCGCGAAATCACCCTTTCTTTAGCCTCAGAAGTTTCAGAAACACGGGGAGAACAATCAAAACGAGTGGCAATTGCACAACCAGACCGGAAACAATGGCAATGGCCAGGGGTTTCTGCATGGCCGCACCCTGCCCGATGCCCATGGCAAGGGGCAGCAAGGCAAGAATAGCCGCCAGTGTGGTCATGGCTATGGGTCGCATACGGTTCTTTCCCGCCTGAATCAGGGCCGTGTCCCTGTCCAGCCCGCCGGGAAGGCTGCGATATTCAGAGAAATAGAAAATGGCAACCTCCGTCACAATGCCGACAATCATGGTCATGCCCATCATGGATGAAATGTTGATCTCAGTCCCGGTTATATAGAGACCGATAAAAACACAGGTGAGGGCCAGGAGTGTGCTCACCAGCATACTGATAACCACACGGAAGCGTTCGTAGAGAAAAAGGAGCAGGAGAAAGACCAGGATAACGGCGGAAAGGAACACCGAAATGAGCCCGGTAAAGGCGATCTGCTGCTGTGCATACAGGCCTCCGAGCGTGTAATAAACTCCTTTTGGAAAGACCCCGGGTTTTCCGAGGACAGATTTTACGTCCCTGATCACTGAGCCCATATCCCGACCGCTGATGCGCCCTGTTACGGCAACCATCCGTTTCAGATCGTCACGCGTGATTTCCGGCTGCCCGGTGATGACCCTGAGGCTGGCGACACGTTTGAGCGGAAAGAGATGGCCGTCAGGAGCACGTAGGCGAAGGTTCAGGATATCTGAAATCATGGCTCGCGTCCTGGTGGGGATCCATACCCGCACCCCCACCATCTTGGGGCCCTGCTGTATTTGTGTGGTGACCATCCCGGTCAAAAAATCGTACAGTCTGTTTGTTACTTCATCAGGCGTTATACCCTCGAGAGAGGCCTTGACATGGTTCACCCGGATATCAAGCGCATCGCCCGCAAGCACGATGCCGTTCTTCACGTCTACCACGCCCGGGATCTTCCGGATCGCCACAGCCGCCTTTGGTCCCAGCTTCATGAGCAATCTGCCGTTATCGGAAAAAATCTTGATCTCGATGGGCTGGGGAACGGCGGTCAGATCTCCAATCAGATCCTCCATCAACTGGGCCATCTCGATTTGAAGTCCTGGGACCGCGTGTTCAACCCGCCTGCGCACATCGTTCATAACCTCTTCAATGGGTCTTCTGGGAAAGGGCTTCAGCCGCACGAAAAAATCACCCTGGTTCGGCTCGGTAAAGGTTCCGCCGAGGGAAAAGCCCGTGCGGCGTGAGTAAGTTCGTACATCCGGTATGTTTTGCAGAATTTTCTCAACCTGCCGCAGCAGGCGATCTGTTTCAGTGAGTGATGTCCCAGGGGTCGAGGAATAATCGAGGATAAACCCGCCTTCATCCATCTTGGGCATAAAACCTGAACCGATGTGTTTATAGGAAAACCAGCCAAGTCCCAGCAAAGGAACGATAATAAAGATAATCATCCAGGGCCGGTGCAGAAATGGGTGCATGATTGTTTCGTACCAACCCTGAAAAACCCTGGTCACGGAGCCTGCCCTTTCTTTCTCGGCGTCTTTCTCCGACAGCAGATGATCCGCAAGGACCGGTACGGCAAGCCACGCCACAAAAAAGGAAATAATGAGGCTGGAAGCCATGGTCAGAGAAAGAGATTTGAAAAATGCCCCCGTGACTCCGGAGAGGAAGGCCATGGGAATGAATATGATAATGGTAGAGGCGGAGGATCCCTCCAGGGGTCGGGTAAACTCCCTTACAGCCCCCATGATGCGATCATGATGGCCACCGGTACCGGTGAGCAGTCTCCGGACAATATGTTCCTGCAAGACAATCATATCGTCCACAATAAGCGCTATAGCGGCCGCCATGCCGCCCAGGGTCATGATATTGAAACTCATACGGAACACATAGAGCAGCAGGACAGTACCGGCCATTACGCAAGGCACCGTAACCGCCGCGATCAAGGTCATCTTGATATTGCGCAGAAAGATCCACAGAATAAAGACAGCAAACAGCACCCCGATAACAATAGCATCCCGTACGCTGCCTGCAGAGGAAAGGATCAATTGGCTCTGGTCGTACCAATTGGCGATCTTGATCCTTTTCGGCAGCTGTGGGAGAAATCCGGCAAGTTTCTTTTTTATGTCCCTTGCTATCTGAACAGTATTTCCCCCCGGTTGCTGATAGACCTGAAAAAGCACGGCATCGTGGCCGTCGGCGGTCGCCCGGGTCCATTGTGGGACCGTCCCACGGCTCACCGTGGCGATATCATCCAGGCGCACCAGCCCATTTTCTCCCGAACGGAGGATAGTTTCCCGGATCTGATCCAGGTTATGAAATCGTGTATCAGAAATGGTCAGATAGAGTTTGTAATTGTCCTCAATCTTGCCCACGGCCGTGATGACATTGGCCGCTGAAATGGCTTTTGCCACATCGCTCAGGGAAAGGTTATAGGCGGCCAGACGCCCGGGGTCCACGGTCACCCGGTATTCTTCTTCGGCCCCTCCCTGCACGCCCACGTTTGCCACACCCTTTACGGTAGAGAGCAAGGGGCGCAATTGATACATGGCTATATCGTGCAATTCCACCAGGGAATGGGTGTCGGAGGTCAGACTGTAGGCCAGAACCGGGAATACAGTGGGATCCATGCGCCGGACTTCAAACCTGGTTCCCTGGGGTAGACGGGACAGGACCTGGTTGATGGCCGATTCCACCTGCAGGGTGGCGGCACTCATGTTCCGGCTCCAGTCAAAGTCAATGGATATTTCGGCACTTCCCCTGCTGGTAGTGGACCGCACATGGCGCACTCCGGGAACGGAGCGAACCGCCTCCTCCACAGGCCAGGTCACCTGGATGGCCATCTGTTCCGCAGGACGGTCGCCAGCATCCAGGTTCACCACCACGCGGGGGAAACTTACGTGGGGGAAGAGGGCCACCGGAAGCTTCCGGCTGGCAGCAATCCCCCCCAGGGCAAACGCGATGATGAGGAACAGGATCGATCGGTGGTGTGATTGCATCCAGCCCGTGACATTCATCTGGGCGCCTCCATCCGAATGGACATACCATCCTGCAGTTCATAATTGCCAAGTACGACTACCTGCTCCCCGGACTTCAGATCTTTGTTTATGATTTCAATTCGTTGATTGTTTTCCAATCCCGTTTTCACGATATGCTTTCTGGCCCGGTCCAGGCTGACCGTGTAAAGAACGTAATGACCATCCTCGGGGAGCACTGCTGATCGAGGAACGACAAGTGCTTCCTTTGAAACGGCAACGATTCTTCCACGGAGATACTCTCCCATCAGGAGATTTCTTGGTGATTTCACTGTAGCAAAAATATTCACAAGACGGGTGGCTGGGTCCACCTCCCTGGAAATCCTCTCGATTTGTCCAGATACAGTGTCAGGTACCGATGCATTCACTTTTGAAACCCTGACAACCTGCCCGATCCTGAGCCGGCTGACATCATGCTGTTCCACACCCAGTCGCACTTCGATGCGATCCTCCGGAACGATATCCAGGAATGCTGTCCCGGCAGGAACCACGGATCCTTGCCCCACGTTTACCCGGTAAACAATTCCCGAACCGGCTGAGCGTATTCTTCTTTTCTCTCCAATTCCCCGTTTTTCAAGATCTTGCAGCTGGATTTTGGCTTTCTGATACGTCTGTCGAGCAATGAGCAGTTCTTCTATGGTGCCCATTTTGAGTTTCACACGTTCCCTTATCTTTCCGAGGTTTTGCCCGGCTGCTTCGTAGGCGCTTTGCGCCTCCTGCATTTTGAGACGCGCGTCCGCACTGGCTTCAATTTCCACCAGATCGGTGCCTCTTGAAACCTCTTGGCCTTCGCTGACCAGTATGTGGCGAACCAGGCTTTCGAACGGCACCGATATGCTCCTCACCGCTCCCGGCGCCGGGAGCACGGTTCCGTATGCCGTGATGACCTCACCGATAGTTTCTTTCTTTATAGGCGCCACCTTGACCACTGCAACCGGAACAACGGGATCAGCATCCTGAATAACGGGGTGCCGCGGCTTTTCGCGCACTGCATAATAGAAATACGCCCCCATACCCAGACAGACCACAAATATAATGAAGAACCATTTCCCCCGTTTCATCTGAGCTTCTTCCCTCCCAATACATCGCCGATGGTCAATGGCAATTTCATCATTTCATCCAGGCGGAATCAGCGGACATTTTCTCCAGCCGCAATTTCCAGGGCTATACCCATGTCGGTCAAATCCCGCTTCAATTTCAGGATGCCGAGTCTCCTGGTTTCCAGTTCATTACGGAGATTATTGTATGTTACGATATCAGCATTACCATCCTTCAATGCCAGTTTGTAAGCTTCCACAAGCTGAGACGCAATCTTCACCGAATCTTGCGCCGCCTCCAACTGTCTCTTTATGGATGCCATATTTCCGAGGATTGCCGCCACGCTGGACCGGATTTCAAAAATGCGGGCCACGTATTCATCGTAAAGTTGCTGGCGATTGGCGCGCTCCACCGCGATCTGTCCCTGATTCCGATCAAAGAAAGGTAAATCCACACTGACCGCAAAACCTGTCGTAATGACATTACCCGAATCTCGGGCATGGTTTAATCCGATATTAATTCTGGGGAACTGGGAAAGAACCGCCGCCCTGACCCGCGCTTCCTGGCTTTCATATCCCTCTTTCAAGGCCAGAAGGTCCAGACGACGGCTGTCCAGACGCCGTATAATCTCCCCGTATCCGGGAAGACGTTGCCATAAAGGAGGCCTGGCATTCTTCTGGAGCGAAACCACGCGATCGGGCGCCAAACCCAGTGTCCGGTTGAGCCCATAACGTTCATGGAGTTGTTCCTGCTCAAGGGTGAGCACAATGTTGTGCGCATTCTGATAGGCCATTTCCACAGCAGTCAACTCCAGAATCGTCTTTACGCCTAATGAAAAGGCCTTTTTCACGGTGTGGAGGTTTTCCCTCGCCTCTCTCTCTGTCTTCCCGGCCAAGACCAGCTGCTCCTTTAAGAACAGCAGACGGTAGACATGCAATCTGGCTGCCTCCGCAACCTGCCATTCCTGCCACGCAACCTGGAGATCCACTGAGGCAGAGTATCTTCGGGCTGCTTCCAATCTTGCTCCGCGCGAAATCAAAGAGGATATATCCCATCCCAAACCAAGCCCAAAAGCATTGATCGTGCCCTTTGTGTTGCCTCCGGTAGGCACATCAAGGCTGTAAGAAAGTTGGGGGTTGGGGAGGATCCCCGCCTGGAGGAGCTGGGCCGCCCCAAGCCCTTTTCGATCTCTGACCGCGCGGAGTGCCGGGTTGGCGAGCACCGCCAGAACGGCCGCCTCATCCGGTGACAGCCCGTCCCGGTCATTGAACTGAATCGATTTCAAGATGGGGTGGTTGATGGCCTTTGCTCGTATCCGAATATCTTCCATGCTCGGTGGCCGCAGCTTGCGGGCGACGGAGGAATCATCTAGAGGTAATCGCTGGTAGGTCGCGCACCCCTGTAAAAAGCAAAGGGTCAGGCCTATCAATAAATATGCTCCCTTCATTTATAACTTCCCTTATTTCTATTTAGTCCCAAAAAGCGCATCCGGTGATTTCTCACCGATCCTGGCCGCGACATTACCGCTCCCGCAACAATCGCGATCCTGATGATCATCCTGTCGACTGAAAGAAGTGCTCATCCATCATTGAAATCAACGGAAATTCACTTGTCACGCTCAACATCAGTCCATTTAGAGACGCCAGGGCAAACATGTTCCCATGTGGCCCCGTCTCCGTTTCTGCCCTCAACTCTAAATGGCGTTTATGAAGAAACAGTGAAGGAAAGGAAGACAAACGATTTTTTTGGATTATTTTTGTCGGAAGGGTCTTGTCGCGGCCGGCAAGGTGATATTGACCCGGGTCCAGGCGCCGGGTTCGCTCTGCATCTCCAGTGTGCCGCCATGGAGTTCAACAATCCGTTTGACAATGGTCAAACCGAGACCCGAGCCCCCATATCGAAGCGACCGTGACTTTTCCACCCGGTAAAACTGTTCAAACACCTTGTCCAGGTCGGCTTTAGGAATCCCCCTGCCGGTATTGAACAGAGAAAGATGGACACCCTGATCATCTTTTGACGCTTTTATCCTTATTTCACCACCATCACGGTTATATTTGATAGCGTTGTCCACAAGATTGATGAGTACCCGCTGAAGTTCGTCCTTATCTCCCCTGACTGCAAGGTTTTCAGGGATGTCCATGTCAACGATGATTCTCTTGGCAGCAAATACATCTTCATAGTCCCCCAGAACCGATTTTAAAAGGGACGGCAGACTGACTTCCTTAAAATCTATGTTTCTTTTTAGCTCCAAGGCAGACAGATCAAGCAGGTTCTTAACAAGACGGCTCATCCGGCGCAGGATATTCCCTTGATGCATCAACCGTTGCTTGAAAGCATCCGGCAGATCTTTTCGGTGCACAGCCCGTTCCATAAACAGCATCAACAGCGTAATGGGGCTTTTGAGTTCATGGGAGGCATCCGCGATGAACTGCTTCTGCATGTCAAATGAATACTGCAGGCGGTCAAACATCCGGTTGAGAGAACCGGAAAGCTCATACAGTTCATCCCGACTCTTGCCCATCGGGATCCGGCGGTCCAGGGTCCTGTCACTGATATCCCGGGCCATCCGGTTAATCACGCCAATAGGCTTGAGAATCCTGCCTGCTACCCCATAGCCCAACAAAATTAGCAACAAGGTGGCCACCAGCAATCCAAGAGCGATACTCTGCAGCAAATCCGTGACTTCATCCTGCAGTTGACCGAGGGGTTTGGCTATCTGAATAATATATCCCGAACCTTGTTTGTGGAGATAAACAGTTTTTACCCGAAAAGTTACCTTGTTAGCTTCCTCTGCCAAAGCGATGCCATTTTCAGGCATCGATTTTATGACCGTATAGGCCCTTTTCTTATTGCGCATGGGAAGGGTAACATGGCGTGCCGGATCTGTCTGGTAGATGATCTTCATATGACTGTCATAAATCTTGATCCAGTATTGGTTCACGTCAACGGAAAAATTGCCGGCAAGACGGCCGCTGGACGGTACCTTCCCTGCAATTGCAAGACGGCCCAGGACTTGGGCAATGACTTCCAACCCCGTATCGATGGATTTATAGGGCAGGTCCTTCATTTCCACGAAAATGATCAGGGAGAATACAAGGCTCACAAGAACGCCGGTTCCGGTAATCCACAGGGTTATTTTGTGTCTTATCTTCATTCCTGTGCGTCCTCGATGATGAACCCGATACCACGGATTGTCCGGATGATGCTCCTTGTTTCAGCGTCCGCGATCTTCCGGCGGAGATTCTTGATATGCACGTCTATGAAATTGGACATGGTAAAGGGATCAAATTCATCTCCCCAGACATGTTCCGCCAGGGTGAACCTGGAAACTGCGCGGTTCTTATTATATGAGAGAAATTCCAGGATTGAAAATTCCTTGGGTGTCAATTCCACTGGGACGTCTTTTTTAAAAACCTCCCGGGTTTTTGTATCAAGAGAGACATCCCCGACAGTCAGCAGCGTATCCTTGTGCTCACTGGTCCGCCTGAGCAGGGACCGGATCCTGGCCATGAGCTCTGCCCTGTCAAAGGGCTTTGGGAGATAATCATCAGCACCGTAGTCGAGCCCCGCAATCTTGTCTTCCACACTCCCCCTTGCCGTTAACATGAGTACGGGTGTCTTGATGTCCCCGTTACGGATCTCTTTCAAGACTCCAAGGCCGTCGATCTTCGGGAGCATGATATCCAGGATAATGAGGTCATACGCATTATCAAACACCTTATCCAGGGCCTCTTCACCATCGGCGGCCGTGTCTACCTCGTATCGTTGCTGCTTGAGCGTCTCACGGAGTTCCTCAAGCAGATCCGGCTCATCATCCACTATGAGAATTTTCATTCGATCCTCTTCATTCTTCTTTCACCGGATAAACGCTTCCCGGAGTTGTCATCGCCCGGCTGGATATTATTGCCTCCAGCACTCCTTTGTTTTTGATAATAGTTTACGATCATGAAGGAACCATGAAGAAATTGTGTCCACAATCATCCACGGAACAAAATACGTTCACTTATCATGCGGCATTTCCTCGAGGTAGCGAAGAATCATGGCACGTAATTTGACCCATGCGAAACTCGGCTTTTGGAAAATATCGTTTTGGTGCAAGGACGCATAGTGAAGGGAAAGGAACACGGGCTTACTACAGTGGCAAAAAGACCCTCTAAAAAAGTCTCATTGCACCATGGATGCCCTGGATAACCATCTGCGTCCCAATGACGGCCAGTATCAGGCCCATCAACCGGGTCACAACCTTTATCCCGTTTTTGCCGATGAATTTGACCAGACCATGACCGAAGACGAAAAACACATACGTTATAATACAAAGCACCGCAAAGGTAATGATAGTGATAACAATTTCCGGCAATTTCCCTGTTGCGGAGTAATTCATTGCTGTCGCGATAGTCCCGGGACCCGCCAAAATAGGCATAGCCAGTGGTGATATGGCTACGCTCAACGCTGCTTCCCGGGCGTTTATGTTTTCTTTATCGCTGGGACTATGGATTCTTGATTGTTCACCATGCAGCATTTGAAATCCGACAAGGGAAACAAGGGCCCCACCGGCAATGCGGAATGCCGGCAATGATATCCCGAACAGCTCAAATATGGCCTTCCCAAGAACACAGAAACAAAAAACGATAACAAAAGCCAGGCCTACGGATCTCAATGCGACCTGTTTCCTTGTGGCGCGATCATCGTCCACGGTTAATCCAATAAAAATAGGGGTGTTGGCAATAGGGTTCATTATTGCAAAAAAGGCCAGAAATACCGTTAAGGCATGGGTCAGAAGTTCATTCATGGCTTTTCCTCACAGCAAAAGAAATTCCACCGGACCAGGCCGGGAAAAAGGGGCATCAATCCTCTTCAGCCGAATTATATTACCATATGCACATTTGTCAAACGCTATACCAGCGCAGCCGGAAGGGCCCGCACTGCAGGCACAGGCCTCCTTTCATAACAGGCCCTTACGGCTAACGATTACAGAAACCAAATTGCTACTGGACATATCCAGTTGAAATTATTTGAATCTTAACCGGACACTACTGATATCGGAATTCCAAAAGTTCTTATCATTCCTTGACACACAAGAGCTATTATTCTTATACTTCTTTCCGAAAAAGTACGTTCTTATCACTTAAAGGAGGAAAAATCATGGAACAAGGTAGAGATTCAGGAAAAGAAAACACAAAAATACCTGACATAACACGATTATTTAAAGGCCCCGGGAATGAATTTGAAGTTGAAGTGGTTTTCGGTGAGATCGGAAACCGGTCTCCCAGGGAAAGCCATCCGTTTGATGAAATCATTGTGGTTGCTGCCGGTACGATCAATCTTGAGCGGAGTGATGAGAATAAGATTAGTTCTTACAAATCTCCCGATTTTGTAGTGATACCAGGTGGTGTGGAACACGTCATCGAGCCGGTAGAGACACCAACCAAAGTAGTTATCATTCATCCTGAACGTCAATAATCACCTGGAAAAGGGCCATGAAATTGAAAATACATGAAAGGTATACTCTATGGGTTATTCTCGCTTCGGCCACGTTGACCGTCATGGCCGGTTCGATCATAGCTCCGGTTCTCCCCTGGATGGGTGAAGGCCTGGGTGTTAGCCCGGCATCTGCAGGTCTAATCATTACCACCCATGGGCTTTTCATTGCGATTTTCAGTCCCCTGTTCGGTAATGTCATTGACAGAATGGGACCCAGGAGGCCATATATTTTCGGTCTTATACTTTTTGCACTTGCCGGAGGAGCAGGATTATTTATCACGTCATTTTGGGTACTTATTATCAGCAGGGCAATTCTGGGAATAGGTGTCGCGGCGTTTTTTACTTCGATCACCGTGATAATCCTGAACCTGTACGAAGGTACAAAGAGAGATAAGGCCATGGGATGGCGGGCAAGTGCTAATAGCCTGGGTTTTATCTGGCCGTTGATCGGTGGATTCCTTGGCAGCTTTTCCTGGCATTATCCGTTCGGAGTCTATCTATTGGGAATCCCTCTCGGTGTTCTCGGGCTTTTTACAATACCTGAAACTCACAGAAAAAGTATTCAGGCCACTGGCGAAGAAGCTTCCTTATTAGCGGTCTTCAGAAAAAATCCATTACTATTTGCCATTTATGCCCTTATCTTTTTAACGAATATTCTTCTTTATGTTGTTGTGATATATCTTCCCACATTATTAAGGAATGATGGGGTTTCTGATTCAGCATCTGTTGGCCTGTTTTTAATGGTTATGATGATATGTGCAGGGTTAACTTCTTTAAATTATGGAAAGATCAGGGCTGGATTATCGTATAAAAAGATCGTACTTACAGCCGCTTTACTATGGACCGCTGGATTTGCCGGCCTTTCCTACGGGTATTTACTGCCGGTTATTGCGGTTTCCGTGGCTTTCTTTGGTATAGGGCAGGGAATGGTAATGCCTGCGGTGATGGTCTGGGCAGGCGAGACGGTCTCCCCTGTTTTCCGGGGAAGGGTCGTTTCGTATCTCGGGACGTTTGGTTTTATCGGACAGTTCTTGTCTCCCATCATCTTTGGTGCCGTTTTCCTGACATCAGGACTGCTGGGTGTTTTTCTTGCAGCAGGAGGCGCAACTGTTCTATTGTTCCTGTTGTTCTTGGTTGGTTTGAGAAAATAGGCGATTGAATGCAGAGCAGATCGGGTTGGGCGCCCCAGCAGAGTGAAAGCGAGAGGGTGCGGCAGGAGAGCTAAACAAGGAGGAAACTACTGTGAACAATGAATCAAAAGTGCCAAGGACGACGACCCGCACAATCACGCTTGAAGAGCACTTCGCGACCTCTGCCTTCATTGAAGGCCCTGGGCGCCAGCACAAAGAGCGGGCACAAGGTGGCCAACTCCTCGATCAACTGTGCGACCTCGGGGACCGCAGGATCGCGGACATGGACGCCGCAGGCATCGACGTGCAAGTCCTGTCTCTGGTCGCTCCAGGTGTGGATCAACTCGAGGCGGCCGAGGCAATACAGATGGCCCGCGATATAAACGACGTCCTTGCGGACGCGGTGCGGCGCCACCCGAGCCGTTTTGCCGGGTTCGCCAACTTGGCGACCGCGGTTCCGGACACTGCCGCCGACGAGTTGGAACGTATGGTCCGTGAACACGGCTTCAAGGGAGGGATGATCAACGGCCACACCCGGGGCCGCTACATGGACGACGAGTTCTTTTGGCCGATCCTGGAGCGTGCCGAAGCACTGAATGTGCCGATCTACATCCATCCGACACGTCCTCCCCAGCCGGTGGTCGATGCCTCCTACACTGGAAACTTCTCGGCGGAGGTTACGGCGCGGCTGGCCACGGCGGGTTGGGGGTGGCACATCGAAACCGCCATCCATGTCCTTCGCCTCATCCTCAGTGGAGCTTTCGATCGATACCCACGCTTGCAGATTATCATCGGGCACCTGGGCGAAGCGCTTCCCTTTATGCTGCCCAGAATCGATCGCAGCCTGCCGACGGAAATGACGAAACTGCACCGCCCGATCAGCGCCTACCTCAGAGAGAACCTCCACTACACGATCAGTGGCTTCAACTTCCTCCCACCATTCCTTAACCTGTTGTTTGAAGTCGGTGTAGACCGGATCATGTTCTCAGCCGACTATCCCTTTGGATCGAATTCAGAAGCGTGCACCTTCCTGGACCAACTCCCGGTGAGCCCCGCCGATAGAGAGAGGATCGCGCATGGCAACGCAGAGGTTCTCATGGGAATTTGACCGGCGAGATAGGCCTACACGCCTCCGCAGAGTTGCGGAGAATGGTGAAGGCCCGTAAAAGGGGGCGCAGGTTCAAAACAACTTTCAAGAATTGAATCGACCTCTATTTATCTTCCTTTTGCGGTCTCCCTCTTTTTCGAGGAACAACTACCCGGTTAAGTTTTTTGTCCAACCGTTTAGGAAGCACTGCACCATGGATAGTCTTCTCCACCCGCAACCATGCCGGCCCTCACAAGGGTTCCTTTCTATGTAACTGAACACAACAAAATATACATCCAAATCAACAGGATGCAGTTTGTAGCGGTTCTCCCGGAGTTTGCCGCCCCTGTGGTATTTCCGGTCATAGTACTGTGTGTATCGTTGGGCCAGTAGTTTGCGGTGTGGTGTCAATTAAATTAGGTTACTCCTTTTCCCTTCTTTTACATGTCGGTACTCGCGCCAATGCATTGGTAAATCCAGAAGTGTCTTGAGTTTATTGGAAAGCCTCAGATGCAGGTCATGAGGGTGTATTGCGATGCGCAGGAGGCCGGTCCGCCGGGCAAGGGCAAGATTCACCCCGTTCCACAGGCGAAGCGGTGAAACCCGCCACAGTGTGTCGGCCTCGTAGCCCACCAGCGGCAAACGATAGAACCGGTCCGTTTTCCCATCATACACGCCGCTGAAATATTCGAAATAGCGAAACGGAAGGATGCGCAATTGACTCCTGGAAATCGACCCCATTGCCCATGCCGGCGGCACGTATAGGGCAGGGGGATCCAGCCCCATCTCTCCAAACCAATGGTAGCAGCGCGTGATCAAGGCAGTGATCCTATGGCGATCCAGCGCCAGATGTTCCGCCGCATTGCGGGAAAACAACCATGCGTGCAGAGTGTGCCGAAACCCTGCTATACGCTCCACGCGATGCGCCCAACCATGGCCGGCCAGGAGGTATCCTTTTTGCTGCAGTTGTTTCAATTTCCCGACTTGCTCCGCGTTCCAGGCCTTACCCGGAACGACAAGCAGAACAATGGGTGCAATGGTGCGTGATTCCAGAAAAGCAATGGTAGTCAAGACGTCGGCCAGCGTTGAAGGCATCACATCATGGATGGATACCAGCGCGGACAATGGGAGGGGATGAGACATGTGTTTAGACAGCGCCATTCGTTTTCAGAATTTCTATCCAGTTGCTGATGGTCCAATCGTTAAATTGGCGGGCCGCCTTGCATGCGCCTTCCGCCTTTTCTCTCCATTGCTGATGATCAAGTTGTGCAATACGCCGTATCGCGTCAGTGACACTCTCGGTTTTTCCGAGTCTAAAAATATTCCCGTTGAGTGAAGGCCAGTCAAAGATGCCGCATTTCTCAGAGGCAAGAACAATCCTGTTCCGGGCCATGGCCTCCAGCGCGGCAGTCCCGAAAGATTCCACTTGAGAAGGGAGGATAAGCATATCTACGCTGTCCAGGGTGGCGGGCATACTTGACCTTGCCAGCCATCCGAGATAGGTAAGGTTTGACAAGTTCCTGGATTGCGTAATGACCAGATCACGCAGCGGTCCATCCCCGGCGATAAGGTATTGGATGTTGGGTAATTCCCGAGCAGCAGCAATGACCGAATGGAGGTTTTTTTCGGCGGCCAGGCGCCCGGCAAAAAGTATTCTGTTTAGCCCATCAGCCGGAGGAGTCAAGGGTTCTTGGAGAAATTGCCGGCTAATGGGTGTACCCATGAGCCGAACCCTGCCTGCACCCATATCGCGTGCAGCCGCCGCCATCTCTTTGGAGTTGGCAAGCACCAGCGAGCTATGCCGGAAAAAAAATTTGTGAAAGGCCCGCAAAAATGTTCGGCTGAACTTTCCGAAAAACGGATTCCAGTAGAGGTCGGTGAGCTTTTCGAAATTGGTATGAAATCCAACCAGCAAATTCAGGCTATAGCGTTTCGCAAGGTACACGCCCAGCAATCCATAAGGTCCCGGGGTTGGTACAATGATGGCGTGGGGCGCAATGTGCCGGATGCATTTGTGGATCTGACGAATCGGCGGGATGGTGATTTTTTGCGTCCTATCGCCTGGCAGAGGAAAAGCCAGCCGGCCTTTCCATGGTCCGACACCGCTATACGGGCAAATAAGCTCGGCGTGTTCTATGTAGTCACGAAGGTATTCCACCAGATCATGATAATACGTCCCCACGCCGTTACGCTCGGGTAGCGCATCCGAAATGATCACCACGCGCAACTTATCGGCCTCCCTGATATCAGCAGCCGCTTGCCTGTCCGGCGCTCCCGGAAATTCCATCATCTAGCTGCCCTTTCTGAACAAATAAGCCTTTGTCTCCCTGCTGATCCCTGTAAGTGGCGGATGCATACTGTTCATAAACCCCGGCGAAACGCTCCCGGAGGGTTGTTTCATCCAAACCGAACTGCTCCAGTGAATAGATATGTTTGCTGGTATAGGATTTCACATCGGCGTCTTCCAATTGCAATTGCCTGATAAAATTCAGATCGAGCGAAATAGCAAGCTGCTGATAGGTACGGCTTATCGTGTTGGCCAAATTAGATTTCAGGGTCTCTATTCGTAGGAAAATATGACGGTTAGTGGGGACAGCCGCGAGAACGGTCATCAAGTTCTGATAATAAAACAAGAATACGTCAAGCATGCGGTTTCTAAAAACCTCACCGTATGGATCGATACCAAAGAGCTTCAGCCCTGACTGGAGGGAGCTTAACTGTGATGGAAGGGTTTTCAAGGGATCGCGTACACAACAAAGGAAATGACAGTCGGGGAAGGTTCTGTTCAGGCTACCCACCAGGGATGAAAACGAAGGGTTCTTCGACAACAGACGCTTATTGGGTCCGTGTACGTAGAGATGCTTCTGCAAACAGCGTTTATAGTAAGCCATTATCCATTGTTTTCGCCTCACCGGCATGTCCCGGTCGAAAAAAGCCATTCGCCAGATTGACTCTGTATAAAAGAAGGGCACGATCAGGATAAAACACGCAAGAATCGGCATAAAGACAAAGTAATCCTCCTCCGGTGCATCGAGGGTCATCGCGTGGATGTCGTCTAAACCGCCCAAGACGTGCTTCTCAAGACCCTTGAGTAACCATCCGAACGGTCGGCCGAGACGGTTGTGGACTTGAGAAAGGCCAAGGTAGATTTTTCGCTCGATCACTGATGGGGCGAATAGACATTCCCAGGTCCTGAACGTGGTGAATTGCTCATCTTTGGCCAGCACGTGGTGAAGGAAGGTCGTACCGCTCCGGGGAACACCAACCACAAAGACGGGTTTCCCGACGGTTATCTTGCGGTAGCCGGGAAAAAACAGCTCATCCAGCAGGAAACCCAGCCAGTGCAGGGCCTGAATGGTGCCGAACAGGGGCAGAAAACCTGCCATGACAAAAAAGCGTTTGATTGACCGCATAAAAAAAGGGCCTCTTCTTTCGAGCACCTCTGCAATATGGTGATCCTACCGGAGCCGGATGAAATAGGCAAACCCATCCGTGAAAATACGGTTCTGGAGGAAACTTTCAATCACCGCGGGTTTTTCCAGCCGTATTTTTTTGAAGCTTCCGATTTTTCCCGTCTTTTTCAAATCCTTGAAAAAAAGCTCTCTCGCAGCATCGTTATCAAGGTATGTCTTGTGCGTTACCCGCCACAAGATTCCCTTGGCAAGGCTTACGGTGCCCACATACAAATGCTCGCCGTCAGCGGTGTTGTATCGGGTCCTCCAGAACCTTGCATAATAACGCTTACGATCCCGGCCGTTCCCGATTGTCTTCCGAAAGGCATAAGTATTGACCTTCGTATCCCAGAACGCGGGTGTCACCGGCGCGGCCGGATAAGGGTTCCCGAATATTTTGGATTTCGCGAGTTTTGCAAAGGATGATATGTCGATAGAATCGGCACGATGCCAGCCGGATGCCACGATAGTGCGGATGAACTGTTTATCGTTTCCGGCCATGATAACAAAACAGATGGGCCTGCGCTTTTGACCCGCAATCGTTTCCGTAAACTTCAAACCTGTTTTTGATAAAATCTCCTGGGCCTGGTGAACAATGATCTGCTTCGCCGGCACAGGGGATTTCATGGGTGGGGCATATTGAACGGCAAAACCCGAATAAAATACCACAGATATAAGCAGCAGACCAACGGAAATGGCGCGAGCCCTGCCGGGAACGGCAGGCGACTCGCGTCCCGCCTGTCCGGACCGCAGCCACTCGCATATACTGATCCCGGCGATGAGCCACAGGGCGCCGACCAGGTAACCGGCCCACACGTCGCTCAGATAGTGCACTCCAAGGTAGAGACGGCTGAAGCCGATCAGGAGCACGAGGGCTATCCCCGCAAAACAGATGTTGACTTTCGTCTCCCACCGTTTTGCCTCGCGCATGACGATATAGGTCAGGAAGCCATAAAAAGCAACGGCAATGGTGGCGTGTCCGCTAGGAAAGGAAAATGAGTGTTCCCAATAAAGCGCCGACAGGGGACGGGGACGATGAAAAAGGAGTTTTCCCAGTTGAGTAAAGGCGTCACTGCCCACGATGGCGGCGAGCAGGGGCAGGATGTAGCGACGATACCGGAGCAGCCACAGAGACGCGATAACCGAAAGCGTAAAAGCCGCAATTACTTCCCACTTGCCAAGGACGGTTACCCAGAAAAAGACCTTTGTAGAAATGGGGTTTCGGAATAGGACCAGCAGATGGGCAAGGCGAACATCCACCCCGACAATCGGGTCCGATGTTATGAAGTCTTCAATAATACCGCCGAAAAGGGCCAACACATACGCAAATGCAAGCGCCAAAACGGTTGCGGGAAGGCCCCGGAAGGAATCCCTTGCAAAACGGTTCTTCATGAAGCGGAAAAAAACCGGGTGGCGGGCAGTGAGCTTCGTTATCTCCGGGTTTTGGGCAATGGCCTGCCTTACGGAAGACCACAAAGACAAGAGAAGGGTCCAAAAATACTTCCCCTTTTTTGCCACCACCCACTTCATCAGATAGAAGATGATGAAGAGCGCCACAAGGCCGGTCAGGAAGAACCCGGCGCGGGAAAGCCATGTCTGCGCGAGCTTCAGGGATCGGGAAAACACATATCCGGCCCCGACCCATTCAAACCCCCACCCGATCCCGCCAAGGACATTCCAGATGAAAAAGGTCCGCTGCCGCATACGCACCGAACCGGCAAAAAAGGGCACGATTTCCTTCACGCTTGGGATAAAACGCCCCAGGAATATGCTTTTGGCGCCGTGGGTGTCGAAAAAAACCCTCCCTTTTTCGAGGTGAGCCGGCTTTAAGAACCAGACCCCATCCTTGATCCACCGTGAGCCATACTTCTTCCCCAGATAATAATTGATATTGTCCCCGAGGATGGCACCTATGACAGCAAACCATAAGAGGTCCCCGAAGTCGAAATAGCCCCTTCCCGAGAGCACACCAAGGAAGAGGATCAGCGTTGACCCCGGCAGAATCAAGCCGATCCCGACCGTGGTTTCAAGCAACGCTGCAAAAAAGGCGACCCAGTACCCGAGCATTTCGGCATGCTGGATTGCAGGCAGGATCATGTTTATGATTCGGTCAGCCATCTCTCCTCAATGATCTTACCTTTTCGGTGCGACGGTATAGCGGGAAAGGGTCATAACAATAACGAACACAAAAAGTCCTCCAAAAAAGATGCCCGCCTCCAGCCCCAGCCTATGCCGCACGACCGACCCGCCCAGATAATAGCCCACCAACACCAGCGACCCTCCCCAAATAATTTGGCAAATGCTTGCTGCACCCAGGATCCGCCACCACGACACCCGGGAAATACCGGCGCCAATAAGAACGGGAATGGCCATTAGACTAAAGGAAAGTTTGCTGATTACAAGCAACCTTATCCCATCCTTTCGCAAGCGCTTTTCTATGGCCCGGATCTGTCGATCAAATCGGGTAAAGCCCGGTAATCGTTTCCTGACGAAGTCCAAATGACCGGTATAGCCTATCATATACCAGAGGGAGTCAGATGTCAGGTTCCCGGCGCATGCCACTGCAAAAACCATCCATGGATTCAGGCGGCCGGCTCCAGCCAGTGCGGCGGCCCCCAGCGTCACGACAGGGCCCTCCACTAAGACGAGGAAGAAAATCAGGAGATAGCTCACATATCCCAGGTGAGTGACGATGGTGCCGCTGAAAACGGCCCTTAGGAATTCTTGCAGCATATCCATAGCTCAAGGTCAATTGAAACATATGTGCCCGGCTGAGCCTGTGGCTTCACAGAGCCCGCATTTTATTTTCTGCAGGCGCCCTGCTGAAGCGGTATCCGCACTGACCCCCGCAAAGTTCCACTTCATAAGTATCGCGTCGGTCTATTGGAAAGACCTTGCAGGCTTGAGGACGGCAGGTTCCGTAAACAAGGCAAGTCCTGCGGGTGGTCAGCAGGGGACAGGTCAAAAGGAGACTACAGCAGGTACCGCATTGACGGCAGGCTCCCTCACGGATAAAGAGTTGGCGCTGGACATATGCCTTACGGAAATGAACCAGATACAATCGCCTGAATTTGCCTGCAGTGTGACGGGCAAATCGGGATTCCCGGAAAATGCGTACAAAAAAAGAAATCCCTTGATGAATGAAGGAGGCGAACAATCTGAATATGTGTGGAGAATCGCTATTTGAAGAGTCTTTTAGATACATCTTTGCTCCTTTCCAACCCCTTTTGTTCGAAAGATAACCCACAATTATGAAGAGAAGATGAAGACTGCGCCAATGAGCCTTTGGGCCTATTGCATTTTCTTGTTCACTCTTCATCATTTCTTCATGTACTATAATCATATTCTCCATCAAAAGAAATAGGAAGTTCCCATGTCTCATCGTATCCTCTTTGCGGTCAGTTCCCTGGGGCTTGGTCATGCAACCAGGACCTTGCCGATTATCAAATCCTATGTCCGGGAGGGTTGGCAGGTCGCTGTCCTTTCTCATGGGAATGCCCTCATGTTCCTGCGGGAGGAGCTGAAGGACAGGGGCATCGACTTTATTGAATTGAGAGACTATCCGAATCTTGAACGGGGATCAGGTCTTGCCTTTTTCTTCTACCTTGCTGCAGATCTCTTCACCACCTGCTGGCTGATTTTTCAGGAGCGGAACTTTGTGAGCAAGCGGGCAAATCAATATGACTGCATCATCTCCGACGGCCGCTATGGGATCTGTTCCTACTCTATACCCTCCTTTATCATTTCTCACCAGATTTCTTTTGTCATGCCGAAGGGATTGGAGCTCTTCCGCTTTATTGTGGACAAAGCAAACCGTTTTTTCTTCGGCCGATTCAACAAGGTCTTTATCCCGGACTTTCCAGGGAACAGGGCAAACCTTTCCGGCAAATTGTCCCACAACAGGGTTACAGAGCATCTGCTTCACCGATGGGTCGGCATCCTCTCCTCCTATATCCGTGAAGAGTCAGATGGGAAGATAGAGTACCTCTTTATCATCAGCGGCTATCTGCAGGAACAACGGCAATCATTCACTCCCAGGTTGATTGAGCAGGCAAAAAACCTTCCCGGCACCAAGGTCTTTGTTCTGGGCGATACGAGCACAAGGAAAGTGACCCGCCTCCCGGAAGACAACATCACCATCTACCCGGTAGCCACGGGCACCCTGCGCACGAGGCTTTTTAACCAGGCACGGCTGATTGTTTCCCGTTCCGGCTATACCACGGTCATGGACCTTGCCGAGCTTGAAAAGCCGGCCGTGCTTTTTGCCACCCCGCACCAGACCGAACAGGAATACCTGGCGGATTTTCTTGGGGCGAATGGCTGGTATGTTACCAGCAGAGAACAGGATCAGGTTGATCTCTCTGCGCTCGTGGAGGAGGTACAGCACACAAGACCCTTCAAGGCACCCTGGAAGACAATAAAATCCCTGGAAATTATCCACAAGGAGGTACACAACCACCTTCGCTATAGACGATTTTCCTTTGTTATCCCGGCCCACAATGAACAGCACTATATAGGTGCAACACTGGAAAAAATTGTCCGGCTGGATTACCCCAAAGACAGCTATGAAGCCATTGTGGTGGAAAACGGCTCCCTTGATGCCACGTGGGAAACGATAAAGCCCTTTGAAGACGCCTATGACAATGTGTACGCCTTTACTTGTGAACAGGGTGTGTCACGGGCCAGAAATATCGGCCTCGCGAAGACAAACCCTGAGAGTGACTGGATCATCTTTCTTGATGCCGATACAGTCCTGCAAAATGGCTTTCTTCTTGAACTCAACCGGTATCTCGGAAAACATATTGACAGGAATCTTGGCATCGGCACCACATCCATCCGGCCATCGGATAATTCCTCGGCCGGGGCAAGGCACTGGTTTCGGTTGTACGATCTCTGGCACCGGGTGACCCACACCTCCTATTCCCTGCAGATTGTCCGGGCCGAAGTGGCCGGAAAGATACGCTACGATGAGCGGCTCAGCTATTCAGAGGACCTGGACTATCTCAAACAGGCCAGACCATACGGTCCTTTCTTCTTTTTTCAAACAGACGCAGTCATGAGTTCTGCCAGACGGTTTGCCCGGCACGGCTATCTGAGGCAGACCCTTGTCTGGCTGTACCAGGCCCTGCAGCCCGTTTCGGTGAAAAAAAACAAGAGATACGAGGTTGTCAGATAAGGCATGGACCATTTTCTCCTCTTTCTCGAACAGCACCGGCATATTGCCTACCTGATCCTTCTGGGAGGGGCCTATGTTGAGACGGTTTTCCCCTTTTCGCTTTTTGTCTACGGAGAGCTTTTTTTCCTGGCAGGGCCTATCCTGGCAGGCATGGGGATACTCAACATCTGGGTCGTGACAATCCTGTTCTATACAGGCGGCATCCTGGGCGACACGACCAGCTATGTTCTCGGACGGCGCTACGGCGAGGCCTTTTTTGTCCATTTCAGCCGTCGGCCTTTGTTGGGGCGGGTTTTTACCGAAAAAAATTACCTGAGAGGAGAAAACTTCTTCAAACGGCGGGGAGAATGGTCCGTCTTTCTGGCCCGGCTGAGCGGCCCGTTTTCCTGGATCACCCCGGTGCTGGCCGGTATCTTTCATATGAAGTATAAACGGTTTGCCATCTTCAATACACCCGGGGTCCTCCTTGGCATCGGTGAATTCATCCTCGTGGGGTACCTGTTTGGAAGGCACTATGAGAGAGTCATGCGCCTTGCAGAGCGGTATGTAATCATCGCGGTTTGCCTCGGCGTTGTGTTGGTGGTGCTCTACAGATTTTTTCACCGGCGGGGCATAAGAAACAACAGTGAATAGGAGCAGAAATACCCATGGGAAAACTAACTGATCTGGCTGTCACCTACTTCCGCAGGAGAACGTATTTTCGTCTGGCCCTGGTCGTCGTCATTCTCTTTTTCTGGGGATATATTGAGATTGGTGATCTCATTCCCATCGAGGAACACGATCTGAATTGTCATGCCCTGGCTGCCATTAACGACCGCTATGCTGGCGGCCCCATCACCTTCGCCTTTCTCGGAGACCCGAAAAACAGCCCGGTATTTCAGCAGATTGTGGATAAACTGAACAAGGATGCCTCTCTCCAGTTTGCAATCATCACCGGCGACCTGGTATTATTTCCGGACAGGGAAACGTTCGCCTCATTCCTGGAACAGCGGCGTAATCTGCAGATCCCCAGCCTGACCCTCCCCGGGAACCATGACGTCGCCTTCGACGACATGTCTCTCTACTATCATATCTTCGGACGTATGTATTACACATTTGCCCTGGGAAATTCGAAATTTATCCTCCTGGATGACAGCAATGAAAAGGGCATAGGTTGTGAACAGGAGGCATGGTTGAACAAAGAACTCGAAGACGGAATGCGTTACAAATACCGTTTTGTATTAATGCACGTCCCGCTCTGGGACCCCAGGGACAAACCCGATGTTCTGATCCGTTATGCCCATAGTCTGAAAGACCCGGATGAGGCCCGGCGTATGGAAGAGCTTTTCCTGAAATATAAGGTTACCACGCTCTTTGCCGGCCACATTCATGCCTATTACGATGTGACAACGAGGGGGCTGCATACCATCATCAGCGGCGGTGCCGGTGCGGAGCTGGTGGGCAAGGACCCTGATCACACCTTTTACCATTATGTCCGGGTGAAGGTAACAGATCAGGATGTGAAAACTGAAGTGGTAAAGCTTGGCAAGGCCGTTCCCTCTGGAAGGTTCAGGAGATATTGGAGCATTGCCGGACTATACTGGCGGGCCCTGGGAAGGATCTATATAAAATACATCCTTATGTTTATTTTCATCGTTGCTTTGGCCTTCGACGGTCTATTGGAGTACTACTATCGTCGCAGGCAACGCAAGGACAGAGTTTAGCACCACAAAATGTGTTCAGGCTTTGTCCGTATTCAACCTGTTTTCCCAGTCAAATTCCTTGGCCGTTACCATGTGTTCCATCCTCTGAATGCGTCGATCAATGTTCTGATATCTTCTTATGATGCGGTCGGCGGCACCTTTCCGGGAGGTAACATAGCTTTCATAGAATTCTTCTTCATCATCGGACCCTATCGGCAGGGCGGGCTCGGGCTTCATCAACAGGGCCGCGATGAAATAGAGAGCCGTCACAGGCCAGAACCCACTGAAGATAAGGAGAAATATTGCAATGACCCGTATCCAGAAGAGGGAAAAATCAAAATACCTTGAAATGCCCTTACACACACCCAGGAATACGCCACTCCGGGAACGGTACAATCCTCCCCGAAATATATGATCTATTCTGCTCATCTCGTCTGTTCCTTTCTTTCCCTTTCCAGAATGATGGTTTCCAGGGCCTCCACCCGCTCTTCCATCCGGGTCAATCCCCTATGGATCTCTTGTATCATTTTGGCCTCCTCCGTCTGAAGTCGCTGGCCTTTCCTCGAGAACCCACCCCTGATAATCTTTACGGCAATCAGTATGGTGCTGCCGACTATTGAAAGCGCCAGGATAGAGCCCCCGAAGACGATCGCCAGAATCACAATGGTGTGCATGGTTCAGAATTCCTCGTATAATATTTGTGGCTTTATAAGCAGAGGCAAGCATGCGATCTACACCAATACTTCTACACCTATATCCGTACCTCTACAATAGCAAATCTTTATCCGACGGTTTATAGGCCCGATGGGTGCCTTGGTCCCTTGCTAAACGGTTCCCTCGCTTCTCTTTGTCAGTGAACTTTTGAGATCCTTCAACTGGTCCTCAATCTCATCGTCCACGATGAGTTCATCGAACGCCTGTTCCATTGCACGTTTTCTGCCATAGTTTACCAGTTCCGCCTCAGCCTCCATCCGTTCAATCCGGTTCTCGAACTGTTCGAACTTTAACAGTGTCTCCGCACCATCCATGCGTCTGATATCCTGCTGAGCACGGATCTTCTTACTTGCCCTGATGTGCCGTTCTACAAGCACGCGTTGCTTTTCCCGGGCAGTACCCAGTTTTTCTTCCAGTTGCCGGATATCATCCTGATAGCTGTCAACGATACCCTGCAACTCCAACATTTCATTTTCCAAGGTCTCCGTTCTTTCAGCATATCTCCGTTTTTCCTGAAGCGCCTCCCGGGCAAGATCGTCTCGTCCCTTGGACACGGCGAGTGTCGCCTTCTCTCCCCAGCTCGTCACCTTGGCATGCGCACTATCGAGTTGCCTCCGGACCTTGTTGCTGTTTGCCATAACCCCGGCGCAGGATGCCTTAAGTTCCACAAGCGTGTCCTCCATCTCTCGGATCATCAGTTTGAGCAGCTTTTGAGGATCCTCCGCCTTGTCCAGCATGGCGTTCATATTTGCACTGATGATGTCTCTGAATCTTGTAAAAATACCCATGGGTTGACCTCCTTTTGTGACGGTTATGGGACTCTTGATGAGCAGGAACCATGCCAAAAAGAGGACATTTGGGCCAAACCCAATGAATGCAATGTGTTACGCAAAATTCCAGCCTTGACAAGGAGAGGCATATATGGTACTTTTATCCATTAACTGGTTTTTTTCGCTAACTACTAGCCTTTACTGCCATGAAAGAGAAAAAGAACATCTCGGCGCGAGGAGCGAAATCTGCTGTCACGGTGGGCATAGAGGATGCCCTTGGGTCCTCGGATGTCTTCCTGGAATTTCAGGAGATGCTCTCCCGGGCAGCCCGGGTGGACCGCCCTGTACTCCTCATCGGCGAAAGGGGAACGGGCAAGGAAATTGCGGCATCCCGACTCCACTACCTTTCAAGAAGGTGGCGAAGCCCCCTGATCGCTTTGAACTGTTCCGCGCTGAGTTCATCGCTCATTGAGTCTGAGCTGTTCGGCTACGAAAAGGGTGCCTTTACAGGGGCGGAACAACGTCGCGTTGGAAGGTTCGAGGCGGCGGAAGGAGGCACCATCTTCCTGGACGAGATAGGCCTCCTTCCCATGGAAGTCCAGGAAAAGATACTCCGGGTGGTGGAGTATGGGACTTTTGAGAGGGTGGGAAGCCCTGAACGCATGGAAGTGGATGTTCGCATTGTGGCCGCCACCAACACAGACCTGCTCGTGCTTGCCGATGAAGGACGTTTTAAGCGGGACCTCCTGGACAGACTCTCTTTTGAGGTCCTCTATCTGCCTCCACTGAGGAAAAGAAAAGGAGATGTTCCGTTACTAGCACACCACTTCGCCGGGAGGATGGCCCTTGAACTGGGGTGGCAGGATGTACCGCAGTTCAGCCCGGAGGCGATGGCAAAACTGGAGAGCTACAACTGGCCCGGAAATATCAGAGAACTCAAAAACGCAGTGGAACGCGCCGTATATCGGTCTGATGCCACACTCATCAAGACCATCGTCTTTCAACCCTTCAAGCCTTCTCCAGAGCTTCATGCCCCAAAAGAAACAATAGATGAAAAAAGCGAGTCCAAGGGCTTAGAAACAGATGAAATCCTAAAAATGCCTTTTAAGGAGGCCATGCGGAGAGTCGAGTTGCTGTTGTTGAAAAAGGCCCTCAGGGAATCAAGGTTCAACCAGAGAAAAGCGGCCGGCGCGATGGGATTGACTTATCACCAGCTAAGAGGACTGTACAGGAAGTATAAAGGCGAGCTCAACGCGTAGCAACAAATCGGCTCTTCACAACCCCGATAAATCATGGTATGTGCTTTGCATCTTTGATGATGGTACAAAGCAAAAGCAGAGCACTGTCCAGAGCATTAGGGGAAAATCTGACAAAAATGGTGGGAATGCCTGGAAGATAGCGCCGTTCTTTTGGCATGAGGCAGTCAAAAAACCCGTCAGGAACTGCAATGTAGAGATGAAGGCCCGAAAGGGGAATGAGGCGGAGAAATGTACGAATATTCTAACCAGTTACAGGTGGAGGAAAGATACCGTTTTCTGGCTGAAAACGTGAGAGATGTGATCTTCATCCAGGATATGGACCTGAATATCACCTATGTGAGCCCCTCGGTCACCGCTCTTTTCGGCCTGACCGTGGAAGAGGCCCTGAAGGAAAACCTGGCAGATTATATGACCCCGGATTCTTTCGAAAAGGGCGTAAGGGATTTCCAGAAATACGCGCCGCTGGCGCAGAATGGGCGGGATGTAAACATCCCCCTGATGGAATACGAATATATTCGGAAAGACGGCTCCACCTTCTGGGGGGAATTTAAACTGGGGTTCCTCTATGACGCCAAGGGTAATCCCACGGGCATGCAGGGGGTGTTGAGAAATATCGATGAGCGGAAAAGGATGCAGGAAGCGCTTCAAGAGAGTGAATCCCTGTTCCGGACCATTTTTGATCTTTCTCCCCAGGCCATTGCCCTGAGCGATTTGGAAACAGGAAAACTGAAAGAGGTGAACCAGACATTCTGCCAACTCACACAATTTGCCAAGGAAGATGTCGTTGGCAAAACCACCACCGAGTTGGGGTTTTATTCGGAAAAAGACAGGGACAGGTTTACCAATGAACTGAAAACCCATGGAGAAGTGCATAGACTGGAAATGGATTTCAAGGCCAGGGACGGTTCAATCCTCAACGCGGCCATGTTCTCAAAAGTCCTGCCATTCGCGAGAGAAAATCTTCTTCTCACCATCTTTCTCGATATGACCGAACCCCGGAGGCTCGAGGCACAGCTCCGACATGCCCAGAAAATGGAGGCCGTGGGGACTCTTGCCGGGGGGATTGCACACGATTTCAACAATCTTTTGCAGGCAATGTTGGGGTATGCTCAGATTCTCCTGCTGGACAAAAACCCACGTGATGCAGAATACGAAAAAATAGAAGCCATAGAGAAAATGGCCCGAAGGGGCGGCGATCTTACCAAACGGCTCTTGGTCTATGCCCGAAGAGTGGAAAGTCAACCAAAACCCTTGAATCCAAACCAGGAAATCGTCCAGACCTGCAAAGTCCTCGAGCGGACCATGCCCAAAATGATAGACATCAACTTGCACCTCGCTGAGGACATCAGCATCGTCAGTTGCGACCCCGCGGAGCTGCAGCAGATCATCATGAACCTGAGCGTAAATGCGAGGGACGCCATGCCCGACGGGGGCCATTTGATCATTAAAACGGAAAACGTAACGCTGGATGCGTCCTACTGCAGGAACCACCCTGGTGCAAAAGAGGGCGCCCATGTCCTCGTGAGTCTATCGGATACCGGTAGCGGAATCAGCAAAGAGTTGATGGACCATATCTTCGAACCGTTCTTTACCACAAAAGAGGTGGGAAAGGGAACGGGACTCGGACTCCCCATGGTCTATGGCCTGGTAAAGGCCCATGCCGGCTATATCACATGCAAGAGCGAACCGGGTCGGGGCACCACTTTCAGGATCTATTTCCCGGTTCTGCATAAGTAAAGGATCTGCTGCAGGCAGGGGCGGCGGGTTTCATCGGTAAGCCCTACCAGGTCGGAGATCTCATGAGAAAAGTCAGACTGACACCGGACGGAAAAAACCACCGATTCTGATCAGACACACTTGCGCCTTTTTCCAAACGAAGGACTTGAAATCCACCCACTTCCCACCCCAGTTCTTTAAGCATTGCTCCCCGTGAACTCGGACTCAATCCTTTCAAGATTGTAATTTTTATGAAATGCGCCTGAAATATTCAGGCACTATGGTAAGATTCATGACCTCGTAAGAAGACTTCATCGTTCCCATGGAAGGGCTTTTTACGATTCCATCAAGATTGTTCTGTTGCGTCTCGGAGAAAAAATGGTATTCTTTTGAGGCAAAAGGAGGACCTACATGATGATAAACAGGATTCGTTCCCATTCGAATCGCGCATTTCTGGCCTGGTCCATCATAGGCGTGACACTTGCCGTCGCTCTCTTTTCCGTGCCAGCCATGGCAGCGGTGACAGGAGAACCCATCAGCCTCATAACAGCCATCAGGCACGTTGCGAAACAAACCATTCCCGCGGTTGTTCACATCGAAGTAACCCAGCGCCAGGAGATCGCCAATCCTTTCTTCCCTTCCGATAACAACCCCTTTTTCAGGTTCTTCTTTGATGTCCCGGGGATGCCCCGAAAATTCAACCGGGAGCTCAAGGGTCTCGGCACGGGAATGCTCATGGACTCAAAAGGATTTATCCTGACCAACAACCATGTGGTGGGCGGGGCAACAGAAATTAGTGTCCTACTGGCCAACGGCAATACCTACGATGCCAAACTGGTGGGTGCAGACCCGAAAACAGACCTGGCCGTTATCAAAATCCACGCCAAGGATAGCCTTCCCCACGTGACCTTCGGGAATTCCGACAAGATGGAGGTGGGGGACTGGGTGATCGCCATCGGCCACCCCAGGGGCCTGGATCAGACAGTGACCCAGGGGATTATCAGCGCCAAACACCGCCGTGGAATCACGGATCCCAGCAGCTACCAGGATTTTCTGCAGACCGACGCCGCCATCAACCCCGGCAACAGCGGGGGACCCCTCCTCAACCTAAAGGGTGAAGTCATCGGGGTGAATGCTGCCATTGTCACCGAGTCCGGCGGATTTGAAGGACTGAGTTTTGCCATTCCCAGCAATATGGCCCTCCACGTGGCAAAAAGCCTTATCGCCGATGGGAAGGTGGCGCGCGGCTGGCTCGGCGTCAGTACCCAGAACCTGACACCTGAACTCGCCAGGTCTTTCGGCATCAAAGGGCCTCGAGGTGCGCTTGTGGCCGATGTCGCCAAGGGAAGTCCTGCGGAAAAGGCCGGTCTAAGACGTGGGGACGTGATCATCGCCTATGATGGAGACCCCATAACGGATGGCACCGGGCTCAGAAATAGAGTGGCCAACAGTAACATTGGCACAAATGTGGATGTCACCATTATCAGGAACAGGAAAAAACACACCATACCGGTCAATATCGGAAACCTTGAACATGCCATACGGATGCAGGCATCTTCTATAAAGGCCCGCCTGGGTATCGATGCCGCGCCCCTAAAAGCGAAAGAGGCGCGGAAATTTGGGCTTCATTCCAATAACGGCGTAAGAGTCACCTGGGTGGATCCTACAGGTCCCCTTGGTGGGGTGGGTTTCGAGGTGGGAGACCTGATTCTTGAAATTGACGGCCATTCGATGAAAGGGCTCGAAGATCTGGTGAAAATTATCCAGGCCATCAAGCCTCGTCAGCGACTGACCCTACTCGCACTGGACCACAGGACCGGCAGGACCGGTTATGTCCAGATCCGGGTCCGATAGGAGAAGGAGACCATCATGAAGGTCCTGTTAGTGGAAGATGATCTGGAGATCGCCTCTTTCGTGGTCAAAGGGTTGAGTGAGGCCGGTCTTGTTACCGATCATGAAATAGACGGACGGGACGGCCTTGAAATGGCCGTGGGTGAAAACTATGACGCCATCATCGTCGATATCATGCTGCCCGGCCTGGACGGACTCAGTCTTATCCGGGAACTCAGAAAGAAAGACACGAAGGTGCCCGTCATCATCCTCAGCGCCAAACGCTCGGTGGACGATAAGGTCAAAGGCCTCATGACCGGGAGCGATGACTACCTGACCAAGCCATTTGCATTCGCCGAACTCCTGGCACGTATCCAGGCCGCCATCAGGAGGAGCAGTCAAACGGAGGATCCCGTCCGCCTGAAAACAGGGAATCTGAGCTTGAATCTCGCCACGCGAGAGGTCAACAGAGGGGATGTGGCCATTGATCTTCAACCCCGTGAATTTGCGCTGTTGGAATATCTCATGCGAAGCGAGGGGAGGATACTCACCAGGACCATGATCCTCGAACATATCTGGGACTACCATTTCGACCCTCAGACCAATGTGGTGGATGTCCTCATGTGTCGTTTAAGGAACAAAGTGGACAGGGACTTCGAAGAAAAGCTGATTCACACCATGCGCGGCGTGGGCTATGTTCTTAAGCAATCTTCGTAAGATACCCGGCACCATAGGCTTCAGGTTAACGGCCTGGTATTCAGGCATTTTTATCCTCGTCTCCCTCCTCCTTTTCGGGGTTGCCTATTTCCTGCTTTCCTCAACCCTTGAAAAACATGATCACGGGTTGATCCGTTTGAGATCAAAAGAGGTGTCGGCGCTTTATGAAAACGCAGGGATTTCGGCGCTCGAAAACGAACTTGCATCCATCAAGAAATTTCCAAGGAAAAAAGACTTTTTCATCCGGATTGCCGATGCCAAAAACAGGACCCTGTTCTTGAACTTTGGTCATCAGTGGTCCGGGTTTGATATCAAGGCCCTCGAAAAGGCTCCGCCCGGAGAGAATCCAGAATGGATGCGGCTTCCCTTCGCCAAGGGTGAAAATGCAATGGACATATTGTCGACGCGCCTGCGGGATGACCACTGGCTCCAGGTGGGCAAAAGCTCGGAGGAACGCGAAAAGCTGCTGGAGCGGTTCCGGGAGACCCTCGCGGCGGTGATCATCCTCCTGGTCATCCTGGGTTTTGCCGGTGGCGCCTTCCTGGCCTTCAGGGCACTCCGCCCCATCCGAAACCTCATCCAGGCCGTTCGTTCCGTTGAGACAGGGGCCATGGATGCCCGTGTTCCCAGCCCGAGGACCGGCGATGAGCTGGACGAACTGGTCAGGCTTTTCAACGGCATGCTGGCCAAGATTGAGACCCTCATCCGGGGAATGAAAGATGCCCTGGACAATGTTGCTCACGATCTCCGTACACCCATGACGAGGTTGCGGGGCATTGCCGAGATGGCCATACAGTCGGAACAGACAGGGGACGAATGCCGGGAAACCCTCGGGCGGTGTATAGAAGAATCCGAACAGATCCTCACCATGCTCAACACCCTCATGGACATCTCCGAGGCAGAGACCGGGGCCATGAAACTGGACCGGGGCGAGGTAAGGATCTCGGAACTGCTTGCCTCGGCTGCTGATCTTTATGCCTGTGTGGCCGAGGACCAAAATATCGACCTTCACGTAAGTGCCCCGAAACACCTCGTCCTCAGGGCCGATGTAACGCGAATGGCCCAAGTCCTGGCCAATCTCCTGGACAATGCCATCAAGTACAGTCCGGAAGGAGGAGGATCCATTGAACTTGGGGCCCGACAGGGCAAAAACATCCTCTTGATCTCTGTCGTGGACCAGGGAATAGGCATCCCCGAAGAAGACATTCCAAGGATTTGGGACCGCCTTTACAGGGGCGATCACAGCCGCCATCAAAGAGGCCTCGGATTGGGTTTGAGTCTTGTTCGGGCCGTGGTCAAGGCCCATGGGGGATCGATCACGGTGGAGAGTGCCCCGGGCAAGGGTTCCACATTCACCATTCGTTTGCCTGCCACCGCTCAATCCACTAACATTTCCCAAGGGTGATAGCCCTTCCCGTCGTCACCCAACTGGAATAGGGTTGAAAACAGAAAGAGGTGTATGGTATCTCTATTTGGCATGGACATCTCCCAATGGATCATTGCCCATTCCCTAGAAATCGTGGGGTATCTCCTTGCAATTATCCTGATCCCAAGGATCCTGCTCGAACGACGCCATCCCGGTGCCACTATCGCCTGGGTGCTGGCCATAGGCCTTGTTCCTTATCTGGGAGTTCCGCTCTACTTCCTGATCGGAGGCCGGAGGGTAAAAAAGATCAGTTTGAACAAGGACTGGGGAAGGTGGGATGAAAAACTTGATCCGGATTTTGCAACGCTTGACGGGCTCCCTGCCGATAACCGGAGAATTGCCCGGCTCCTCTTACGGGCCGGCACTTTCCCACCGGACCGGAATAGTGTGATCACCATCATCGACGACGGTATCAAGGCATATAAGGCACTCGTCAATCTCCTGGAAGGGGCGCAAAACTCCATTGAGATAGCTACCTTTATCCTGGGCCGGGATGAGGTGGGGAGGGCACTGGTGGACCTCCTTGCACAAAAGGCCAAAGAGGGCCTGGAGGTTCGTTTACTCCTGGACGCGCTTGGCTCCCTGAGGGCCAGGGGCCGTTTCATTCAACCTCTCCTGGATGCCGGCGGTCAGGTGGGCATTTTTCTGCCTCTATTGCCGCTCCGCCGACGCTGGTCTGCCAATCTTAGAAATCACCGGAAAATGACCGTTGTCGATGGTGAAAAAGCCTTCGTGGGCGGAATGAATCTGGCCAGGGAATACATGGGACCAAAGCCTTACAGGGATCGCTGGAAAGATGTCTCCATGATCATTGCGGGAACCGGGGCTCAATATGTGCGGAGTATCTTTTGGCAGGATTGGATGTATACCACCAAGGAGCCCATCGATCCTGGTGTCCTGTGCCCGGTTCCACGAGAACTGAAAGGCGACGGGAGCATACTCCAGGTTGTGGGGGACGGGCCTGACGTGCCGGAACGGCCTCTCTATTCGGGAGTTCTTGCCGCCCTTAACAGGGCGAGGGAAAGCATATGGGTAGTGACGCCCTACTTCGTTCCCGATGATGCACTCTCCGCGGCCCTGGAACTCGCGGCACGTATGGGTTGTGACGTACGTATCATTATGCCCGAAAAATCCAACCATCCGCTGGTGGACCTGGCCGGGTATTCGTTTCTTATTGATCTCATGCAGGCCGGTGTCCGTTTCTATCGTTATCAACCCGGTATGCTTCATGCAAAATTGATCGCCATTGACAAGCGGCTGGCCGTGGTTGGATCAGCAAATATGGATATCCGGAGTTTTCAGCTCAATTTTGAGATTGCCACTTTTATTTATGATTCCAAAAGCGTGGAAGAAGTCGTGGGTGTCATTGCTTCCATCTTGGATGAATCCCGGAAGCTCAGCATGGACGAGATTGCCCGAAAAAGCAGAATGCGCAGATTTTCTGAAGACATTTGCCGCGTTTTCTCACCACTTTTTTAGGAGGATTGCACGCATGGGTAATTCAAATGGGGCCTTGCTGTCAAAACACGCCAGGGATGCGACGACCTTTTTTTGAATTTCGGCGGATCGCGTCACAAAAATTGGCGTGCAGCTTGAATCTTAATTATTAAGGAGAAACATAATGCGTTTTATGCTGATTCGTGTGTTGGTTTTTGTACTATCCCTTGTAGCGCTATTCATGCCTTCCAATTCGGAGGCCACAACAAGGCCGAGCTCTGATGTTATCCGCGCGACCCTCAACAATGGGCTGCGGGTCGTTGTATTGAGAAACACCCTGGCCCCGGTGGTCACCACCCGCCTCACCTATTTGGCTGGGTCAAACGAGGCACCGGCGGGGTTTCCCGGCTTGGCCCATGCCCAGGAGCACATGATGTTCCGCGGCAGCAAGGGCCTCTCCGCCGGGCAGCTTGCCAGCCTGACCGCGGCAATGGGCGGGAGATCCAATGCCTTTACACAACAGACGGCGACCCAGTATTTTTTCACCGTACCGGCGGATGAACTGGAGACCGCTTTGAGGATTGAGGCCATGCGCATGGAAAACGTGTTGGACACGGAGGAGCTGTGGGTAAAAGAACGGGGTGCCATCGAACAGGAAGTGGCAAGGGACCTTTCCAGTCCCATGTATGTCTTCTATTCTCGCCTGCTGGCGCAGATGTTCCCGGGCACTCCATACGCGCATGACGCACTGGGGACACGCCCCTCCTTTGATAAGACCACCGGCGCCATGCTCAAGAAATTTCACGATACCTGGTATGTGCCCAACAATGCCGTCCTTGTGATCGCAGGGGACGTGGATACGGCACGGACACTCGCCCTGGTAAAACATCTTTTCGGACCCATTCCGTCTCGTCCCCTGCCCCCGAGACCCCAAATAAAACTTCGACCACTCAACTCCCTGGAAATCCGACTTGAATCAGATCTGCCCTATGCAATGGCAATTGTGGCCTACCGGCTCCCCGGATACAAAAGCCCCGATTTCGCGGCCTCACAAATCCTGGCAGATGTCCTGGACAGCCAGCGGGCCAAACTCTATGGGCTGGCAGCGGACGGAAAGGTCCTTTTCGCCGGGTTCAATAACAGCCCCTTCAAGGATGTGGGTCTTGGCTATGCCATAGCCGGTTTTCCAAAAGGCAAGGAGGCGGAGGCCGTCGTTGAGATGCTGCAAGCCATTATCGACGACTACCTGAAACATGGCATACCCGAGGATCTCGTAGAAGCGGCAAAGCGGAAAGAAGTCATGGCCGCTGAATTCAGAAAAAATTCCATTGAGGGCCTTGCGGGGGTATGGGCCAGAGCCATCGCTCTTGAAGGGAAAAAGTCTCCTGATGAAGCCATCGCAGCCATCGAGAGCGTCACCGTTTCGGACGTGAACCGGGTTGCCCGCCTCTATCTCCAAAACAAGACCGCCATCGTCGGCGTGCTGACACCACATGTATCCGGCAGACCCGTCTCTTCAAAGGGATTTCAGGGAACCGAATCATTCGGCCCGAAACAGACAAAAGCGGTGGCATTACCCCCGTGGGCTAAAAAGGCGACAATACTACCTTCGGCCCCGTCGTCGAATGTGCATCCCACGGTGATTACCCTGAAAAACGGCCTTCGTCTGATCATCCAGCCGGAAGCCATCAGCAACACGGTCAGTCTATACGGACGTGTCAAAAACACGCCCGAACTGCAGGAACCTATCGGGCAGGAAGGCATCACTGAGGTGCTGGACGGCCTTTTTTCTTACGGGACCACCACCCTGGACCGTCTGGACTTCCAAAAAGCGGTGGATGATATTGCGGCGGATGTGGACGTGGGAAGGAGTTTCTCTCTGGACGTTGTGGCAGACCATTTCGCACGGGGAGTGGAACTCCTCGCAGACAACCTGCTGCATCCAGCCCTTCCCCCCAAAGCCTTTAAGATCGTCCAGAGAGAGACTGCCGCCCACATTGCAGGCAAGCTCCAAAGCCCTTCATACCTCTCCAGACGAGCCCTTGTCAAAAGGCTCTACCCCGAGGATGACCCCAGACAGCGGGAGGCAACACCTGGGAGCATTAAGGCCTTTACCCTGCAGCAGGTCAGGGAATACTATGGAAATATTTTTCGTCCGGGCCTCACCACCATTGTCATCATTGGAAAAGTGACCCCTGAAAACGCAAAGGCCACCATTGAAAAGTATTTCGGCGCCTGGAATGCTTCAGGACCAGAACCCGAGACGGATCTGCCCCCGGTACCCCCGAACAAACCTGCAACTGCCATGGTACCGGACAAGAGCCGGGTACAGGACCGAGTGACCCTGGTTGAAACGCTCGGGATTACACGGACCCATCCCGATTACTACCCGCTGAATGTGGGACTTCACGTGCTCTCCGGAGGTTTCTATGCCACGAGGCTTTATCGGGATCTGCGAAAACGCGCCGGGCTTGTTTACACGGTCCAGGCCTTTCTCCAGGCACGCAAAACCCGATCCGTTTTCGGCGTGGTCTATGGCTGTGACCCGCCGAATGTGTCCAAGGCGCGTGCCCTTGTGGTACAAAACCTCAGACAAATGCAGAAGAAACTGGTCAGTCCCCAAGAACTCAACAGGGCGAAAACGCTCCTGGTCAGACAGATTCCGCTCTCTGAATCGAACATAGATGACATCGGCGAAACCCTTCTCGGGTTGGCAATAGAAAATCTGCCCCTGGATGAACCGGTGCAGGGAGCCAAACGCTACCTGAAAATCTCAGCCCGGGAGGTCCAAAGCGCATTCAGTAAATGGATACGGCCCGATGATTTTGTACAGGTTACCCTGGGACCGGTCCCCCGCTGAGAATTGATGACTTCGTAAGAAGCTGATTTATGCCGCAAGCGGCATCCTATGAACAACGACGCGGATGAGAACCTGACACTCTTTTTCAGGTTCTCATGCTGAACTCCGGAGAATAATTCGTATGAAAATTCTGTCTGTCTCAGATTACGTGGAGCCCCTGCTCTATGATCGGTTTGACCCGGGGCTTGTTACGGGCGTTGAACTCATCCTTTCCTGCGGTGACCTGCCGCCGGAATACCTGCAGTTTCTCTCAAACGCGTTCAGGGTCCCGCTTCTCTATGTGCATGGCAACCACGATATACGGCACGCCTCCAGGCCTTCCGGAGATTGCAGGGATATTCACGCCCGGCTGGTTCAGTTCAAGGGAATCAAAATCCTGGGCCTGGAGGGATCCTACTGGTACAATGGGGGGCCTCACCAGTACACTGAAAAGGAGATGCGAAGGATTGTCTGGAAACTGAGACCCGGGATATGGCTCAAAGGGGGCATCGACATGATTGTCACGCACGCTCCCCCTCTCAATATCCATGATCAAGAAGACCCGTGCCACAGAGGATTCGGAATTTTCAGATGGCTTATCGAGCGATATGCTCCCAGCTTTTTCGTCCACGGGCATATTCACTTTGATGCTTCAGACACCTCCAAGCGTCAAACCACAGTGAACGGTACCCGGGTCATCAACAGTTGCGGCTACCACCTTTTCGAGATTGAGCATGAACAACTTCATTGACAGGATCCTAAATATCTGGAAGGTTCGCCGAAGTCCGGACGAGGTCAAGGACTTTGAAGAAGAGCAGAGGCAGGAAGAGGCCTTTGAATCCGTAAAGCGGGGCATCCATTCGGTGCCGCTCGATCAGATTGTGGGTAGCGTGGGTCGTTATCATGACTTCGACAGCCGGTTCCGGCCGAAACAACACGTGCCCCGTGAAAGGCTTGAGCACATCAGGGATGCCATGCGGAACGGGAAACCCCTGCTCCCGGTCAAGCTTTATCAGATCAAGGATGAATATTTTGTCCTGGACGGCAATCACCGCATATCCGTGGCAAAGGAATTGGGCCTTTCAGAGATCGACGCCCGTATCGTGGAACTTATCCCCTCCAGGAATACCCTGGAGAATATCCTGTACCGTGAAGGGATGGATTTCCGGGAAAAGACCGGCCTGCCCGAGGCCATCGCTTTGACGGAGGTGGGACAATATGCCCATCTCATGGGGCAGATCTTCCGTCACCAGCGCTTTCTGGAAAAGACCGGGAAAACTCCCGTCACGCTCGAAGACGCATCGTCGGACTGGTACAAGACCATATACAGTCCCCTGCTGGCTATCGTAGAAAGGGGGGGGCTGATAAAGTTTTTCCCCAAGCGTACAAGTGCTGATCTCTATACCTATATTTCCTATCATCAGTGGGAAAAGGACCAATCCAGGCGATACGGCATCGGGATTGACCGGCTTATCCCCAAAGATATGGAGGCATTTCGTAAGAACATGGCGAAGATGAAGAAATTTGAGTATCCCGAGATGAAACGTGAAATAACGGCCTTTATTCTCATGCGTGTCAAGCCGAAAGAAGAGTTCCGCATCATGGACAAACTGTTTGCCTTGAGGGAAGTGGAAGAAGTCCATTCAGTCCACGGTGACGTGGACATCCTTGTGAAGATTGTCCTCACCAGGGATCTCCTGGCCTCCGACGCCGAGATTATCGGCCAGTTTGTCCATGATGCCATGAGAAACCTTCAAGGGGTCGTCAGCACCCAAACCCTGATCCCCGGTTCCTCCAAGATTAAGGGATCCAGGCGCGACCAATCCAATGAGTAGGAAAAAAACATTGAACGGTTGCGGTGTGTAGGAGCGCCCTCCCGGTCGCGATCATGCACGGTGATCCCCGAAATTCTGAACGATTAAGGAGCCCACATGTACATCCGCAAGATAGGCATGATCAGCAGGACCTACCGGCACATCCAGAGGTATCGCCGGATCCTTACCGTCCTGTTTAAATACGGTTTTGGAGACCTGATCGATACGCTCAAGATCGAGCAATACCTGGAAATCGGCCTGCAGATGATCTCCCGCAAACGCAGGGAAAAGATTGAGACGCTTTCCCGTGCGGAGCGGGTGCGGATGGCCTTGGAGGAATTGGGCCCCACTTTCATCAAGATGGGGCAGATTCTGTCCACCCGCCCCGACTTGTTGCCGGTGGAGTTCCTCCGGCAACTATCCAAGCTACAGGACGATGTCCCCGCCTTTGCGTTTGAGCTGGTAAAGGAGAGCGTTGAAAAAGAACTTGGGGCGCCCCTTAGCAAAGTCTTTCAGGAATTCGAAGAAAACCCGCTGGCCTCAGCCTCCATCGGCCAGGTGCACAGAGCGCGGCTTATCAACGGAGAAGCAGTGATTGTCAAGGTCCAGCGACCTGATATCAATAAGGTTATCGAGGTCGACCTGGAAATCATGTTGCATCTTGCCACCCTCATGGAACGGCACCTGAAGACAATGGAAATCCACCGGCCCACGCGAATCGTGGAAGAATTTTCCCGGACCCTGGAGATGGAACTCGACTATACCCTCGAAGCTTCCCATGCTGAACGCTTTGCCGCCCAGTTCCTTGGGGAAAGGACCCTCTATGTGCCCAAGATTTACCGTGAGGCCACTACCAGGCACATACTCACCATGGAGTATATAGAAGGCATAAAGGCATCGGAATTGGAGAAGTTCGAAATGGCCGGGCTTGACACACGGAAGATTGCCCACCGGGGTTTCGACCTTATCCTCAAGCAGATTTTCACCCACGGGTTCTTCCACGCGGATCCCCATCCCGGCAATGTCTTCATACTCCCCCAGAATGTCATATGCTTCCTGGATTTCGGCATGATGGGCAGGATCGGGAGACAGACGCGGGAGGACTTCGCCGACCTGATCATGGGGATCGTACAGCGTGACGAGACAAAGGCGGCACGTTCCCTCGTGGCACTCGCCGCTCCTGAAGAAAAAACAAATTTCTCTTCCCTGGAAAGGGATGTGGCCCAATTCATAGATAAATACTTCTATCGCCCCTTAAAAGACCTGCAAATGGGCAAGCTTTTACAGAGTCTCGTGGAAATGACCTCAAGACATCGCTTGCGGATCCGCCCGGACCTCTTCCTGATGCTCAAGGCCCTTGCCACTGAGGAGACCCTTGGCAGGATGCTGGACCCCGATTTTGACGCCATTAAACAGGTGGCCCCATTTATCAAGCGGGTACAAATGGATAGGCTCCATCCAAAGCGGGTAGCAGGAGATATATTTGATTCCGGCGCTGAATTCCTGCATCTCCTCAGGGAAATTCCCGGGGAGCTGCGGGAAATCCTCCGACAGGTACGGCAAGGCAGGATAAGGATAGAATTCGAACACAGGGGACTGGAACCCATGCTTTCCACCTATGACCGGGTGAGTAACCGTATTGCCTTCGCCATTATCCTGGCTGCACTGATCATCGGTTCTTCTCTCATTGTCCTGTCGGGAGTCCCCCCCAAATGGCACGAAATACCCGTGATCGGGCTCGCAGGCTTTGTCATCGCAGCGATGATGGGATTCTGGCTTCTCATATCCATCCTCAGGCGGGGAACGGTGTAAGAAAGGAGTGAAAAATGAATTTTCGGGCGTTGTTTCAACCCAAAACCATGGCGGTCATCGGCGTTTCATTGCAGAATGACCAGCATCCGGCCAATGTCATCTTTAGAAAAAACCATTTGCGGTATCCGGTAAAGGCCTTCGCAGTCAATCCAAAGGGTGGATCTTTACAGGGGGAGACGGTGTTCAAAAAAATATCGAACATCCCCGAAAAAGTGGACCTTGCCGTGATTGCCGCACGTGCCGAACACGCACCCGATATCCTTTCTGAATGCATCGCGTCCGGGGTAGGAGGGGCGGCCGTTATATCGGGGGGTTTTGCGGAAATCGGCCGCAATGATCTCCAGGAAACCCTGGTTTCCATGGCAAGGAAGGCTGATTTCCCCTTCATAGGCCCGAACTGTCTGGGGATCTACGCCCCCTCTATTGTGGATTCTTTCTTTCTCCCCAGTGAACGCATGGTCAGGCCTGATCAGGGAAACGTTGCTATCGTCAGCCAGAGCGGGGGCATCCTGGTGGACCATATGCTCAAATTCAAGGAAGAAGGCATCGGTCTTTCTCTGGGCGTCAGTATCGGGAATAAGGCCATGATCAGGGAGATAGATCTCCTTAAATACCTGGAGAAAGACCCCGGGACAAAGGTGATTGCCTTTTATGTTGAAGGCTTTGCCAAGGGCGAAGGCCGCGATTTTGTTCTTGCCGCGGCCCGATGCCCTAAGCCGGTTATCGTCATCAAGTCCGGCAAGAGCCCTGGAGGGAGTCGGGCGGTGTCGAGCCACACCGCATCCCTTGCCGGAGACTACAAGGTATTCTCCCAGGTCCTCGCACAGATGGGTGTTGTGGAAGCCGGAGATGAACTTGAGTTGATTTCCTTTTGTGAGGCCCTGAGCTGTTATCAAACGCCCATTGAAGGCAAGATAGGCATTATCACCGGCAGTGGCGGTCATGGTGCCATGGCGGTGGATGGCTGTGCGGCCCACGGGCTTCTTGTTCCCAGTCTCACAACCCGCGAACAGGAAAGGATCCGGGAAGACCTCTCCAGGAGCATCAAGGCCATCGCCTCTCTCGGGAATCCCATTGACTTGACCGGCAGTGCCGTGGATGAAGACTTTATCTCAACTGCCAGGCACCTCACCACCATTCCCGAGATAGACTGCGTCCTGATGCTTCTTCTCCCGTATCTCCCCGGCATTACATCCGATCTTGGAGCCAGGCTGAGCAGTATCTATCAAAAGGCGGGCAAGGCGTTAATCGCCTATGTGCCCCACGTGGAAAAATTTAGAATGCTCATAGAAGGATTTGAACTGAATGGTGTCCCGGTCTCCCATTCCATTGAAGCGGCGGTGCTTATGGCCGAGGCGTTGAGGAGGTGTCAGCCATGCTGAAAAAAGAGATCGCGACAGTACTCGACACATCAAAAAGCAATGGATGGGTTCTTGAACCCGATGCCAAGAGCATCTTGCGTTCCTATGGAATCGCTGTTCCCCGATTCACGTGGGCCGCGAACCCGGAGGAAGCACTCCAGTTTGTCCGGGAGCGCGGTTTTCCGGTGGTCGCCAAGGTGGTTTCACCAAAGATTCTGCACAAATCGGATGTGGGAGGAGTCGTGACAGGCATCGACAATGATGAATGGCTCAACGATACCTTCCAGGCATTCAGTCAAATGGAAGGATTCGCGGGCATGTTGGTGGAAGAAATGGTCTCAGGTATGGAGTTGATGATTGGGGCCAAAATGGACGAGCAGTTCGGCCCGGTCATCCTCTTCGGGATGGGAGGCACTGAAGTGGAAATCTACAAGGACACGGTGCTGAGAATGGCTCCCCTCAAAGAACAGGACGTGCCCTACATGATCAAAAACCTGAAGGCCCATCGCCTCCTGGAAGGGTACCGGGGATCAAAACCCGTTAACAGAGAAGCCTTGACCAGGGCACTCCTTTCCTTTTCCGACCTGGTCATGGATATCCACGAATTCATTGAATCCATTGACCTGAACCCCGTCCTCTGCTCCCCGGAACAGTGTATGGTAGCAGACGCCAGGATCATGCTGATCGGCAGGTAAGCAGGAGCGACCAGGCCGTCTAATCTTCGACCACCCTGGTGCCTGCCATTTTGTCCCCCATCCTGAGCCCTTGTTTATCAGTGAAAATCTTAACGAGTTCAATGATAACGAGGACAAGACAGGCAATCCCGATCAGGATATCGAGGATCCATCCAATGATCGGTATGAAGAGGAGAAACATCATGATCGGGCCGAGCGCGAACATCCAGTTTCTCTTGGCAGAGGTGGCATAATCGATTTTGGAAGCCGGGCCCTCGGTCCTCACCACGGACAACTTCAGCAATTTCTTGCCTATACTCTTATACTCGAGGGCCTCGATGGGCAGGGCGTCCCGTAAGAGCATATACAGAGCGCCAATAATTCCCCCCACAAAGGGAATAAACCCCACGATTGTGGCAGCAACACCGTCTATGACCATAGCAATGATCCGTTTCACCGGATCGGCCTTTGCATTTGCGATGTCTAGGGGTTTTGCCTTAGGGGGTTCAGGGGGTACGGTTCCTGGCTGGACGTTTCCTTCTTCGTTCATGTGCTTTCCTCCCTTTGTTTCAACAGGCCATCTCTGACAATCATTTCCCAAAAATATGCACAAACGGTTGAAAAGCCGGTTTATCAATGACGGGGAATCCGTCTTTCGGAACGGAAACAAGATGACTTCGTAAAAAATCATCATCGTGCCCATGGGCGCGCTTTTTACGATTTCATCAAACTAAGGAATAGAAACGAATAAAACAACTCTCTTTTGGAACGTAGTATAAAGAAAACTCCTGCGCGTGTCAAGGTGTGAAGTCATTCCCAAATCCACCGCCTAATTTTGGCCATGCGCCGCAGAATAATGCCGCGATGGTGGATCACGGGCGTTGATGCAGCTTGCGTTTTAGGAATTGAAAGGGCTATGATGATTGGAGGACTGAGGACCTTGGCATTCACTGCGCACCAGGGATGATCAAAAATTCAAATAGAAAAATGGGGTCGTAACGCCATGCCGGGAAAATACCGCTATCTATTCGGGCCGGTACCGTCTCGCCGATTTGGCCGTTCACTGGGGGTGGACCTGAGTAAACCCAAGACCTGCAGTCTCGACTGCATTTTTTGCCAGCTCGGGCGCACCAAGGAAACCTGCATCGAACGGAAAGAGTATGTGCCCGCGGCAGAAGTGATTTCAGAACTCAAAGACTGGCTTGCAACCAACGGGGAGGCCGATTACATTACCCTTTCCGGCTCCGGGGAGCCGACGCTCCATTCCCGTTTTGGAGAGGTTCTGGAATTTATCCGCGAAAACAGCGATATTCCCGCTTTGCTCCTGACTAATGGCACTATGCTCTATCTTCCCGAGGTTCGAAAAGGCGCTTCCCATGCCAGCATTGTCAAGGTCTCTCTCAGCGGTTGGGATGACGCATCATACGGCCTGGTAAACCGCCCGCATCCCGCACTCCGGTTTGATATGCTGGTGGAAGGAGAAAAGGCCTTTCGCAGGGAATATACGGGAACCTTGTTCCTGGAAGTTTTCCTTATCAAGGGGATAAACGCGGCTCCGGAAGACGTGAAAAAAATTGCAGAACTGGCCAAGGGTATAGCGCCGGACCGTGTACAGCTAAATACCGCTGTCAGGCCGCCTGCTGAGGTTTCAGCCCTTCCCCTCGCCAGAGAAGAGATGGAGGCCCTGTCCACCCTGTTCGACCCACCTGCGGAGATCATTGCCGAGTTCAAGGCAAAACCCGAAAGCCATTTTTATGCAAGCCGGGATGCCATTCTTGCCATGTTGAAACGGAGGCCTTGCACAGGGGAACAAATCGGAGAGGTTTTCGGGATGCACATGAACGAGGTTTCAAAATACCTGGGAAAGCTGACACGGAGTCAACAGGTCGTTACGGAGCGGAGGGATGGGATGACTTACTATGCAGCCCGCTCAGATGGGGAGGAAACAGCATGAGATTCGTGATCATCGGTGGTGATGCGGCCGGCATGAGCGCGGCAAGCCGGGCAAAGAGAAAAAAACCCGAGATGGAGGTGACTGTCCTCGAGCAGACCTGGGATGTCTCATACAGCGCCTGCGGGATGCCATACAATATGGCGGATTCTGCGAGGGAAATGGATGACCTCATTGTCAGACGACCGCAGGTGTTCCGGGAAAAACAGGGCATAGACCTCAGAACGGGTCACCGGGTGGAAGCTATCGATCCTGCGCAAAAAACAGTTCAGGGAACCACCGTTGACGGGAATGCATTCCAGGTGTCCTATGACAATTTGCTTGTCGCCACGGGGGCGTCTTGCATAATCCCCGACCTTCCGGGCTTTGACCTTCCCGGGGTCATGGGCCTCAAGAGTCTGGACGACGGGAGAAGAATCAAGGGATTCATAGCCGAAAATAAAGTCAAACAGGCGATCATTATTGGAATGGGTTATATCGCCCTGGAGATGTGTGAGGCCCTCCGCGGCAGAAACATTGAAGTGGTGATGGTAAAACCGAGGCCCGTCTTTCTCCCGTGGATGCAGGAAGATCTCTCTCTCATGGTCAGGGAGGAGGTTGAGAAAAACGGTGCCAGGCTCTATGCAGGTCACGATGTGAACGGGATAGAGCAAGTGGACGGGGGGCTCAAGGTGCCCTGCACGGACCTGGTGCTTGAGGCCGAAATGGTCCTGGTGGCCATCGGGGTGAAGCCCAAATCCGAGCTGGCCGAAAATGCCGGACTCGACCTGGGCATCAAGAAATCCATTGCCGTGGACAAATCCCTGCGTACGTCACACCGGAATATCTATGCCGCCGGGGACTGTGCGGATGCCTATCATATCGTAACCGGTCAAAAAACGTGGATTCCTCTTGCCTTGCGGGCCAACCGCACAGGGTGGGCGGTTGCCGACAATGTGACCGGCAGCGAGAAGAGGCTTCCCGGCATTGCGGGGACTGCGGTTTTCAAGGTGTTCGAACTCCAGGTGGCCCGCACCGGCCTGAATCCGGCGGAGGCCCTCGCGGCCGGTTTTGAACCCATTGAAGTCATGATCAAGGGAAGAACCCGTGCACATGCCCACCCGGGGGCATCCGCCATTGGGGTGCAGATGGTGGGCGACAGGAAATCCGGCCGCCTGCTCGGGGTACAGATGGTGGGGAAAGAGGGGGCGGCCCACCGGATAGACGCCGCGGCGGTAGCCTTGCACGCCGGTATGACCGTCGAGGCTTTCAGTCAGTCCGACCTCGCCTATGCCCCACCCTTCGGCCCGGTGTGGGACCCTTTGCTCACGGCCGCAAACCAGCTGTTGAAAAAGATGTGAACAAGGAATGCTTTTCGGGCTAGCGCTCCTTCCACTCCGGATCCCGCTTTTCCAGGAAGGCACGTATACCTTCCCCTGCATCCTCCGTGGTGCAGAGGCGGGCAAAGGCCTCGTTCATGTATTGAAATGATTTATAGTAATCCAGGTCTGCCGCAGCGTAGAAGGCCTCTTTGCTGAGCTGCACGGCAACCGGGCTTTTTTTTGCCAGTTTCAATGCCCAGTCCCGTGTCTCGGTTTCCAGGTCGGCCAATGGCACAACCCGGTTCACGAGGCCCATTTTGAGCGCCTCGCCTGCTCCTATGAGTTCGCCATACAGCAAGAGTTCCAGTGCCCTCTTTCTGCCGACGGAACGTGTCACGGGAACCACCGGCCCTATGCAATTGAGTCCCACATTGATGGCCGTAAGTCCCAGACGTGCATCATCCGCGGCAATGGCCAGGTCGGCGGCCGCCACAAGGCCGGCCCCGTTTGCAGCCGCAACACCGTGCACCTGGGCGATGACCGGCTTGCTCATCCTGCTGATTTCAAACAGCGGTGCCTCCATCAACCCAATCCACTCGCGATATTCCGAAGCGGTTTTCCCAAAAAAATCCTTCACATCTATACCGGCACAAAAGGCCCTGCCCGCACCCTTCAGTATGATGACCCTCACGGCCTGGTTTGATTCCAATTCCGTCAAGGCCTGATGGAGTTCCTTTGCAAGGGATGGATTGAATGTGTTGAGCTGTTTCGGACGATTCAAGGTGATGGTCCCCAAATGATCCGTCTGCTCCAGGATGACGCTAGAGTAAGCCATGTCCGACCTCCGCCGAGATGGTTATTTCAAGGTGACCAATAATGATGAAACCGTAAAAAGTCCGGTCCTCAGGACTTTTTACTGACGGAAACCGAAAAGTGCGATTTTCGGTTTCCTTACAAATCAACGGGTTGCAAAGCACCCCAATTGATTTGCGTGCCCGTCCACGGGCACGATGATGACTTCCAACGAAGTCGTCTCATCCGCCGGAGTCAGGGAGACGGGCGTGAGACTCTTTTTCAGACCCTTTCTCATGGAGCACTTGGCACCAAACACCGACATGGACGGCTATTTGGGGTTTAAGCCTCCCAATCCCCAAGCGCTTATATGAATTTACGCTGAGCCCCAAATCAGCGTCCATCCCCTCCGAAGTGTTTAGAAAGGGTCTGGAAAAGAGTGTCAGGTTCGGCTCCACTTCGTTGCTCATAGGCTGCCGCTCGCGGCATAAACCAGCTTTTTACAAAGTCATCAATAATAGATTTCTCTATCATTTCTCTCAGGCATTGGTCAAGACCGGCCGCGGAATTGTTTTCGTGCAGTCGATTTTTGGAAACTTTGACCCTTTCGAACCCGGGTCTCCGGTTTCCACCCGGAGACCCGGGATGGTTTGAATCGCATAGAAGACCCGTCAGCCTTTTGATGATTCAGACTCGAGTTCTTCAATGCGCCTGTTTATGGCATCAAGCTCGCTCCTCATGGCACCTGCCTCTGCCTTCAACACGTTGGCCTCCTCTTCAGGCTTCATGCCGTAAGTGCCGTACCCACCGCCGGAGGCCGGTGGGTACGAGCCTCCCGGTGCCGCGTAAGCCCCTCGCCTACCGTAACCTCGACCAAAGCCTCGGCCCATACCAGGCCCGGACCCTCCTCTCATGCCGCGGCCTCTTCCAAGACCAGCCCTTGCATAAGATCTCCCGGATGGGTTGCAATAGCCTTGTCCCCATCCCGTCATAGCTCCCCGGCCCATGGGCCCTGTTCCATTAAATCCAGGCATACCAAATACCTCCTTTCAAAGTCGGCCGCCTCTTCCCCGGCGGCGCCGTCTTCCCTGGGGCGGCATATCAAAATCGCCGCCCTCGATTCTAAGGGTTTTCCCCATAACCAGGGCATCGGCGATGATGCTCCTCGCCTCTGCCAGGACCCTTCCGAACGTTTGCCGGGAGATATCCATCATCTTTGCTGCTGTCTCGTGATCCAACCCTTGGAAGTCACTCAATCTTATGGCCTCCAGCCCCTCAATGGGCAGAAAAACCTCTCCCCCTCCCCACAGGGGCATCCGGTTGGGCACAAAGGCATCAACAATGGGATGTCCCTGTACAAATCTGCGTTTTCTGGGCCTTGGCATTGGCACCTCCAGTTATGAGCTTGTGCCCATAATATAACTACAGCCTTGTGTTAGTCAAGGATTTTTTATTGGCCTGCGCTCATTATATTGTCAAAATACATGAACGAAGTTCATTGTGACCTCCCTGCGCAAACCTTTCCGGATTGTAATACTATTGAAATGCTGGCGAAATAACTTGCTCATATGGTATATTCCAAATAGAATAAAAAAAAGGAGGAAAGTGATGAAAGATATAAAACGAATCTTGGTTGTAAGCCGAATGACCCAATACTGCCGGAAGGCCGTCCGTTACGGCATGTCCATGGCCGAAGAATGCGGGGCCGAACTTTACGTCATTCACGTGATTCATAACCCGTTCGGATACGAGGGATGGAACTTGCCAATGGTATCCCTGAAAGGAGAATACAAGAGAATTCAGGAAAAGGCAAAGGCGGATCTGGATGCCATTATAGCTTCGGAGAAAACAGACGACCTGGTCGTAGAAGAACTGATCAAACCGGGGGAACCCACAAAGGAGATCTTAAAAGTAGTTCAGGAAAAAAACATAGACCTCATCATCATGCTTGCCCATGAGGAGGGACATTTGGAGCACTTTCTCTTTGGAGCCAGCAATGAACAGCTTATTCGGAAAATGCCTTGCTCAATTTTTCTGGTGAAAAAAGAACCGGAACCGGTGAGGTATTGAATCCCATTCATCAGAAAAATGGAGGAAACGATCATGAAAAAAGATTTATCCAATCATAAGCATCTGGTAATTCACTCTCGCCTTCACCTTTTGGTGTTGGTGACTGCCTTCATCTTTCTCGCTACAGGGCTCTTGAGCGCGTGCAACAAAAAAGATGAACAGGCCGGGAAATCCAACAAAACTCAAAAAGAGATATCCTCCCAGCCTGCCGTGGCACCGGTGACAGCACAACCCCAAATGATGGCCAATTGGAGAACCGCCATAGAGCTGGTTGCAAAAGAGGCCCTTCCTACCGTGGTTCACGTCGAAGTGACAGAATATCAGGAAGTCGTGAATCCCATGTTTCCTTTTGAGAATGACCCTTTCCTTCAACAATTTTTTGGCGCCCCGAGGGGACCCCGGAAATTCAAACGTGAATTGAAAGGTCTTGGAAGCGGGATCATCATGGACGCACAGGGCCATATCCTGACCAATAACCATGTTGCCGGCGGTGCCAGCAAGATTGATGTACTCCTGGCCAACGGCAAACATTACGCGGCGAAACTGGTGGGAGCAGACCCCAAAACAGACCTTGCCGTGATCAAGATTCCCGCCGACAAATCGCTGCCCTTTGCAACGTTCGGTGATTCCGACAAAGTGCAGGTGGGACAATGGGTGGTGGCCATAGGTCAACCCCTGGGCCTCAGTCAAACGGTCACCCAGGGGATCATCAGCGCAAAGCACCGGACCGGCATCATGAACCCGAGCAACTATGAAGATTTTCTGCAGACCGACGCCGCCATCAACCCGGGCAACAGCGGCGGTCCTTTGTTGGACCTCCAGGGAAAGGTAATCGGGATTAATTCAGCCATCATGTCCCAGTCAGGCGGCTTTGAGGGCATCGGTTTTTCCATCCCGAGCAACATGGCCCTCCAGGTTGCGAAACAACTCATTGCCCATGGCAAAATGGTGCGGGGATGGCTCGGGGTGAGCATCCAGAACCTTACCCCTGCCCTTGCGAAATCTTTTGGCACAAAAGACCATAATGGTGCCCTGATTGCCGATGTGGTCAAAGGAGGCCCCGCAGACAAGGCCGGGCTGAAAAGGGGCGATATCTTGTTGAAGTTTGGGGAAAAGGATATCAAAGATGCGGATACATTGCGCAATGTTGTGGCCGAAACACCCATCGGCGAGGAAACCAAGGTAACGGTTTTACGCGATGGAAAACAAGTTGAAATCACGATCAAAATCGGGAACCTGGAAGACGCGGCGAAATTCTACTCCGCATCGGTGAAAGACCATCTTGGAGTCACGGCCCGGCCCGTCACGAAAAAAGAGGCGGAAAAATATGGCCTGCATCCCCAGCAGGGGGTGGCTGTCGCGTGGGTGGACCCGAAGGGCCCTCTTGGCAAGGCGGGGTTCGAGGTTGGAGACATTATTCTTCAGATAAACAGGCGCGCCATCACGAGTGTGCAGGACCTCGACACCTTGGCCAACACGCTCGGGCCTCATCAGGGGATCATGATTCTTGCCCTTGACCACCGAACCGGCGAAAAGGACTCTGTCCAGGTGGTGGTACGATAGGAGGTTATGGTGCAAACAAAAACCATAGATCCCAAAGAAGTAGAAAAAACACCCATCCCTGAACTCATGAAGCTCCTCGCTTCGAAGGAACAGGGACTTTCCGAATCCGAGGCAAAAGAACGGCTGGGGCAATACGGGTACAATGAAATTGCCGAAAAAAAAGCCCGCCCCTTTCTCAAGCTGTTAGGGTACTTCTGGGGACCGATCCCCTGGATGATCGAAGTGGCGGCCATCCTGTCTCTGGTGGTGCGGCACTGGGCGGATTTCATCATCATTGCGGTCCTTCTGGGCTTTAATGCAGCGGTTGGATTCTGGCAGGAATACAAGGCCGGTAACGCTGTGGAAGCCCTCAAGAAACAACTGGCACTCAAAACCCGGGCACTCCGTGACGGAAAGTGGCAGGAAGTGGATGCCAAAGAGATTGTGCCCGGAGATGTCATCCGCCTGCGTCTGGGGGATGTGATCCCGGCCGACGCCAAGCTGATCGAAGGTGATTACCTGAGCGTGGACCAGTCCGGGCTGACCGGGGAATCCCTGCCTGTGAACAAGAAGACGGGCGATATCGCTTATGCCGGCTCAGTAGCGAAACAGGGAGAGATGGTGGCCCTGGTGTCTGGCACCGGGGTGAACACCTATTTCGGCCGTACGGCCAAATTGGTGGAGAGCGCCGGGGCAGTCTCCCATTTCCAGAAAGCAGTTCTGCATATAGGTGACTATCTCATCTATCTCAGTCTGGCGCTGGTTTCCGTGTTGATCCTGGTGGAACTCCAGCGTGGAACACCGGTGCTGGACCTCATCCAGTTCGCCCTCATTCTCACCGTGGCCTCCATCCCGGTGGCCATGCCGGCTGTTCTGTCCGTCACCATGGCCGTGGGCGCTCTGGCGCTCTCCAAGATGAAGGCCATTGTGTCACGCCTGGAATCCATCGAGGAGATGGCCGGGATCGACATCCTATGCTCCGACAAGACCGGAACCCTGACCCAGAACAAGCTCACCCTGGGTGATCCTGTTCCCTTTGCGGTCGAGGACGTCCAGGAACTGATTCTGGCAGGCACGCTGGCCTCAAAGGAGGAAGACCAGGACCCCATCGACCTGGCGCTCCTGGGGGGACTCCGGGACCCAGCGGTTCTGAAAGGCTACAAGGAGGTTAATTTTATCCCCTTTGATCCGGTGGAAAAACGCACGGAGGCCACCGTCGAAGACACCCGGGGCCACACCTTCAAGGTCACCAAGGGAGCACCCCAGGTCATCCTCGATCTCGCCCGGGTTGACGAAAACATAAAGAGCAAGGCCGAGCAAATCGTCAACGATTTTGCCGCTAAGGGATACCGCACCCTGGGCGTGGCGCGGACAGATGAAGACGACTCCTGGAAATTTCTCGGCATCCTCCCCCTCTTTGATCCCCCACGGGAGGATTCAGCCGAGACCCTTGCCCAGGCCGGGGAGCACGGCATTAAGGTAAAAATGGTGACCGGGGACAATGTGGCAATAGCCAGGGAAATCTCCGGGAAACTGGGTCTGGGCAAGAATATCCAGCCGGCTGATCTGTTCTTTGAAAAGGGTGCGGACCCCGCCCACCTGGGCTCCGAAGCCGCCATGCACATAGAACAGGCGGATGGTTTCGCCCAAGTCTTTCCCGAGCACAAATACGGGATTGTCAAGGCCCTCCAATCACGGGGACACCTGGTGGGCATGACCGGGGACGGGGTGAACGACGCGCCCGCCTTGAAGCAGGCGGAAGTCGGGATCGCCGTTTCAGGAGCCACCGATGCGGCCAGGGCCGCGGCCTCCCTGGTGTTGACCGCACCGGGCCTGTCGGTGATTGTCAAGGCCATAGAAGAGGCCCGCAGGATCTTTGAACGTATGAACAGCTATGCCATTTACCGGATCGTGGAGACCATCAGAATCATGTTCTTCGTGGTACTGGCCATGATCATCTATAAATTCTATCCGATCACCGCCCTTATGATAATCCTTCTGGCCTTCTTCAATGATGTCCCCATTATGACCATCGCTTATGATAATACCATGCTCGACCCGAATCCGGTGCGGTGGGACATGCACGGTATCTTGAGGGTATCTACGGTCTTGGGGCTCATAGGCGTTGTGGAAACCTTCGGGATACTCATGATTGCGAAATTGTGGCTGGGGCTGAATGTGGCCCAAATCCAGACCTTCATCTTTCTGAAACTGGCAGTGGCAGGCCACCTCACGCTCTTTGTTGTCCGCACCAAAAAACCGTTTTTTAAAAAACCCTTCCCATCACGCTCCCTCCTCTGGTCGGCCGTAGTGACCAAGCTGCTGGCGACCCTCCTGGTGGTCTATCCCTTTGGACTCCTAACCTCTATAAGCTGGGGGAATGTAGGTCTCATCTGGGCGTACTGCGTGGTCTGGATATTCATTGAGGACCTGGCGAAAATAATCGTCTATCGCCATCTTGAGCTGGGGAGTAAACACCATCGTACATTTTTGAAAACCCTGAAACAGCCGCTTTAAGGCCTATGATGTCCGAGGCTCCTATCCCGATGAATTGGATGACGCGACGGCCGGGAAAATTGGGGCTGCTTTTGTTGACTTACTCAATGCTCGTAGAATTGTCGTCGGACATGATATGCGCGTTTCTTCTTCAGCGCTTGCCAAAGCTTTTATAGAGAGCGCCATTTCATCAGGCGCTCGCGTTACGGATAACTGAGCACATTTGTTCACAACCCAAGACCTTTGAAAATTGTGGTTGATGCAGGAAATGGTATGGCCGGGCCGCAGGTGGCTCTCTTGTTCGAAAGATTTCCTGTCTGGACATTGATACCCATGTATATGGAACCCGCCGGGAGATTCCCCCACGACATCGCTAACCCTCTTTTGCCATCAACCACCTGGGATTTACAGAATATGGTTACAAAAGAGAAAGCGGATATCGGTGTGGCATTTGATGGGGACGCGGATCGCTGTGGGTTTATCGATGAAAAAGGGGAAAGAGTCCCGGAGGACCTGGTGACAGCACTCATTGCCGGGTTTTTTCTAACAAAGGAACCGGGCGCAACCATTCTTTACGACCTGCGTTCCAGCCGAATCGTCCCTGAAACCATTACCCATCTCGGTGGCAGGGCAGTGCGCTGCAGGGTAGGTCATGCCTTTATCAAGGAACAGATGAGAGAAAAAATTGGTGAGTCTGATCTTTCCATGACGATTGAGTCATAGCTGCATAACCCACAACTGATTGTTTTAAAAGATGAAGTTGCTTAATCAACCCGTGTTGATGTTTTTAGAACAGTTACCTAACTCTAAAGGAGTAACGAAAGGAGGTACCGCCATGAAGAAAGTTGCTATTAACGGATTAGGACGTATTGGAAGACTGGTGCTGCGGCATTATCTATCCAATCCTCCGGAAAATCTCCAGGTCGTCGCAGCCAACGACCTCACGCCACCCGATGAGCTTGCATACTTACTCAAATATGATTCTGTGCATGGGAAAGCTTCGTTCCCTATCCAAGTGGGCTCGGATTATCTCAAGTTGGGGTCTCAGAAAGTCGCTATCTTCAATGAAACGGTCCCTGCAAAGCTGCCCTGGAAAGCACTCGGGGTCGATATCGTGCTGGAGTGCACAGGGCTCTTCAGAAAACGGGAAGACGCGGCAAAACACCTTGCGGCCGGAGCATCGAAGGTGATTATCAGCGCTCCCTCTGAAAGCGCCGATTTGACCATCGTAATGGGGGTAAACGAGAAGCTTTATGACCGTCAGGCGCATCATATTATTTCAAATGCCTCCTGCACCACCAATTCGCTGGCACCCGTGGTCAAGATCCTCAATGATGCCTTCGGGATTGAAAGCGTTATGGTAACCACCATCCATGCCTATACGGCGAGCCAGTCCCTTGTAGACCGTCCTGCCCGCAAAAGAAGAAGGGGCCGGGCTGCCGCCGCCTCCTTGATTCCAAGCACAACGGGGGCTGCTGAGGCAACAGCCCTTGTCATACCCGAGCTGAAAGGGAGGATGGATGCCATAGCGGTGAGAGTCCCGATCCCGGATGGGGCTTTAACGGATATTGTCGCCCATCTAAAAAAGGACGTTTCCGTGGAGACAGTGAATTCCGCCTTGAGAAACTCAGCGGAGGGGGAGCTCAGAGGTATCATAGATTATAATGACGATGAAATCGTCTCTGCCGACATTATTGGAAATCCCCATTCAGGTATTGTTGACGCCCCGTCCACAAGGCTGGTCATGAACCGAGTGGCCAAGGTGCTGGTCTGGTATGACAATGAATTCGGCTATGCGAGACGGATGCTTGACCTTTCAGCTTATGTATAAACTAATTCTACTACGGCACGGTGAGAGCGCGTGGAACCTGCAGAATCGTTTCACGGGTTGGGCGGATGTTGACTTAAGTGAACAAGGCATCCAAGAAGCCAGGAATGCAGGCAAGCTCTTGCAAGAGGGAGGGTACGAGTTCGACCTGGTTTATACCTCTCTCCTGAAGCGTGCTATTCGAACGAAGTGGGAAGTGCTTGATGAATTGGACCAGATATGGGTGCCCGTTGTGCGGCATTGGCGTTTGAATGAGCGGCACTACGGCGCACTGCAGGGTCTTAACAAGGCGGCAACAGCGCAGAAGTATGGCGCAGAGCAGGTGAAGATATGGCGCCGCTCCTACGCCACCCCACCCCCGGCGCTTAAGGAAAGTGACGACAGGTATCCCGGCCGGGATCGACGCTATGCCGGCCTTTCGAGAGAGGAGATCCCGCTGGCGGAGAGTCTCAAAGACACTGTAGCCCGCTTCATTCCCTACTGGCTGGACACGATTGCGCCGCAGATCAAAAATGGTACGCGCGTGCTCATCGTCGCGCACGGCAACAGCCTCCGCGCATTAGTCAAACATCTCGATAGTATGTCAGAGGAGGAGATTGTGGGACTGAATATACCCACCGGCATCCCCCTGAGATATGACCTGGACGACGATCTCAAGCCCCTTCGCAAGACCTATCTGGGTGATCCCGAAGCAGCCAAGAAGGCCGAGGAGGCAGTCGCCAACCAAGCCGCGGTCAGGAGGTAGCCGAAAGAAACGTAAATCATGAGAGAGATAAAGAAGGAGGAATCAAAAATGTACCATTGCATTCTTGTCCCTTTGGATGGATCAAAAAGAGCCGAGGCCATATTACCACATGCCGAGGAACTTGCCCTGTGTTTTCATGCAAGGCTGGTCTTTCTGCAAGTGGTTGAACCACCACCGATTATGATGGATCCTGAAAACCCTTACCTCGAAGGGTTTCAGCAAGAAATTGAAGAGATGACAAAGCAAGCAGAGCTTTACCTGGAAACCGTAAACGGGGAATTTCGGGAAAAGGGTATACAATCGAAAATACACGTCTCTCATGGCCCTGTTGTTGGCGGGATCCTAAACACAGCCGAGAGTGAAGACGCAGACCTTATCGCAATCACCAGCCATGGCAGGACCGGCCTATCCCGGGTCTTTTACGGCAGTATGGCGTTGGGCGTCCTGCATCGGGCAGACCGGCCATTGCTTATCGTTCGATCACATTAGCAGAATAACAGCCTCTTGATGCCATTGAACGAACTTCAAACGCGGGGGGGAGGTTAATGAGTGGACAAAGAGCCAAAGAGGAAAAACTTGGCCTGAAAGAACTGATCGCCATGGGTGTAGGCGGGATGGTAGGAGGCGGGATCTTCTCCGTCCTGGGACTTTCGGTGGCCCTTGCCGGGCATGCAGCGCCCATTGCATTCGGGCTGGGTGGCCTTATTGCCCTCCTGACCGGTTTCTCCTATGCCCGCCTCGGGCTCGCTTTTCGATCTGACGGGGGCAGTTTTACGTACCTGGAGCACGCCTTCAAACACAAGAACATCTCCGGAATCGGTGGGTGGCTCCTGCTCACCGGGTATGTCGGCACCCTTTCCCTCTATGCCTATACCTTCGGCGTCTACGGGGCGGCCATGTTCGGCCAAAATGTCCCTGCCATGCACCACCTGCTGGAATCCGTGGTTCTCCTTTTATTCCTGGGCGTCAATTTGTATGGGGTAAAAGCGGCAGGCAAGAGTGAAGACGTGATTGTTATGGTCAAGGTACTGATCCTTGCACTCTTTGCCGTTGTAGGCATCTTCTATGTTAAAACAGACCACCTTCTCCCGGTTTTCAACCTGGGGAAGACCGGGGTTCTGATGGGGGCGGCCCTCATCTTCGTTGCCTACGAAGGTTTTGAATTGATCCCCAATGCAGTCAATGAGATGGAACATCCCGAGAAAACCCTGGGAAAAGCAATCCTCATCTCTGTTTCAGTCACTATTGCCATTTATATCCTGGTTTCTTTGGTGGCCGTGGGAAATCTCCTTCCGTCAGATATCAGCAAGTATAAAGAGTATGCCCTTGCGGTGGCAGCAAGGCCATTCCTCGGCAAATCCGGATTTATGCTCATAGGATTGGGCGCCCTGCTCTCCACTGCATCGGCCATTAATGCTACCCTTTTCGGCACGGCTCGGCTCGGCATGGTCATGGCTCAGGAATCCGAGTTACCGAAGGTCTTTTCCCATAAGGAACGTACTAAGGACATCCCCTCTGTGAGCCTGATTTTCATCAGCGCCCTCACTCTGCTCTTTGTAAACACTACTAATCTGACGATCATATCATCCTTTGCCAGTTCCACGTTCCTCCTGATCTTCGCGGTCATCAACCTATCTGCCATACGACTTCGGGAAAAGATAGGCATGCATATCTTCATCCCCCTGGCAGGCCTGCTCTTATCACTGGCGTCATGGGTTGTGTTGATTGTCTATCTCTGCAAGACTGACTGGAAGGCCCTTGAGTGGATGGGGACCCTCTATCTGTGCGTCATAATAGCGGAATTGTTCTTCAGTAAAAGGAGATTGCTTTTCAAAAACAAGGCCTGATGCGGCACCGGCCCTCAAGTTACAAGTGGTTTGCTTCGGGGCTCTTGGGAGAAGAGATGTGGGATGAATACCAAAACGCTGCCTGACAACAAAAAACTTGGAAAAATCCTGGGCGTTGGAATCATGGTCTTCGGCATCCTCTGCCTGAACTATTTTACGTTTCCCGCCTTGAGCTATCGCCATGCCTTTTACCGGATGCTTTTTTACCTTCCCCTGGTTCTTGGATGTTTCTGGTTCGGAATAAAGGGTGCCATGTATGTCACCGCAAGCGTCTTCCTCCTCTACATTCCTTATGTAGCAAGAACCTGGCAAGGCCTTACCCTTGAAGACTTCCACAAGATCCTTGAAGGGCTCCTCTTCATCATGATTGCCGCTGTCCTGGGACTGCTGGTAGAAAGAGAGAAGAGAAAAAACAAAGAACTCCTTCAAATCGAACGTCTTGCCGCCTTGGGAAGAGCGACATCCGAAGTGGCACATGATATGAAAACGCCACTCATGGCTATCGGGGGCTTCGCCACACAAGTTTATCGGAAGCTGGCACCCGAAGACCCCAACAGGAAAAAGTTGGAAATCATCATTAAGGAATCCGACCGTCTGGAGGCAATGATCCGGGAGATGCTGGAATTCGGAAGACCTAATAATCTTCAACGAACGCACAAACCCATAGAAACAGTCATCCTGGAGTCGGTGAACGTCGCAGATAAAGTAGCAGAATTGAGGGGTGTTGTATTAAGAACCGAGTTGGAGCATTCTCTGCCATCAATTCCCCTGGATGTGGACAGACTGAGAAAAGCCCTTTTAAATCTCCTGACAAATGCCATCGAGGCATCAGAACCCAGACAATGTGTAGTGGTAAAGGCATGCGCACGCAAAAACGATGTCCTCATTGAAATCATGGACTCCGGCTATGGTATCAAGGAGGAAATCGCGAACAAAGTCTTTTCTCCCTTTTTTACGACGAAAAAGAGAGGAACAGGTTTGGGTTTGGCGATTGTAAAAAAGACGATAGAAGCACACGGGGGGAGTATTTCCC
>JBAPTR010000318.1:0-32801 GCA_049282265.1 Desulfatiglandaceae bacterium | reverse complement strand
GGTTTTGTTTAAGGTGCCTCGCTTGCTTTTTCCAGGGGTTCGATACGGGACGGGTATGGATCAAAGCCCTTCTTGAAGATGTGACTGGAGAGATACTCTTTGTCCTCGGAAGGGCAATAGGGCAGGGGGTCGGTGATACGGCCCTCACTGGTGAATGAGGTAGCGGTGGTGGCTTCTGATTCCTTGTCGGGAAAAAGGCGGGCTGTTGTCTTGAGCCGTGCTGGCTTCTTCAAGATGCCTCACCTCCCGTGGTTTGTCCGATTGGAAAATACACTTTGTGTTTTTTAGTAATCCTTTGAAGGAATTATGTCAAATGATTTCCCTAGCTTCGCTTTTACGTATTGTCACGAATCGCTCGATTCCTCGCTGACGGCCTCTGCGATACAGGCGACGGAATCAGAGTCCCCGTTGGTGTTTGCGGCCCTCATAGCGGAAGCGCAACCCTTTGCCCGGCCGATTCCACTATTTTTTCACCAAAGATCTATCCAGGCATTGCTTTACAGTTTCTCTCATAATTTCCCCACTGCACGGGATTTCAAAAGCGAAATCAGCTCCGGCAAGCATTGCCTGTCTTGCGTAAGCTGGACCCTTTGGATGTCCATAAAGACCGATGATGGGCGTTTTGTATCTTGCCTTCAGATGTATAACGAGCCGCAACGCTTTCCTGAAGCTGGTTCTACCGGGCATGACGTCCTTTGGAAAAATGATATTGTTGAGCAAAAGGGCGAACAGGTCGAATTTTTGATGCTCCACCGCACGACCCGCCCTCAACTATCACAAAATAAACACATAAATGATGAAAAATGCGCTCCCTGCCACTATCAACCAAATCCCCTCAACCCTAAAACGCGCCTATGGGCCTTTTCAAAGAAGTTTTTACCTGCCTTGCAAGGTGGAAACAGACAATGTGGATGCCTCCTTTAAGGATGGCGTCCTGATCTGGGAGAGCGTGGGAGGGCAATGATTAGGACCTCCTTGCATTTGGGGCTGGTTATGGGTATCTTTAAAATATAAGTCAAAATAATTGAGGTTCATCCGACAAATACATACTTACCAATTGTAGATGGACATCAGCGAGAACAGGACCTGATGTCATGAAAGCTGTTGCTGAGAAGACCGAGGTCCCATGGAAGAAAAAGCCAGTGGTGCAAAAGGCCAGTCAGTGTCCCCGAAAGATCTGAAGACGCCGGACCTTGCCAAAAGGGTCAGGGAGTTGAAGTGCCTTTACGCTATTTCCCATTTACGTGAGAGGGAAGATACCTCCCCGGAGGAGATGTTTCAGAAGGCGGTGGACCTTCTGCCGCCATCCTGGCAATACCCCGAGGTGGCCTGCGCCCGGATAACACTTGGTGGAAGGAAATGGGAAACGGAGAATTGTAAAGAGACGCCCTGGAGGCAACACGCCGACATTTTTGTCCATGGTGAACTCAGGGGGGCGATAGAGGTTTGTTACCTTGACGAAAAGCCGGGAAGTTGCGAAGGCCCTTTTCTAAGGGAAGAAAGGGACTTGCTGGATGCCGTCGCCGAGCGGATGGGGCGCATCGTCGAGCATTTCCAGGCGAGGGAGAACCTGGCGTGGGAATCCAGAGTCAATGCCGGCATGGCCAATCTGTCAAGATCCCTCCTGACACTGACCTCCATTGAAGAAATTTCCGGTAGGGTTCTTGAGCATGCAAAAAATCTTACGGGAAGCAGACATGGCTATGTCGGGTACATCGACCCGGAGACGGACAGCCTGGTGTGTCCCACCCTGACGAGGGATGTATGGGACGAATGCAAGGTTCCCGACAAGAATATCGTGTTCAAAAAGACAGGCGGTTTACGCGAATGGGTCCTAAAAAACCAAGAGACCCTCTTGACCAATGCACCCTCCGAGAATCCAAGGTCCACGGGAACGCCGGAGGGCCATATACCCATCAACCGTTTAATATCCGCACCGGCCCTGGTGGGCAATACCCTGGTGGGTCAGATTTGCCTTGCCAACTCCAATCGGGACTACACTGAACGGGATGTGGCCCTGGTGGAACGGCTTGCAGACATCTACGCCATCGCCGTCCAGAGCAAGCGGGCGGGAGAGGCAGTGAAAAAGGCCCATGACGATCTGGAACGGAAGGTGCAAGAACGTACGCGTGAACTTCTGGACACCAATCGACAACTGGGAAAGGAAGTCAAAGACCATAAAGCGACTGAAGAGGCGCTGAGGAAGAACGAAGCGCGTCTGATCGAGGCCCAACGCATCGCCCATCTGGGCAACTGGGATTGGAACATTGAAAAGGACGAACTCTCCTTGTCTGAAGAGATATTGCGTATCTTTGGATTGGCCCCCCGTGAGTCCGGGGTCACCTATCAGGATTTTCTGAATGTTGTTCACCCGGATGACAGGATGTCCGTAGTCGGGGCTGTTGATAGAAGTCTGTACGAGAAGGACCCATACGATGTGGTGCACCGTATTGTCCTGCCCGATGGCTCTGAACGGGTGGTACAGGGACGAGGCGAGGCCACGTTTGACGAACAGGACAGGCCCGTCAGCATGATGGGAACCATTCACGATATCACCGAGCGAAAGGTAATGGAGGACCGGCTTGTTCAAAGTGAAAAGCTCACATCTCTCGGCCTTCTGGTTTCGGGTATTGCGCACGAGATCAACAATCCCAACAACTTTATCTCCTTCAATATCCCCATACTGCGAGACTACCTGAAAGAGCTTCTCCCGATCGTCGACGATTATGCTGCGGTTCATGAAACATTTGAACCCTTTGGCATGTCTTATGGCGAGTTCAGGGAGGATATCTACAGGCTCCTGGATAACATGGAACACGGTTCCCAGAGGATCAACCTCACCATTTCAAATGTCAAGGATTTCAGCAGAAAAAAGGATAAGATAGAGAGAAGATGGGTTGACCTGATGGAGGTCATAAAGAAGGCCATTTCCATTTGCAAGGGGGAGATCAAGAGGCGGGTGAAGTCTTTTGAATTGGCCGTAGATGAAGACCTGCCTCAGGTCCTGATCGACCCGGAAGCGGTGGAACAGGTGGTGGTGAATCTCCTGATCAATGCCGCCGCGGCTGCGGACAAGGAAGATTCGTGGTTGCGACTCGGTGTGATGGCCGGCGATGCCTCGCAAAATGGGGTGGTCATCGAGGTGAGTGACAATGGGTGTGGCATGGATGAAAAGGTCGTGAGACAGATCTTTGACCCCTTCTTTACCACAAAGGGCCCGAAAGAAGGAACCGGACTGGGCCTCTATATCTGTCATGAACTGGTGGCTGGTCTGGGCGGCCGCATAGAGGTGGAGAGCGAGCTAGGCCGGGGAAGTAGTTTCAGGGTACTGCTGCCGGGCAAGGGGAAGGGAGAAATAATTTGAATGAACAATTCGATTATTGTCATTGATGATGAACAGGATTTCCTGGAAACGGTCAGAAGGGGTTTGATTACCTCCGGATTCCGGAATATTCGATTGGAGAGCGATCCCAGAAAGGCCCTGGCCCTTTTTGAAGGGGGGGAATCCATAGCCGTTGCCCTGATCGATATCTCCATGCCGTTCTTAAATGGTGTGGAGCTTCTTGAAGCCATCAAGAAAATCCGGCCTGCCACGGAGTGCATCATGGTGACGGCCATGAACGAAGCCAGGCTGGCCGTTGAATGTCTCAAGAAAGGGGCCTATGACTACCTGGTCAAGCCCGTTTCCCGGGAAGACCTGGTTTCCGCCATTGATCGCGCATTGGAACGCAGGAAACTCCTTGATATCCTGAATATGCGGAAAGACGATGCCGTGCCCAGGCTCCGGCACCCGGAGGCCTTCAGCTCCATCATCACAAGTTCCGCCAATGTGATCAAGATATTGAAGGAGGCGGAACTTCATGCCCCGAGCAGGGTGCCGATTTTAATCACCGGAGAAAGCGGAACCGGAAAAGAACTCCTGGCCAGGGCGATCCATCTGGCCAGTTCCAGGGCCAAATTTCCATTTTCCGCCATAAACATGGCCTCCCCCGCAGGCTCGATGGGTCTTTTTGATGCCGAGTTCTTCGGCCACACCAAGGGAGCCTTTACAGGGGCCGAAAAAGAGCGTATGGGCCAACTGCAGCGTTCGAATCGGGGAACCCTCTTCCTTGATGAAATCGGGATTCTGCCAGCCGAGTTCCAGGGCAAATTGCTCCGCGTGCTGCAGGATGGAGAATTTACCAGACTGGGCTCCGACAAATCCCAGAAGGTGGACATACGTCTCATCACAGCCACCAATGAAGATCTGACCCGATTGATGGCCAAAGGGGCCTTTCGAAAGGATCTCTACTACAGGCTCAGGGGGGCTTGGCTTCACCTTCCGCCCCTCAGGGAAAGAAGAAATGACATTCCCCTGTTGATAGAAAGTTTCCTGGATGAATTCTCTCCCATCGCCGGGCCCGGGAGAATCGATGCAGAAACCATAAGCGTATTGCTGGAGTATGACTATCCCGGAAACATCAGGGAACTCAGGTCCATTATCCAATCGGTCGTTAATCTGGCCCAGGGCAAACCCATTACGCCAGATCTTCTACCCGATGATATTCGAAGAAAAAGGCGGGTCCCCAGGCATGACGCCCGGTCCGGATCCGAATCCTTGGATTCTCTGGCGGCGGTGGAGAAGGCTCATATTCTAAAGGCCTATAATATCACGGGCAGAAACAAGGCCTTGACGGCCAGATTGCTGGCCATTGGGTTGTCCACCCTGCGCAGGAAACTGGAAGCATACGGGGAAGATTAGCGATGCCAAAACAGACCCTTCCAAAATGAATCTGTATTTTCTAACCTATTGAATTCAGAAGAATAATATCCGCAAGCCATATCAAAATGGTGCTTTCCCCATGCGCGTCCCACCATCCCGATCATACCTCGGCAACACCATAGTTTGTCTCTAATCTATTGAATTAAATATGACTATTCAATCCGTTCTCCGGAACATGTCCGGTGGCATGGTAAATGCGTAATCAATTTATCAATGAAAGGGCTCATCATAACCTTGGAGATTGACTTGGAAATTATTGAGCAGCGGAGGTGCGCCCATTGAACCGAGGGGGGATCGTGTCCTTCGGAGGAAGGGAAAGTGCTGTGGGGAGGGAGACTGCACCCGGCTCTCCTGCTGACTCAAAAACCATTTGTGTTTTTGAAGAGGGGGCCTCCAAATTGGAAAAAATCGTCATCCTAACGGAACGACCCCAGGAAAACGACAGCCTGATTTCCTATTTGAGGTCCTTGTTCCCCGACTGTGAGATAAGGATGGTGTCAAGGCCGGTAGCGCTCATTGGAGAAGGTTCTGTGGACCCATGGCATGTCGCGGCAGGCAATGGGAAGAAAAAGGAATAAGAAGGCCCCGGTTTTTTTGGATCACAGCGGGAAAGATTGCCGCCGAGAATAACCAGTGATGAAACGAGACAGCATGGGGATCGAGGAGGATTGCAAATGGAGATTACTAAAAAGCCCATCAAGAAACATGGAAGAAGAAATGTGTTCTGCCCTCATTATCGGGCATGTCTGGACTATGCCATCAGCCAATCGTGGGATGGCTGGAGATGTGGTGGTTGCGAATACATGTCGGTCAAAGAACCGAGGGAGGAGATATTTTATGGGGATGAGGGGTCGGTCGCGTACTACACGCTATCCCGGGACGTGAATTGGTAGGGCTGTGTGCATGTGAAATTTCTATTCATAGTTGTGATTGTTCTGTCGATAAAGGAGTGGACCGATGAAAACACTGGTCAGTCATATTGTAAAGGCCCTGGTGGACTATCCTGAGCAGGTCAAAATTGATGAACTGAAGGGAGATCAGACCTCCATTTATGAATTGAGGGTTGCCAAAGAGGACTTCGGAAAAGTCATTGGAAAACAGGGGCGGAACGTGTCGGCAATACGTACCATCTTGAGCGCGGCTTCTTCCAAAGCGAAAAAACGAAGCCTCCTCCAGGTGCTCGAATAGTCGGGGAGCCAGACATGGCGCAGGATATGTTTTGGCATTGAGGGATTTGGATTTCATTTGATATTTGTCTATTTCCGGCTCGCCCGGCTCCGGCCGGTTTACCCGGGTCAGGGAGGTGAAAAAATGGCAAGGATGCTCGATGATCCTGCGGGAAACGATAGGCTGATTTCCTGGCTTAAGGTGATGTTTCCTGAAGCCGGGGCAGAATCCGTCTTAAGACCGGCTGAGAATCCCCACAAGAGGTCGGTTTACCTGAAGACTCCGGGGACAGGCAGAAGGAATACGCCTTACGGTTTGATTTCCTACCTCCTGTCGGGCCGAAGTCCTCGATCGCCCCGAATCCACACAACCCAATGAAACGGCCTTTCCAAACCCCATTGAAATGGAAGGCCTCGGGTCCGGGATAACGAAAGCCGGGCTTTCGGGTCCCTGACCTTTACTTTCTTTTTCCACCAGCGTACCATGTGTCCTCTTTGAAATGATCGCCTGATTTTCCGCAAGAGGACGCCACCCATGAATGTTTTCGCTCTGATTATATTGCCTGCCATCCTTGCAGAAGTTTTCCTCCACATCTTCGCAGATGTGTTGAATTTGAGAGCACTTCACGAGGATCTTCCGTCTGGTTTCCAGGATGTCTTCGACGAAGAAGGGTATGGCAAGTCCCAGAAATATCTCAGGACGAATACACGTTTCGGCTGGCTGACCTCCGGCTTCAGCCTCGCTGTTTTCCTGGCATTCTGGTTCGGGCGGGGGTTCCCGTTTCTCGATGGTTGGATGCGTTCTTTAGAACAGGGACCGATCCTGACGGGTCTACTCTTCATAGGAACCCTGGCAGTGGTCAAAGGGTTGCTGTCTCTGCCTTTCAAATTATACGGAACGTTTGTCATTGAGGAGCGATTCGGATTCAACAGGACCAGCCGGCGGGTTTTCTTCATGGATATGTTGAAAGCAACGTTCCTTGGGGTTGTGCTCGGCGTGCCTCTTATCGCCGGCATCCTGGCCTTTTTTCAATTCGCCGGTGAGCATGCATGGATCTATTGCTGGTTTGCCGTAACGCTCTTTATGCTCGGGGTCACTTTTGTTGCTCCCACCTGGATCATGCCCCTCTTCAACAAGTTCACACCCCTTGAGCCGGGTGAGCTCAGATCGGCGATCCTTTCTTATGCCCGATCCATTGATTTTCCCGTTGAGAATATTTACGTCATGGACGGCTCAAAACGTTCCGGCAAGTCCAACGCCTTCTTCACCGGATTCGGAAAACACAGGCGCATCGTCCTTTTTGATACCCTGATCGAGCAACATGCCGTTCCGGAACTGGTAGCAGTCCTGGCTCACGAAACCGGACACTTCAAGAAGAAGCATGTCCTCAAGACCCTCATCCTTGGGATTGTACAAACCGGAGTTATGTTTTACATACTCTCTCTTTTCATCTCCTCCCAAGGCCTTTTTGATGCCTTTTATGTTGGGCCGCGATCCGTTTATGCGGGACTGGTGTTCTTTGCGATCCTCTATTCCCCCCTGGAATTTGTGATGGGTCTTTTCTTGAAAATGTGGTCCAGAAGAAATGAGAGAGAGGCGGATCGCTTTGCTGTTGAAACGACACGGAATCCGCGGGCATTTGCCATGGCACTGAAAAAACTGTCGGTTCACAACCTGTCAAATCTTCAGCCCCATCCCTTTTACGTTTTCTTGAACTATTCACATCCGCCGATCCTGGAGCGGATCAGGGACATCAACAGGATTTCAGGATAAGCCCCGGGCTAGGCCGGGGAGTCGTGACTATTTCATCATGAGAAGGGGAAAGCCTTGTATGGGTATAAAGAGTAAGTGCCTTATCTTTCTAATTTTAATGGGAATCGTAGATGTGGTGATTCCTGTCCCGATCATCGGGATTTTCCTTATCTATGTTCTGTTCCAGAGGCCACCCTGGTTTTTTGAAATGGTGAAGGAAATCTATGGCACAGGATAGGGCGTCCGGTTTCTGTCCGGAAGCAGGGAGACAGGATCTCAGGTGATCTATCGGGTCCGGAAAAACGGATTGGTCATCCGTTCATGGCCGATGCTGCTGGCCGGTCCATGACCCGGGTAGATGCGCAGATCATCGCCCAGTGGGAATATCTTCTTGAGGACCCCTTCCAGGAGTGCGGAATGATTTCCACCTGGGAAATCCGTCCTCCCGATTGAGCCGGCAAAGAGAGTGTCGCCTGTGAAAACAGCTCCCGCTGTGTGAAAGCAGACTCCTCCCGGGGAGTGCCCCGGCGTGTGGATGACCTTGAGGGAATAGCCACCCACTTGAATTTCCTGACCCTCGTCAAGATAACCGTCCGGTTGAAAATCGAGCCCCGAAGCGTCCAGGGCGTGGATCCAGACCGGGGCCTGCGTAATCCGCTTGAGTTCCGCGGCGCCGCCGATGTGGTCCACATGGCCATGTGTGATGAGGATGTATTTTATTTTGAGACCGTTTTTTGAGATTTCCTTGACAATGCGGAACACCTCATCGCCCGGATCGATGACCAGGCCATCACCCGTTTTCTCCCACCCGAGTACGTAGCAGTTTGTCTGGTAAGGGCTGACCACTATTTTTCGAAGCATCCTGTCTCCTCTTGGTTTCTCCTGAAATTCATTCGATTCGTGTATTCTCGCTAACCCACCTGCCGTCTGCCTCTGAGAAAGGAGTATCAATCAAGTCACTTACTGCAGTTGCATTCAGTACGGGTATGCTGAATGTGTGCATGGTAGCATGCTCCAGATATCCGGGCAAATGTTTTCCTCATTGAGTGAGCTGTCACGAAGGTTGCTTGTAAAGTCCTGCAAATTTTGTTTCAATGATTGCATGAGTCAAACGGGATGTCCATGTGTCCCTATGAATCCTGACTGTCCATGCAATGAAGGAACACAAGAAAGGATGAGCCATGATCTACGAAAGATATCCGAAAGAAGTGGTGTTAACTGATGGGAAAGAGGTAGTGCTGAGGCCCGTCGATCGTTCGGTCCTGGAGAAACTGGTGTCTTTTTATCGGAAGCTACCCCCGAAAGACCGGTGGTTTTTAAAAGAGGACCCCTGCAAACCGGAGGTGATCGAGCAATGGATCGATAACCAGGAAAGAGGCAATGCCTTTTGTATCACTGCTGTTTGTGAGGAAGAGATCGTGGCGCATGCCAGTCTCCTGTGGCGGTCCGCTGGTGGAAGAAAACATGTGGGGATACTCAGGATTATGGTGGGAGAGCCCTTCAGGGGCAAAAGGCTGGGAACCTGGATGGTATTCGACCTGATCAAGAGGGCCATGGACCTGGGACTCAAAAAGATGCGTGCTGATTTTGTGGTGGGATTCGAGGATCTTGCCATTGAAGCCGTTCAGAAACTGCATTTCTCAAAGGGAGGCGTGTTAAAGGACTTCGTCTGTGATCAAATGGGGAAATATCACGACTGCCAGATAATGATAAAAGATCTCCATGAAGAGTGGGGGGATTTCTGATAACCCCGATGGAAATGCCAAACCGGAACCGCAAGAAACTGGAGCTCTCCATTCAGGGGAAAAAGGTGACCATTCGCTCCTTCTTATCCCCCGATGAAATTGCCGGACTTTCATTCAACAAGAGCATGCCGGGGTATGCCCGTTACAGACCCATCGTATCGGACAAAAAAACTCTGATAAAGGTTGCCTCAATTCCGGATGTCAATGTGACCCTGGCCATTGGGCCGGACCGGAGGATCATAGGCCTGGGAATATTGGAATATCCACTACCTGAAGAACGCTGGAACGGGGTGGGAGAGCGGGTGATGATGGAAGTGGCAGCCATAGAGGTGAGCATCCCCTGGCGGTCCCTCGGACTGTCCAAACATATTCTCAGCCTACTGGTGAATCATCCCTTGAGTGATGAACGTATTTTATATATGGTGGGATATTCATGGACATGGGACATCGACGGCAAGAGCCTGTCGGCCATGGGGTACCGGAATATGCTCATTAATATATTCAGCCGGGAAGGGTTCAGGATTTACCAGACCAATGAACCCAATGTCATGTTGCGGCCTGAAAACCTCTTCATGGCAAGGGTGGGTAGCCATATATCCGAAACGGTTCAAGAACGATTCAAGTGGATCCGCTTTGGTCTGGATCCTGATTTGTAATCTGCATTTGGTTGAACTTCTCTGATGTACCCACCGGCCCTCCTCTTCCAATCGCTACCACTGAAAAATCCTGTTACAGCCGTAAGCGTCTAACGCTCTCATGAGGGTTCCATCATCGCGCCTTTCCTCTTCAATGCATGAGGGGCGGAATGTGTCACCGTTTCATTCACGGACTGCAGGCCGGCCGTTGCAGGGAAAAAAGCAAGGGCGGTCTTGTTCAGGGAGCTTCCGCTCTGAAGAGACAAGATCTGAGTCGTGAGGTAAACTTTTTACAACCTGTAAAGAAAACGGACAGGCGTTTTGCTGACCGCCCTCAATGAAGGCATTTTGTGTTTCCTGAAAACCTATTCTTTTCAAAACGTTGACCCCAACACCCTTATCCGGCCGCTCTGCACAGTTCTTGATAAAGTAAGAAGTAAATGCTTCAGGAATGATGACTTCGTAAAAGGTCCATGGAGGGACTTCTTACGACTACATCAAGTATTCTTGCTCGGCCCAGATCTATGAGGCACTGGAAAAGGCACGGATTGAGGCTTTTACCAAGAGGACCGGGATAATCGCAGGCCCCAGTTTTGTCGCATCCAGTGTGGGAAAAGGGAAAAAGGGGTCAGCCCAAAGCCGTGCCCTCCGGACCCGGATTCTTAGGGGCAACCATTTCGCGAAGGTCTTTCAGGATTTTCCGTCGCTGGTGGTTCATGGCGTCGCCATTTGCCATGATCATGTCCAGTTGTCGGGTGTGAATGATGAGGTAACCCAGGACGCGAAGGCGTTCCTCCATGAAGGACTGCTCATATCCTTCCAGCCTGGCAAATGCGGCGTCCTCCCGAATCTGTGTATGGAAATCATATTGATCGAGAATCTCCGACACAAAATGCGCCCTGGCGATCCTCCTCTCCAGGTTTGCCGCGCCACCCTTGAACTGGAAGCTGATGTAGTTTTCGATAGCCCTTTCTCCAACAATGGCTTCCACAGTTGAAAAATGGAAACCGAATCTGGATTGAAGGCTGCAGAAGTTCCTTGAAATCATGAAGTAATTGCGCATGCCGTAGGAAGTGCCCGTGGATGGATCCAATGCCGGGTTCGCGGTAGCCTCAAAGAGCACGGACATAAACCCCTTGGAATCTACCGGCGGCGGGCCTTTCCAGGGGACGGCAACCATCCCCTGCCAGAGAGAGAGCATGGGAACAGAGGAGATATTGTCAAGAAGAATCCACCGGTCGATGACCTCCTCCTTGAAACCGTCGTCCAGGTTGATGACCCAGAACTGCATGGGAACATCACAGTAGAGCTGTTTGCTGGACCGCTCGGGAAAGCGATGGTCTTTGCCGAAGCGGAACATCTCAATAACCGATTTTTCGTGGCAAAAGCGGGTGATGTCATGCAACGTCCCGCAATGCCCGGGATTGAATTCGGGAGCGTCCGGATCGAGGAGGTGCAAGGGGATGATATGTTGGGCTGCACCTTTCAGGGACTCATGGACAGGACTGCCTTTCATGATGTTGAGCGGGGCTTCCCGGCTTTCCAGCAATGCAGCGATTTGTCCTTCGCAGACCCTCACGTTGTCTGCGTCTATTGTCACCATGTCCCCGTTTTTGAGCACGGTCATGGCATCCTTGAGGCCGAAAAGGGCAGGGACCCCGAACTCCCTTGCCACCGTAGCGAGATGACCGGTAATCCCTCCCTGCTCTGTGACCACCGCCGCGGCACGACTCAGGAGGGGTGCCCATCCCGGAAGGGCCTGGGCGGCAACCAGGACGGCACCGTCAGGGAATTGAAGCACATCCATATTCTTTCTTAGCAGGAAGACGGGGCCGGCTGCCACACCGGCACTTGCGGTGACTCCTCCCTTCAAGATCACGGGAACAGACTCTTTTTCCCATGCAGCTGTTTTTCCCTCTTTCTTTCCGGTTTCCATGTGTTGCAGGGGCCGGCATTGTAGGATAATAATAGAGCCGTCCGCCTCTACGGCCCATTCCACGTCCTGTGGCGTTCCGTAACACGCTTCAAGGCGTAATGCAATACGGGCAAGTTCCATTGCCTGGACGTCGCTCAGAGAGGCCGCGATCGCCTCATTACCGGTCGTATCCATTCGGCAGATACCTTCCCGGGGGTAACACACAAACTTCTGTTTTTTTCCGGCGATGTCTTTCCGCAGGATCTTCATGGACTCGTCCCTGGAAATGATGAAAAGATCCGAGGGCGTGGTCCCGTCAACCACTGCCTTTGGAAGCCCCCAGACCGAGCTGATCAGGATGGAATGATCCCTGATATCTCCCGGATTTCCGGAATACATCACCCCGCCTGCTGCCGCATCCACCATGGTCATACACGCGACGCACATGGCCACGTCTTCCTCGCGTATGCCGCGGTTAAGCCGGTATGCCATGGCCTGAAGGCTGTACTTGCTGGCGACGATTTCCTTGTAGGCCTCTAAGATGCTTTCACCGCTCACATTGAGTTCCGAGCGATATTGACCTGCAAAGGAGAGGCCCGGCATATCTTCAGCCAGGGCGCTGCTCCGCATGGCCACACGCACGCCTTTACCTTCCTTCTGCTCAAGCAGACCATAGTGCTTCCGGATTTCTCCTTCCAGCCCGGAGGGGACCGATGCCCGGATAATCAGTCGCTGAATGGAGGCGCTGAGGGTGTAGAGTTCCTCCATACTCTCCGCGCCCGCGGACTGGATACGCCTCCGGATCTCGGATCTCAGGTCGTTGTGTTCCAGAAACCGCCGGTAGCCTGTGGCAGTGACAACAAATCCGTTCGGGATGGGCAGGTGAAGCCCCCTGCCAATCTCTCCAAGGTTTGCGGCCTTTGACCCTACCTGGTCGGCCATGGCTTTTCCGCAATCCCTCAGGGAGACGACGAGAGGGCCTTCTTTCAGAACCTCATTCGCCTTCAGAAATGGGCTTATTCTTGCCTGGATCTCCTTGAAGCGCTCGGGCAGGGCTTCATATTTGTGAGGGGCCAGTTCATTCAGGTGCTTGATGATCTGAAAGACATTGGTGGAGATCGCGGTGGTACGTGCCCTGACAAAGCCCATGCCAAACGGCGAGGAACCCCGCAAGGCCTCTTCCAGCTCGGTCATGAGCTCGAGGGCCTTGTTGTTGGCGTTCAGGAGGAGTTTGAAATTGTGGTAACGGGCCTTGAAGGCCGTCCGGAGGGATTCTATATCATCGGGAGAGAGCCTTTTCCCCGGGGCGCCTTTATGAAAAAAGTTCTTGATCCAGTTGTCAATTTTCATAGATCTTAACCCGGATAAACCGGAAATGACAAATGTCAAAGCTCAAATCTCAAGTGAAATCCAAATGCCTCAATGACAAAACATCTCACGGCCACCTGCCTGTTGCAGCAACAGGTGACGGAGCAACTCAGGATGCTGTGAACTTCTCCTCAATTTGGTCATTTGATATTTGACATTGATTCGACATTTGGGTTTTGGAATTTGACATTTAATGCGATCACAACAGAAATCTTCTGCTCGTTTTGAACGTAAATGTACTTATAAGATATTAACAGGTTTAGAGGTCGCGCTACATCTCTTCCTTCTTGCCGGCTTCCATGGTGAGGCCAAAACCCTCAAAGAGGAAGAATATGGAAAACCCCCACCAGATGGTGTAAAGGACATAGAATACAAGAGAAAAGACCAGGGTGCCCACCTTGGAGGATGCCTTTTCAGGTGCAATGCCATAGAAATTGTAACCCACCTCTATGCCTTTTTTCACCACCTCATCCAGGAAAGAGGCCTGGCTGACCAACGTTTTTCGTTTAAGGGCATCTTTCGTTCCATTCAGTAACTTCCACCACACGAAAAGGACTTCCTTGCCGGGATGTGCATATTTATTGGAAACCTGGGTTTCCTTGTCATAATACATGAGGTCGGAGTCCTTGAGCGCGGCCATGGCTATCCTGCCCAGGTCACCTTTCAGCTTGAACTTGCCCTCTGACTGGGAGAATTGAATCCCCGCCATGGCGGCCATTTTTCTCGCAAGATCCATGTTGGGAATACCCTCTAAATCAATGGCGCAATCTATGACTGTCTCTTTGAACCCTTTGGCCTGTTTTTCAAGCTGCGGTATCTTATAGCTCGATCCCTTGGCAATGGAGTTGTAGAGATTGTCCGCCGACTCAAAGGCGTTTTTACCCCCAAAAATGGGAAGGGACATCACGATTAATACTATTGCAAATACGATCAACATGATGAGTCCTATGGTAAAGTGTTTTTTATCTCGAATCAACATGGTTTATACCTCCCTGAGTCGTCTTATGTTTTTGAAGAATGTGGAAATCACCCAGACGGCGAAGATACCGATGACGATAAAGAAGACCCACATTCCAATCTGATCCAGGGCATGGGAGAGTGGCCTGGAGATACTGATGATATGCATTTCTCCCAGTTTCCCGGGCAAAGCAAAGAGACGGTTCAGAAAACCGGCCAGGATAGCCGTAGCATAGAAACCGCGAATGTATATGCCTTTGACGACTTTCGTTACCAGCGCCCCTATCTGGATACCGATGAGGGAACCCACAAGCAGGCCCATGGCCAACGAATAGAAGATAAAGCCATAGAAGGCATATTGGCCTATGGAGGCATATCCTGCCGTAAAAATAATCTGGAAGATGTCCGTACCGACCGTGGTAAATGAAGAAACGCCAAGGACATAGACGAACATGGGGAAGGTGAGAAATCCTCCGCCGACACCCATAATGGCAGCTACCATTCCCACAAAAAAACCGCAGATGGCGACAAACCAGGTGGAGATTTTCTTGCCCCCGGGCACCAGGTCCCTGTCAAATGTTATGGAGGGCGGGAAGTTGATGGACTGCAATCTTGCGGGAAGGCCTTTTTTGCCGCTTGCGGCCTCTATTCCATTGGGGCTTTCTCCCGTATGGGCACCCACTTCTGCCCCGGCTTTGCGGTTTTTCAGGAAATCGAGAAGCGCATAGATGCCTAGAAAACCCAATAGAAACACGTAAATCAGTGTGATAAAGAAATCGCTGAGCACGGGACTGATCTCGTAGATAGCCCGGTTGAGCACACCCCCGCAACTCACCCCTGCGAGGGAACCCACAAGAAACGCAATGGCCAACCCTGCGGAGATATTGCCCAGTTTTTTGTGTATGGTGGCGCCCATAATGGCCTTGGCAAAGATATGGAAGAGGTCCGTACCCACCGACAGGATGCCCTTGACGCCCACGCTCATAAGGGCAGGGGTTATGATAAAACCTCCCCCTGCGCCGATACACCCGGTGATGAGCCCGGCCATCAGGCCTATCACGGTGGACACCCAAAGCAGTCCCGATGTGGAGAAGGCCGGACTGTATGCCTTATGGCCTCCAAGAATTCCGGGAAGCTGGTCCGAGGCAAAGGCCACGGCAAAGAGCACACAGGGTAAACACAGCAGCCCGAGAACCAGGAGCCTCTTTTTGCTCCTGATGATGTTCATGGACGTCTCATACTCCCATCTGGCGTGGGCGGTTGATGCCGCCATCAAGATTTGAAAAAATTGGGCCCTTTTTTTCACAATACCCCCCCCTTTTTCCTTATTTTCTGTTCATGTACGGATTTCTTCTTGTATGCGTCCTGGAGTTTGTAGAACAGCTCATCGATAGCCATGGGTTTCATGAGGTAATCAAAGGCGCCCAGTTCCATACCCTCTATGGCCACCTCTACATTGGCGTGGCCGGTGAGCATGATGACCTCAATGAGGGGACGGCGCTTCTTTATTTCCCTCAAAATCTCAATACCATCCATCCCGGGCATCTTGACGTCCAGGACCACCACGTCCGGCGGGCTTTCATCCAGCCACGCCAGTGCCTCCTCGCCGCTATTTACCCCTGAAGCATCCACGCCGCGCTTTTTCATTCGTTTCATCAATGTCTCCAGGAAATCCCTCTCATCGTCCACAAAAAGGACCTTGAATGCATCCATACCCATCACCTCCCAATACCAATGGCCTCATGAATCTTGTGGATAAGGTCTTCGAGTTCGCATGGTTTTGTAAGATAATCAAAAGCGCCGAACTGAATACCCTCCCTTGCGGCCTGCTCCGAGCCATGGCCGGTCAACATGATGACCGGCATTTCAGGGACTATTCTCTTGAATATCTTCAGGACCTCAATACCGTCCATATCCTCCATTTTGAGATCAAGAACGGCCACATCGAAGTCCTGTCCACGAAGTGCTCGGATGCCCTCGGTGCCGTTCAAGGCCTTTGTTACCTCGATGTTTCTCCTGGACATCCTTTTGGAAATAATGTCCACGAAGCCTTTCTCATCATCCACGAGGAGGAGTCTTATGGGCTCCGCCAAATGGTTCTCTTTATCGTTCATGTTCCGGCTCCGGAGGAGGGTTTCATATCGGAGGCATGAGGAGATTCACCAGCGCCACTCCTGGCCGGGAGCGTTATGAAGAAAGTCGTACCCTTTTCCGCGGTACTCATGACTTTGATCTCTCCGCCCATTTTTCTGATGATCCCGTAGCAGATGGACAACCCCAGGCCGGTCCCTTTCCCAACAGGTTTGGTGGTAAAAAAGGGGTCAAATATCCTCTCGAGATTGACCTCGGGGATTCCAGGCCCGTTATCAGACACTTCAATGATGAATTTGGTCCCTTCCAACCGGGTGCCGATATTCAGAATACCGCCTGTCTTTTCCATGGCATCCAGGCTGTTGTGTATCAAATTGAGCAGGACCTGCTGTAATTCGGATGGGGATGCCTTTAAAGGAGGAAGGCCTTCTTTCAGGTGACTGTTGATGGTCACCTTTGCATATTTTGCCCTCTGTTCCGAGAGTTCGACCAGTTCCGCAATAAGATCGTTGACCTGGACGTCCTGGACCCTTGGATCTGTTTTTCTTGCAAAGCTCAGGAGTTTGTGGGTGATTTGCTTGCAACGCTTCCCTTGGGTCCGGATCTGCGTCAGTGCCCTTGCAAACTCATCCAGATTCGCACTCTTCCGGAATTCCTCCTCTTCCAGGAGGTCTCCTATCCAGCCGGCTTCTTCCACCATAATGGCTACGGGATTGTTGATTTCATGGGCAATGCCCGCTGCCAGCTCTCCCACGGAGGCAAGCTTGCCGGTCTGGACGATCTGCTCGTTCATCTGTTCTTTTTCCCGGTCTGCTCTGGCAATCCGGTTGACCATCCTCTTTGAAAGGACCAGGGCTGTTGTCACGATCCCGAAAACACCCAGCAGGAGAATCATGACAGTGACACCCATGGCCTTTCTGAGGTCCGAGAAGGCATCGGAGGAATCCTGCTGGAATATCATCATCCAGTCCCCATCTTTCAGAAAGGTGGAGACATAAATCTTCTTCTTTCCGGAATCATCCCGGGCTTCAACAACATTGATCGCGTTTTTTGCGGGCTCGCCTTGTTTCAAAAAATGCATATAGGTTTTTTTGTCCGGCATGATATCCAGGAATGGTTTTGTCTGTGGCTCTCCTTTGGCATTGAAGATGAAGGCAAAACCCGTCCTGCCCACGTGGATGTTTTCTACAAGGTTGTTAAAGGCCACAAAATCAATGGTGGCCCTCAGGATCCATGGGTCACCGTTCCAGTTTTCCCGTACGGCCACGATGAAATGAGGAAGTCCCCTGAGTCCCAAAAAAACATCGCTGATGAAATAGCGTGTCTTCATGGCCTTTTTGAACCAATCCGCCTCATAATAGAGGGCCTTTTCAAGCTTGAATGGACCTGCATAGGCCACCTGAAGGCCCTGGGCATTCACGACCCCCAGGTCTACAAAGACAGGGCCATAGTCTCTCTGCAAGGTCTCCAGCCTGTCCCTGAGGAAGGACTCATCACTCAAATCTTCAAACCCGAAAGTGTCAACCAGGAAACGGATGTCAGCCAGTTTCTCTTTCAGAAAGCTGTCAATATTCTGCGTGTGTTTCTGGACCAGCTCTCCCAGGTGGTCGTATACCTTTTCCCGGTAGGAGACATGAAACTGGTACAGGATGATGCCGCTCACCAGAAACATGGGGGTCAGGGAGACAAAGGCGATAATCAAGACCATCTTTCTGGTCAACAAACGGTAATAGTGGCTGCCTGTTGCTCTATCTCGCTTCATGCAGATTTTCCCCTTGCGGCAGCTTTTTTTCTTCAGGAGTTTCAAGGTGTCGCGGATTGTCCTTTTGCAGCATTTCGGCGGCCAGGCTTTTTAGCCTCTCAATGCTCTTTCCCCCCTTTTCTACAAAGACCAGGGCATCCAACACGTCAGAATGTCTTGCATAGTCAAGGGTAAAACTGTGGACAATGATGGGCAATGCGGGTATCCGGCTCTCCAGTTTTTTCAAGATCTCCGGTTCTTCCACATCCGGCAGGTCAGGGTCTATGATGAGGAGGTGAAGGGGATCATGCCCAAAGACCCCTTGCAATACCTCGCGGCCGGTATTGGCCAATCGGATCTGATACCCTTCGGCTGTCATCTCGCGCTTTAGAAATGCCCTGACATGGGGATTTCGATCCGCTATCAGGATCGTATATTGGTGCTTCATGGTCATTCCCTGTTCATCTGATCCCGACTCAGGCATCAATTCACCACCCAGACCACCTGTTTCCCGGCCAACTGGACAACCTTATTGCTGACTCTGCCAAAAGCGAATTCACGCACCTGGGATATCCCCCTCCTGCCTACTGCGATAGTGCCATAGCCACCCTCCTCTGCTTCCCGTACTATCGATCCGGCCCTGCTCACCGCACCGGTAATGATCTTGGTACTGATATGGCTCGGGCCGAACCCCCAGCTTTCCAGATGGCTCGTGGCCATAGAAAAAACGGGAGTGATTCTCTTCTTGGCCTTTTCCATAAAATCCTTTTCCTCGCCTCGAATCACGTGGATCAGGGTCACATCACAATCGCAGTTGCGCAGGGTCTCACCCAGATAGTCCACGGTGCGAATCGAAGCATCCGAACCGTCCATGGCCACCAGCACCTTTTTGGACGCGGGGAACCTTCCGACCACCAATAGGGGGACAAAGTCCAGACTCGCCAACAGCTTGGTAGCGACACTCCCGAAAATGAGCCCCTTGATCTTGCTGTGCCCTTTTCTGCCGATCACTACCGCCGAATAGCCGCGCTTTGCCTCCTTGATGATATCCCTGGTAGCCCCTATTTTCCTCTCCTGAATCTTCACGGAGACGGCGTCCTCTGAAAACCCAAATTTAAGCAGATTCATTTGGGCATTCTTCATGTATGCCTCGATCTCCTGCTGTTTCGTGGCCTGCCATGCCTGGGCCTCCTTGATCCTATGGCTGTACATATCCCCTTGGCCCAAGTCCCAGTAGATCTCAGGGATCTTGTCGAGGATGGTAAACAGGACCAAATGCATTTGTTGAAAGGGCGGAAGGCCGCTGATGTACCTTATCGCCTCAAAGGCCCGATCCGATCCGTCCAGGGCCACCAGTATCTTTTGTTTCGTATGGTCCGTCATCGTTGAAACTCCTTTTATCGTCTGCGTTTGCCTTTAGTAAATCTCCCGCTGATTGGTTCGGTGGTCCACCATGTAGAGCATCGCGGCAGCCTGGGTTAACTCCTGCTTGAGCTCCGGCAGTCTCGGCCTGTCCACATTGTACATGCGTATGTAGACCTTGCGGTATCCCTTCGGCACTCCCTCATAGGTGGTCAGGATGCTCGCCATGCGGCCGCCGTATTTCCGTATGACATCCGCCACTTCTTTTATGGAGCCGGGGCGGTCTTCCAACTGGAAGGCGAATTCGATGCCTCGTTTTTCTACCCCGGTCAGGGAGATCAAGACCTTGAACAATGCCTCTTTGTCGATTGTCCCGACGATTCTACCTTCGTGATCGATTACCGGGGCGCCGGAGACCTTGTTGTGCAGGAGGACCTCGGCCGCTTCTTCCACCGTGAAATCAAAGGGTATCGTGATCGGGTTCTTGCTCATGATGTTCTTGATTTTCAACTCCGAAAGAAGGTAAAGGAGTTCATGAACTTCTAGGGTCGTGGCATCGGAAGCCGATGCCCTCTTGAGGTCCCTGTCGGTGATTATCCCCACAAGCTCCTTTCCCTTCATGACAGGCAGCATTTCCACGTGGTTTTCTTTCATCAGCCTGGTGGCATCCGCCATAGAATCTTCAACAGTGGCGGTGAAGACAGCTTTATTCATCCAGTTTTTGACTAACATCGTAACACCTCCTATTTATTAAGCTTTCTTCCACTATTTCTCAGTTCGTCTCGAACGCAGCATGTCCGAAGAGTCTAGAAAATGCATCCGCCTTGTTCTGCCATTCCTATAAAGCAAGGCTTATGCCACGAACATAAACATTGGTTCATGAGGTATATCTAGTTGAAATTACGAATATTATGTTGCCATACGGAAAAGGACTCGGCTGGTATGAAACGAGAGGGACGTGTCCGTCTTCTTTACAAAGTGTAAAGAGGTCCCTTAGCTCAAGGAAAACAGATTTCGGCAATTGGGTTTATTTTCGCCTCTAAGCGCACTTCCGGCTTTTTCCCTTGAAATATTGGACCCACTCATGAAAGACTGGACCAGAAAATCCGAGGCAGATGTATGATGACTTGGTAGACGATTTGGAATAACCCCGGAGGAACTAAATGAAATCTGAACCAAAAGTGATAGACCGGTATGAAATTGGGGAGATAATGGCGTCAAGGTTCCAGGGGCGGGATACCATTACCTGTTATGTGGGATCAAATTCAGCAACCCCGACCGCATCCCTTGAAGCCCTGACCGATGCAGTCGAGGCTGGAAATCCTAAACTGCCTTTTCTGAAGATGGTCCATCTCCTCCTCCAGGGGCCGGTTCCCTATGTCAAGCCCGGTCTTCAGGACAGGGTCATGGCCTATTCCATATTTTCAGCTGAGTCCGTCCGAAAAGCCGCCAATGAGGGCCGCGCCTACTACCTGCCCTGTACCCTTGCCAACCTGGACACATTGATCGGTTCGGGTATGAGATATGAACCGGATGTGGTGCTCATGAAGGTATCCCAAAGCCCGCACACCGGTGAATACAGCCTTGGGCTCTCAGTTGAGGCCCTCCATACTGCCATTGACTATGCTAAAATCGTCATTGCGGAGCTGGATCCCTCCATGCCCTTCACCCTGGGGCAAAGTGTCGTTGATGCATCGTCCATTGATTACTTGATCCAAGAAGGGGTTAAGCCGGTCTATGCATTCAAAGCACCCGACTTCGGAAATCTGGCTCCTGCTGAAAAAAGGATCGGGGAATTGGTCACAGAGCATTCCATCAACGATGGCATTACCCTGCAGGTCGGGATCGGGAAAATACCGGATGCCGTAGTCGGGACGATCAGGGACTCAGGCTACAAGCACCTTGGCGTTCAGACCGAACTCTACGGGGATGGCCTGATGGTCCTGCAAAACCTGGGGATCGTAACCAACCGCAGGAAGCGCGCCAATATGGGGTACAGCACAACCAGCCTGGTCATGGGTTCCAGGGAACTCTATGATTTTGTCCATATGAGGGCCTCGGTCCAGATGCGGCCTTCTTCCTATACAAATGCGGCAGAGACCATCCGCAAGAACGCCCCGTTCATTTCGGTGAACACCGCCATCGGTGTGGACCTCTTTGGAAATGTCTGGGCCGATTTTATCGATCCCAGGAGATATTATAGCGGGGTGGGAGGGCAACCGGATTTTATTCGCGCCATTAATGATCCCAAGATCGGCACCCCCATTATCGCCATGGAAAGCATCACGAACAAAGGCGGTTCAAAGATTGTCGAACGGCATCCGGCAGGCGTGAGCCTCACGGCTTCAGCCTATGACGGTGTCGTCGTTATCACGGAATATGGAATTGCCGATTTGAGGGGGCTGAGCGTTGGAAACAAGGCCGTGGCCATTGCGAGGATTGCCCATCCGAGTGTCCGGGATGATCTGCTTCGAACCGTTTATGATGACCCCATGATTACGAAGCCCTACGGATTTACCCTGGACAAACTCCCTTACGGTGTGACCCTGTATCACGGAAATACATCCCTCGATTGATCTTCCACCGTCAGAGGATGATTTTACCCCTGAAGTGCAATGGTAACAGGTAACAAGTAAGCAATTGGTCAGGACAAAAGTATCCTTATCCATTCTTGTATCCGCTATTCCCCAATTTCACCTTGACCTGCTCCCTTGAATGGATATCATTGGATACATATTTGATGACTTCTCAAAAGCCACGGAGATGAGCTGTGATTCAGAATTGCTTATGAATATTTTGTTATGATTGTCTTACCACGAAGATCACGAAGCCAACGAATAATTTCAACAAAAACAAAGACTTCGTGTTCCTTCGTGTCCTTCGTGGTGGAGAAGCCCCTGCTGAGCTAAAACCAATTCAAAATCATTGCCCCGGATTTATTGAGATGTTACAGAAAATCATTCATGAGGGTAATTAGGAGAACTAAACGGACGAATCGGCAACCACTGTAGTAGTACGATTGGAGACATACCTGAAGGAGATTGTAAGTGATGCTCCTCCTATTGTGGCTGTATATCTTTTTTGGTCCCCATGGCAGGCACAAGGAACATTTTGGTGCACAGTTATGACAGGATCGAAGATGCTGTGATTTATAGGGTATTGAAGAAGCATGTTGATGGTTTTATTACTTTTTTAAGAGAAGTCAGGGATAATTATCTAAACAGAGATGACAAAGCGGAATAGGGGGGTAAGTAAAAAATCTGCTGGGACTGCATTTCACACCATCTTGAGGATAATATCCAGCAGGATGTTGTTGGACTGCCTGATGCTCTCGGCGATTTGAAAATGGCGGCGGTAGATTTCACGCATTTTGAACATGTAGGCTGTGTCTCCGTCATACAGGCGATGAGGAGCGCCTTGCGCGGGGACATGGAACGGGACGACACGATGGTGGCAATCACATTTCCCCCGTCATGAAAACCGTTTATGAAGGCAAAGGTAAATCCCAATGTCATAACGGATATAAGAAGAACTTGTTCCAAGGCATCCCCTGCAGCAATGTCGGATCCCTACATCTCGTGGGATATGGATTTCAGGTCTATTTCCAATTTGTACTGATAAGACAGGCCCGCCCTGGAGATTGAAAACCCGAGGCTTTTTCCCAAGGCGAGCATCTGGGTGTTTTCCGCCAGCACCACTCCCCACAGGTATTCCACGCCGCGTTCCTTTGCGATGGCTAGGAGCTTTTCCATGAGTGCGGCCCCAATACCTTTTCCTTGCCATGGGTCGCTGACGACCACGGAAAACTCGGCCTTTTTCCCATCAGGATCACCCATGAGGCGGGACACTCCCAGCATTTTTCCCATCATCTTCCCATCCTCGACAGCGAGCGCCACAAGTGCCATATCCCGATCATAATCTATCTGGGTAAAACGTGCCAGCATATCCGGAGGCAGTCTTTTCATAGGGCCGAAAAAACGGTAGTAGATGCTTTGGCGTGAAAGGCTGTTAAACAGGTCCACCAGGAGAGGTGCATCTTCCGGTTTGATAGGCCTGACAAAGATATCGACTCCGCCCGAAGCAGTCGTCCTTATCTCATACTGTTCAGGGTATGGACTTATGACCAGATGTTCAGGAGAGAGAACCAACGCGGGCTTGACAATGACGCGCGCGTCCACGGCTATGCACTGATTTTCCGCTATGATTAGAGGGTTGATATCCAATTCCGCAATTTCCGGAAAGTCAATGACCAGTTGTGAAAGACGAATCAGGATTTCTTCGAGAAGCTCCATATTGGCTCCGGGCCTGTTCCGATAGCCTTTGAGTATGCTGTACACCTTTGTCTCTTGCATAAGCCGTTTTGCCAGCAGCCGGTTCAGGGGAGGAAGGGCAATGGCGCTGTCTCGCAGGACTTCCGCCATGATCCCTCCCATGCCGAAGAGGATAACAGGCCCGAAAAAGGGATCCTGCTTGCTGCCCAGTATAAGCTCATAATCCGGCTTACTGAGCATGGGCTGGATCGTGACTCCCCTGATTTCAGCCTTGGGGTCATAGTCTCGGGCATTCTTTACAACCCTCTCAAAGCCTTCTCCTACATCCCGGTCGGACTTGAGATTGAGCTGGACGCCACCGGCATCGGTCTTATGAACGATATCGGGGGAGAGGATTTTCATTACCACGGGGTAGCCCATCTCCCTGGCGATACGGACGGCTTCATCACCAGTTTTCGCCGGTTCGGTGGCTGTTACAGGGATCCCGTAAGCCTTCAAGATGGCTTTGGATTCTATTTCCGAAAGCAAAGATCTATCTTTCTCCAAGGACCCCTTAATGATTTTTCCGGCCTCGTCTCTATGGAATCCGAGTGTATTTTTCAGCTTCACGGGTATTTCCCATGACATCTCAAGGTTACGGGCATAAGCAGACATATATCTGAATGCTGAAACAGCTCTTTCCGGCGTGTCATATGTGGGGACTCCAGCCTCATTCAGGATTTCCCGACCTTGTTGCGCATCTCTTCCCCCTATCCAGACTGCAAAAACAGAAGGATGTCTCCTGTCTCTGAGCATATCTGCAATTGTCCCGGCAACGGCAGTGGCTTCACTCAGGGCCTGGGGGACATAGATGATGACCAGGCCATCGATTTCCCTGGAATGAATACAAACCTCCACGGCCTGTTGCCAGCGGTCGAGGGTAGCGTCACCTATTATGTCGATGGGGTTTCCCCTGCTCCAGACAGAAGGAAGAAATTTGTCCAGTTTTTCAAAGGTATCCTTTTCAAGGATAACAGGATCAATGCCATAGGACGCCGCTGCGTCAGCTGCCATTACACCCGGTCCTCCACCGTTTGTCAGTATTGCCAGCCCCTTCCCGGAAGGCAGGGGCTGTTTAGCCATTAATTCCGCACAGTCAAACAACTCCTCAATGGTATCCACACGAACGATGCCTGCACGCTTGAAGGCCGCATTATAGACGGTGTCTTCACCCGCAAGGGCACCGGTATGGGAAGAAGCTGCACTTGCACCCGCCTTTGTTTTCCCCGACTTCAACACCACGATGGGCTTTATTCGTGATACCGCTCGTGCTGCACTCATAAATTTCCGGGGGTTGGTAATGTTTTCCATGTAGAGAATAATACTGCCGACACCGGGATCATTACCCAGGTAGTTGATCAAATCTCCGAAATCCACATCGAGCATGGACCCCGTGCTTACAAAGTAGCGTAAACCGATGTTTTCCTGCAAAGAGAGATCGAGGACAGCGGAGCAGATGGCACCACTCTGGGATATAAAGGCCAATCTTCCGGAAATGGGCTGTTGGGCTGCAAAGGTGGCGTTCAAACCGGTTTCGGCACACATGATGCCCATACAGTTGGGGCCGATGATGCGGAGTCCGCCTTTTTGGGCCTCCTCTTTTATCCTTGCCTCTATCTTTCTGCCCTCTTGGCCGATTTCTTTTCCGCCGGCCGAGATGATGATAGCCCCTCCCACACCCCTCTCAACGCATTCCCGAACGATTGCGGGTGTAGAATTTATGGGTGTCGCAATGACCGCGAGGTCCACGGACTGAGGAATGTCCTTTATGGAAGGGTAGCTTTTATGCCCCAGAATGGAATCATGTCCGGGGTTCACCGGGAAGATCCTTCCTTTGAAGAGAGGACTGAATAGATTGTCGGCCAATACGTTTCCGATCGTCGCCGGTTTATTGCTGGCACCGATGATCGCAATGGATTCGGCTTTAAAGATCTTGTCCAGGTTATAGAGACTCATGCTATTCCTCCTGAGCCAATTTCAAAACGCCCCCTTTTGCCCGATATCTGCGTCAGGCTTAAATTCCTTGGAATTGTTATGAAAAAGGCTGATCCTTTCCCGGGAGCACTCTCAGCCCAGGCAGTACCACCGTGTTTCTTAGCTATTTCTTTTACGATGGCAAGCCCCAGCCCCGAGCCCATTGTCCCTTGGGATGTGTGATTTCTCTGAAAGGCGTCAAAAATTTTTTCTCTGTCTTCCGGTTCAATCCCTATTCCGTCATCGCTTACCGAGAGGATGTGAAACGCCTCATCCCGGGAGTAGTCGAGCCTGATTTTTCCCATGTTGTCCCCGCCATACTTCAGGGCGTTGTCCACGAGGTTCCTGAACGCCCTGAGGAGTGATGCTTTGTCGGCAATCATTTGAGCGTCTGAATCCGGTACAGAAAACGCCATGCGGCGTGCTTTCAAGCGAACCGCGAACTCAAATTTGATTGCAGCCGTAATTTCCTTCAACCGAACAAGCTCAAAATGGGGCTGCACCTCCTTTGTGGCAATATAGCTGTTCATTTCCTCGATCAGAGCAACCATATGTTCCGACAACCTCATGATTTCATTGCAATATGTTTCTCCCTTCTCATTAAGATTTTGACTGCACTTCTTCTTGAGGAGTCTGGAAAAGCCGTGTATCCCGATGGCCGGGCTCTTCAGGTCATGGGCGATGGAATAGGCGAAAAATTTGATTGTCTCTTTCTTTTCATCCAGGTGTTGGAGTTTTTCCTGGAGATCGTTGTAAAGGCGAGCATTTTCGGTGGCCACCGCTATCTGGCTGCCTACCTGGGTGAGAAGGTCAATCTTGCCCTGGTCGAGTTCGATGGACCGTCCTGATGCCAGGTTCATGACTCCTCCAACTCTGTCCATGGTTATCAATGGTACGCAAATGACGATCTTGAAACCCCTGCTCTTGAGCAGTGCTGACCTGGCCTTATCTTCCAGGTCGGATACATACTGGGCGATGAAAGATTTCGTGCGTGCGGCCTTGCCTGAGAATCCTTCATCCAAGCTCATTCTTTCAAGCCCGGAGGTCTCGATTCCTGAATGTGCTGCAAGAAAGAGATGCCTGTCATCTTCTTCCATGAGATAGATCCTTCCAGCTTCCAGGCCGAAATCCTCCAGTACTCTGGCCAATGCACCGTTCAAGAGTTCCCGTCTATCCATGGATGAGGACAAAAAATCGCTCATATTATGCAGGATGGACAAGGGTCTGTTCCTTTCCATCAGCTTTTTATCGTCAAATGGGATGGATATATATTTCTTGTCTTTGAGCATTTTCAAACTCTAGCCCACTACCCACACCGCCTGTTCAACGGCAAGTTGAACAACCTTGTTGCTCACCCGGCCCATGAAAAAATCATGGACACGCGAGAATCCGCGCCTGCCGACAATAATGGTTCCATAGCCTCCGGCCTGGGCTTCTTCAACAATGGCGCCTGCACGACTTTCGACGTCCGATATTATTTTGGGTGCAATTTTGCTCGATTCAAAGCCGCTCTTAACCAGACGCCTCCTCGCATCTTCAAATACCGGCTCAATCCTTTCGCCGGCCTCTTTGATGACCACGGGATCTTCACTCCTGACAACGTGCAACAGCATTACGTCTAGAGAGTTGTCTCGAAAATAACTTGAGACTGTATCCACGCCCTTCAGGCAGCTTTCCGATCCGTCTATTCCTATGAGGATCTTGCCTGGTTGCGGGTTTATGCCGACCAGGGCCAGCGGGACGAAAGATAGCCTCTCAAGAAGCTTGAAGGCAACGTTTCCCAGGAGAATACTGCTCAGCCTGCTGACTCCCCTTCGTCCGGCCACTACGGCGGCATATCTCCCATGTTTGGCCTCTTCAATGATGTCCCTGGTGATGCCTGCCTCCATTTCCCTTATATCTATGTGAACCGCATCGTTAGAAAAACCTGCCTTTACAAGACATTGTTTTGCCTTCTCCATATAGTCACGAAGATCGCCTTTCTCCTGTATTGCCCATCCGCGAAGATCCCTTACTTCCTGGGCGTATAAAGGTTGGCTTTCAAAATCCAGATAGGTCTGCGGCACCCTGCAGAAGATATGCAAAAACACGACTTCCATCTCTTGAAGAGATGGAATATTGCTGATATAAGTCACACCCTCGAAAGCACGCTTCGAGCCGTCAAGGACGATCAATATTCTATTGTTTTGTGCTCTTGCCATTGCTGTTCTCCCTTTCTCGGTAGATCTCCCTGTTGTCTCCGTTGTGGTCCACCATGTATCGGACGGTCGCTGCTTCTTTAAGGGCTATCTTTAGCGGGGGCAGGTTGTTGCCATCAATTCCGTAGATGCGAATATAGGCAAAGCGGTGCCCTTCAGGTGCCTGGTCATACCTGCTCAAGATGCTGACTATCCTTCCACCGTATTCTCTAATAATATCTGCAACGTCCTTAATAGATCCAGGGCGGTCTTCCAGCAAAAAGGCGAACTGGATGCCCCGTTTTCCGACACCTGTAAGCGATATGAGGGCCTTGAAGATATCCCTCTGGGTTATGACTCCGACAAGCTCCCTTTTCTCGTCCAGGACAGGGACCCCTGAAATTTTGTGCTTCAGAAGCACTTCGGCTGTTTCTTCTATGGTGTAATCAAAAGGGACTGTTATGGGGTTTCTGCTCATGATGTCTTTCATCTTTATCTTGGCCATGAGGTAAAAAAGCTCATGTACCGCCAGGGGAGTGACGCTGGAAGCGAATGATTTCTTAAGGTCCCTGTCCGAGACGATTCCAACCAACTCATCACGTTTCATCACGGGCACCATCATAATATTGTTTTGTTTCAACACCTCCATCGCATCGATCAAGGAGTTGTTTTGATCCACTGTAATAGCCGGCTTGCTCATCCAGTCCATGACTAGCATCTGTTCTCTCCTCTCTATTAAACCAATATCCTGACGAGGTGAGCGGTATCATCTTTTCCATCCATGTCATTCTCCGGATCCTGTGTTTCTCCTCTGATTCTATTCTGAAAACTGAGCGGCATTTTCACCGGTAAAAACCAGGCGCATTCGCTTTTTGTCCAGGCCCCCCAGGTGGCTATTGAACACACTTACACCGAAAGGGATTAGCCTTTTCAGACAATCCGTATGGATAAAAATTGTCGAGAATTTCGGGTAATGCTTTCTTATGTAATCCAGGAGCTCATATGCCGAGGTTCCATCAAAGTCTCCGACCAGTTTCAAGTGAAGATTGTCGTCGTTTCTATGAATGAGGACCCTGAAATTGCTTGCCATGATAATATCCCTCCTTCCCACCGGTTATGTGATCATCTCTTGTCACTACGGATAGTTTCGAATTTTTCTTCAAATGCCTTTGCGATGATTTGGGCAACAGACGCTGGGTTCTTGAGGAAATCACAGTTGACAACGATATCGAACTCATACGGTGATGCGTCCTTCTTGTTATAAGCTTTTTTGAAAAAGTCCCGCTGCTCCTTGTCGATTTGTGCCAGCTTTTTCCTTGCCCTTTCTACGTCTGCATCTAGTATGCGTGCCACTCGTTGAACACGATACTCCTTGGAACAGATAATTCTTACGGCCGATGTCCTCTCACGCGGCAACAGGAGGTGTGCGCCTCGGCCCACGATAATGCTGGGGCCAAGCCCTGCCAGAGAAAACAAAGTCTCAAAGAGATGCCGGCTATAGTCGCTCCTGATAAATGCCTTTTCCCCGAAGGCAAGGGCCAGGAATTCTTTCACCTTCCCAGGATACTTCTCATCAAACAGCTCAACCGTTTTTCCCCTCAAGTCCGCATGGGCGGCAATATGTTCCACAATTTGGCGATCCACCACACGGAAGCCTATCTTTTTCCCCAGGAGATCCGCAATTTCCAAAGCGCCAACGCCTATCTTTCGGGAAAGGCAAATGGTGAAGGGGCGTTTTTCTTCAAGAGCAGCTTTTTTTTTCTTGAATCGTGCCTGCTCCCACTCCCGTATATACGTCTCAGCCATCTCCGTTGCTCCCGGTCTGGCTTTTGCGTATGTTCCGGGGAGGTAATTCATTCTTTCCTTGGATCTATCCATGTATTCCTCGTTTCTGATCGCCTTCATTTTGATTATCTTGTTCGTATAGCCCTCAGACTTCAGTTCACGTCTCTCCTTTTTTTCGCTGCGATCTCGGCTGCCTTGATCAAGGGATACGCCGTAGGCGGCCCGGTAAGAAGCGGATGGGTTCCGATCTGGGCAGTCAAGATGGAAATCACACTCATCCTGTTTTGAATGGCAAAGCCAATAAGATTTATCAATTCTCCCGTGCTGGCACCCCCTATGACTTCCCCGCCAAGGAGAATGCCGGACTCGCGAGCGACGATCAGTTTGACAACCTGTTTATGGGTACCGTCGTAGCCGCGACAATACCTGCTGCGCTTCCACCAATAACCAAGACATCTGTTTTTTTCATGGCTTTGATCCTTTCTTTTTTGGCGCTATGTTGAAAAATGGCCCGGAGAGTTCTCATTTTCATGAGGAACCATTCCCCGTTTTCCTTGTAATTATTCTCCTGAAAGGGCCTTTTATTCACCCTGTTCCCGCACGCTGACTATCGGCACAGGACAGCGCCCAAATGCCTTTTCCGCGGTTGAGCCCAATCGGATATCCGGGAGATCCGTGCGGCCTTTGGGTCCCATCGCCAGGAGATCAGGTCTTTCTTCCTCTACCGCTTTCATTAATTCCTTGAATGGCACTCCCGTCCGGAAAAGTATTTTGATGGGAAGATGCCCAAGAGATGTCTCTTGAATTAACTGTTGCAGGAGTTCCAAACGCTCCTCTTTTTGCGTTTTCACCCATCCCTCGACAGAGAAGCTTTTGGTCATCTGCGCCGCCCTTTGCATGGCCTCGATGTCCCTGTTGTTAATGACATTGACTATAACCAGTTCGCTTTTCATACGTTCTGCCATAACTCCGGCATACTCCAGGACCTTTTTCGAGTACCGGGAGAAATCTACGGCAACCATGATTTTGCTTATCTTTTTCATCTCGATCCTCCTTACAGGCGGAAAAACTGCGACCGCCTTCCATGCCTTTCGCCCTGGGAGCAGGACAGAGTTCACAAAGAAATCAACAAGGGACTAGACGACCTGATTGATCAAAAGAGCAAAGCTCGTGCCATATTTCCCGGGGATGCCATGCCTGGATAACTGTTAGAAAAGACATGAAAAGCAGGTGAGATGCAGATTTGTATGTTTAAAGGGAAGATGTCGGCTTTCTTTACATTGTGTAAAGAAATACAGTGCAATGGCTTGAGGGACGTGAAGACGTCCTATTCCTCTGTGACGGAGGTCTCAAGTTTGAGGTGGTATTTTTCTATCTTGGCGTGCAGGGTAGGACGGGAAAGACCGAGGAGCCTGGCCGCGCGGGATCTGTTTCCATCGGTCAGATTCAGGGCCTCGGCCACGAGGATGCCTGCAAACCGGTCCATGCAGGCGTCGAAAAGGTGCTCTTCGGATTTGCCGGCCAGGACCTGGCGTGCCCATTTTTGCAGGGTCTGGTCGTTTGTTTCACCGGCCCCTGGCTTCTCCCCCGGTTTCCCGCTGAGGGCACTGATGATATCTTCGCTGGATATGGGCGCGCCGCGGTTGAAGATCAATATTTTTTGAAGGTTGTTGGCCAGCTCACGGACGTTGCCGGGCCAGGAATAGCGTGCAAGCGCGGCCTTGGCCTCTTTGGTGATACCGGGGTTATTGGATCTTGCGTCGCGGGTGAACAGTGCCAGGAGGTAATCCGCAAGAAGAGGAATGTCTTCTATGCGATCGCGCAGCGATGGCAGTCCCAGGGTGACCACCTTGAGGCGGTAGTAAAGGTCCTCGCGAAACCGGCCTTTGGCAAGTGCCGCTTCCAGGTCCCGGTTTGTGGCGGCGATGATCCTCACATCCACAGGGATGGTTTCGCGACCTCCAAGCCGCTCTATGCTCCTTTCCTGAAGCAGACGCAGGATTTTTGCCTGGATACCGAGAGGCATGTCTCCTATTTCATCCAGGAAAATCGTGCCCCTGTTGGCCTGCTCTATTTTTCCCACACGGCGATGTGATGCCCCGGTAAAGGCACCTTTTTCGAACCCGAACAACTCGCTTTCAAGAAGGGTCTCAGGGATGGCCACGCAGTTGATCACCAGAAAGGGCATGTTGGATCGCTTGCTGTGCTGGTAGATGGCCCTGGCCACCAGTTCCTTGCCTGTACCGGATTCTCCCCGAATCAGAACAGTGGCATCGGTGGAGGCGACGCGGCCGATGGCCTTGTAGACTTCCTGCATGGGCCTGCTCCTGCCGATAATGGCATCCCGTGATGCCCGATCGGGTGGAACATCCATGTCCACAGGCGAACGCATAAAACGACCTGCTTTGAGGGCCTCCTTTATTGTAAGCAGCATGCCGGGGATTTCAAAGGGTTTCAGGATATAATCAAAGGCCCCCAGCTTGGTGGCCTCGATGGCCGTTTCCGTCGTGCCGTATGCGGTCATGATAATCACGGGAAGCTTGGGCTCGATCTGGTGGATCGCCTTGAAGGTCTCCAAGCCGTTCATGCCCGGGAGGCGCATATCAAGGATGACCAGATCAGGGAGGTCGGCTGAGATCAACTTGAGGCCTGATTCTCCGGAAGCGGCGGTTTTTACCTGGTGCCCCTCTCCCAGAAGGAGTTTTTCAAAACTCCTGCGTAACTGATCGTCGTCATCAATGATCAGGATCGTGCTCATCAAGAGACTCCTTTCGGGATGTTATGGGGAGCATAATAATAAAAGATGCCCCTTTCTCTTCCTCTGAGTCGACGGTAACGCTTCCTCCGTGCTCCTCAATGATCCTGGCAACAATACTAAGACCAAGGCCGCTGCCTTCTTCTCTGGTAGTGAAAAACGGTTCGAAGATTTTTTGCCGAATACGCTTGGGAATTCCCGGCCCATTATCCGAGATAAGTATGACGGCCGTCCGGCCTTCACCCTCAATGAATTTTTCTTCTTCCCTGATGGTAATAACCACACCGTCCTGCATGGCCTCGCAC
>JBAPTR010000317.1:0-1776 GCA_049282265.1 Desulfatiglandaceae bacterium | reverse complement strand
GTGGCAGGATATAAAGGTTCATGGCACTTTGATAATCCCTCATGGTGGAATATTTTATCTGCCGTGACCTTATCCTATACCACTGCTCCGCCAACTCCCCGAATAGAGGGTCATCGTCCACTTTCCTCATATCGTCTACGGCCATCTCCTTCAAAAGGTCATCCCGCAGCCTTCTTGCCTCTGTAATGGATGTGGATAGGGTCTTCCTGATGACCTGTTTTCCTTTCCGCATGCGGAAATACCAGACATTATTCCTCTTTACCAGATTACGATTTTTGTTCTTGGCCATGGGCTAAATCCTCCGCTGCTTTTTAATTCGGTTGGAGGGCGAAAAAGAACGGGGTAGAATCCCTCCCGCCTCTAAAACCTTCATTTGGGTTCATTTGGATGCGTTTCAGTTCATTTCCGTTCAGCGTATGGCGTTGGTAATCCGTAATAATTCAGGATGTGGACACGCGATCCTAATAGAATAGAAAGTTCTCCGAGCGTTCCGACCCGCTGCTTGATTTGGCCGGGTTCAAAGGGTTTTTCCAGTAGTTCTCTGTTCATGATCTTTTCTCCTTTCCTGCGTTTCGGTTGGGTCCAAAACGCAAAAAGGGCCAGCCGATCTCAATGACCGACTGGCCCCGTGGTTAATGGTATTGGCGACTTTATGTTCGCCTGCTTCTATGCCTTAAGTGGTTTGTTCACCTCCTTTCGAGATGGAGTTTTACGGCTGCCTTTGGACAACGTTGTCCAAAACTGGGATTCCGGTATGGATTTTGCAATCGATAGGACTAGAAGATTGGGCTAGAATGGCGATATTATCGTTTTGATATTTTTCGTTGATGTTCGATAGGAATGAAGTGATTAAGGCTATCCCTATGCCAAGAAATCCGGCGACACGATGTTGGTTGGATTTTCGAGACTGCCGGAGGTATGGTTAAAATCCCTGGAACGATAAGATTATGCAAGTATCCTTGATTGATTCAAAAGCCCCATTTGTTCATAAAAAATAAAGTCAAGGCTTGATGTTGGGAGGAGAGCACTATGGTAACGGCTCGGATAGACCAGATATTCAAAGATATCGTAGAGACAATACGTGAACCCCTTTTGGTTCTGGATCAAGACCTCAGGGTGGTCACCGTCAGCCGTTCCTTTTATGAATTCTTCAAGGTAAAGCCTGAGGAGACCGTGGGGCAGCTTATTTATGACCTGGGCAACAAACAATGGGATATCCCCAAGCTGCGGGAACTGCTGGAAACCATCCTTCCCCAAAAGACCAGTTTTGACAACTATGAAGTTGAGCACGATTTTGCCACCATCGGCAGGCGCACCATGCTTTTGAATGCCCGCCAGATTGAATGATCGATGGGCAAGGAACGGATCAGCATCGTCATGCTTGATATGATCATGCCGAAGAAAAACGGTAAAGAAGTCGGTGAGGCGATCAGAAATGTGAGCCCCGGGGTAAAAATACTCTTTGCGAGTGGATATACCATGGATATCATCAAAGACAAAGAATTGACAGAGGCCGGTTCTGACTTTATCCACAAGCCTTACACGCCGAAAGACCTTTTGATAAAGGTGAGGGAGATTCCGGACAAATGAATCAGACGTCCAATAATCATAAAGACCCGAGGCTGGCGGAACGACAGGCTGCCGAGCAGGAACTCCACTCAGCCAACGAACAACTATCGGTCCTGTTGGATTCGTTACCGATCGCGGTTTACCGGTGCGCTGCGGGAGGCGATTACGCGGTGGCGTACATGTCACAAAACGTGGTCTCCTTCACCG
>JBAPTR010000316.1:0-2491 GCA_049282265.1 Desulfatiglandaceae bacterium | reverse complement strand
TGGAAACAAAACAGGAACAATTGCTGCAATCGAGAAAGATGGCATCCATCGGCACCTTGACTTCAGGGATTGCCCATGAACTGAACAATCCCCTGAACAATATTTCTCTGACCGCAGAAAGTTTAATGGAAGACTTTACGGAAATGACGGCAGCGGAAGCTTCTGAAATGATGTTGGAGATTCTCGCTCAGGCGGACAGGGCCGGTCAAGTCGTTAAAAATTTGCTGGAATTTTCGAGAACCGAACGCCCCTTGTTGCTGGAACGTTGTATTGCTGATGTTTTGGATCGTACCATGAAACTCATAAAGAACCAGATTATGGTGACCGGTATCTACTTGAAAAGGGAAAACAGTAAAGATCTGCCTCCCATCAAAGGAAGAAGCCAGGACCTGCAGCAAGCGTTTATCAATATCCTGTTGAATTCGATCCAGGCCATGAAAGATTTGTCCGGAGAAAACATCATTACCCTCCGAACCGGACTCGGACCGGACGGCTATATAAGAATCGATTTTTCAGATACCGGGGTCGGCATAAAGCCCGAAGATATGAAACATATATTCGACCCGTTTTATACCACCAAGCCCGTCGGCAGAGGAACGGGTCTGGGGCTTTCCCTGGTATACGGTATTATCCGGACACACGGCGGCTATGTCGAAGTAAAAAGTGACAGAAACATCGGAACCACGTTTTCAATATATTTGCCGACTGCCGAAAATGACGAAAAGGAAGCGGAACATGCAGCCTAGAATCGCCGTTGTTGACGATGAAATAACCGTATGCCGCATACTCGAACAGGCGCTTAAAAAAGATGGTTGTGCAGTGGAAGCGTTTCAGGACGGTGAATCTTTTTGGGGACGCATGGTTCAGGAACCGTTTAATATCATATTTCTCGATTTAAAGCTTCCGGACGCGGACGGCATGAATGTTCTTTCCCAAGTTAAAAAGCGTTACGACAATGTCGAAGTCATTGTCATAACAGGGTACGGATCCATCGACTCGGCCATCAGCGCCATTAAGATAGGCGCCTATCATTATGTGATCAAACCGTTCAAATTGGATGAAATCCGTTTGCTTAGCAGAGGGGCAAGAGAAAAAATCGGGCTTCGAAATGAGAATCGGCGCCTTCGGCAAGCTGCCGACGGACAGAACATATTAAAAGGTTTTATCGGTAACAGCCCTGCGATGCAGGAGATCTTCTCCATGATCAAGAAAGTTGCTCCCGTAAATTGCAATATTTTGCTGCAAGGCGAGAGTGGCACCGGAAAAGAGCTTGTCGCCAGATCGATTCACCGATTGAGTCCGAGAAAGAATCGCCCGTTTATCTCTTTCAATTGCGGAGGATTCACGGAAGAATTAATTTGCAACGAACTTTTCGGCCATGAAAAAGGCGCTTTTACCGGTGCGTCGATTACCAAGATCGGTCTCATTGAATCCGCAGACGGCGGATCGCTTTTTCTTGATGAAATCGGAGAAATGCCCCCTTCCATGCAGGTAAAAGTGCTGCATGTTATTCAGGAGAAAAAGATACTTCGCGTGGGAGGAACCTCACCGATCAATCTGGATATTCGCCTCATTGCCGCCAGCAACAAAGATATCAAGAAGGCGACCGCCGAAGGAACTTTTCGTGAAGATCTGTTTTACCGTTTGAATGTGGTCACATTAAGACTCCCGCGTCTGTGTGAAAGACCGGATGATATTCCGATGCTGGCTTCCTATTTTATCGAAAAATACAGCCCTTCTTTTGAAAAAAAAATCAAGGGAATCTCATCCGATGCACTCGAAATTCTTATGCGTTACAATTTTCCCGGTAATGTGCGAGAATTGGAAAATATCATCCAGCGATCCGTAGCCCTTGCCGAAAGCGACGTCATTCGTATCCTTGATTTGCCCCAGGACCTCCAAAAACTCGAGTTCAATACGTTTGAAGGAGAAGGGTTGATGGCCCTTGAAGAAGTGGAAAGACAACATATCACCAAAGTTCTCGACAAAACGGGTTATAATAAAAATTTAAGTTCAAAGATACTTAATCTTCCCCGCACCACGTTATGGCGAAAAATGAAAAAATACGGCTTGCTGAACAAAAACTAGATGGTCGGATATGGCCGACGGCAGGTTTTTTGCGAATTTGCCAGTTTTTCATATTGAAACACCCATCAAACACATGGCGTTTTCAACCCCTTAATATCCGATGATATCCGTCAATTTCCCTGCAAATGTTTCAGTATGAAATAAAACACGCCTTTTTCTTCTGCTCAATGGCGTTTCCATACCATATTCGCTGGATGCGTACCCCCTTAGATCGTTTATATTTAATTTAATATCAATCAGATAGCAGATTTATTTTTGATCAGACTTTTCGTCCTTTTCTCAATGGCCCAATTGGCATTTAATTTGCTAATGTATCTGAACGAGGAGGATTTAATGGAAAAGATCCTAGTGGGGTTGTATCCCGGAAAAACCAGTTTATGGGCTGCGGTTCACGCCCTCAACC
>JBAPTR010000315.1:0-4736 GCA_049282265.1 Desulfatiglandaceae bacterium | reverse complement strand
GCTGTCCTCCTTAGTCCTTAGAGTGGGTTCTTATTGACAATACGCCTGCGAGATGTGCCATGTGTATTCAATACACATACCACTTCGGGGGCTAATCATGAGAACCAATATTATTATCGACGATGATCTCCTGAATCAGGCATTTTCATTGAGCGAAGCGAGGACCAAGAAAGACCTGATCCATGAGGCCTTGAGGCTGTTCGTCACCATCAAGAAGCGTAAAGATCTGACCGAGCTGGCCGGTTCAATTTCATTCTATGATGGGTACGATCACAAGGAGCTAAGGAGAACCAGGGGATGATCATCGTTGATACCTCGTTCTGGATACAGGTTCTTTAAGACAGAACAGGTGAGATTGTCCAATCGTTTCGCCGAAAAGTCAGCCGGGTATCACCATAAACAACCTCATAGATTGCTGCATTGCCCAGATTGCCATCGAGAACCATGCCCTTCTTTTACATAAAGACCAGGACTTTGAAAGAATCGAAAAATTCCGTCCGTTGAATGCCCTGCTTTTCAGTTAGCCTTTACCATGTAATTTCCAATATTGCCATGCTCCCAAAAGTTTCGTTCAGAACGCAGTTTGTATATTTTGTGAACAACGTTCCCTTCTTACTTTTTTATTGACTTTTCTAAATAATGTACCTATTGTAATTACATTCTTTTTCGTTTGGAGGTTCATCAAAATGGATAAGCAATTGATTTCAAAGGTCAAGACCATAAAAATTGTTCCCATAGGGAACTCCAAAGGCATCCGTTTGCCAAAAACTTTGCTCCAAAAGTACGGTTTCTCAGAAAATGTCATAATAGAGGAAAAGTCGGATGGGCTTTTGTTGAAAAGGAGCACAGACCGCAAACTTTCCTGGGAAGAAGGCTTTAAGGAAATGGATAGGGAAAAAGAAAATTGGGATAGTTTTGATAGCACTTTGATGGACGGCCTTGATGAAGAAAATTTCGATCTTTAAGCGATACGAAATCTATTACGCATCCTTGGATCCGACAATCGGTAGAGAAATCCATAAAACCCGCCCTGTTGTAATCGTCAGCCTAAATCAAATGAATAAATATTCGGATACCGTCGTCGTATGCCCATTGACCACAAAGTTACACCCAAGATGGCGGCATAGAATACAAATAACCTGTGCCAATAGGCCTGCGGAGATAGCGGTAGATCAAATTCGTACGGTCAGTAAACGAAGGCTCAGGCAAAGGGTCGATGAACTTTCTCCTGAAAAAGCAGGAGAACTTAGACATACCATTACTCAAATGTATGGGGAATAGCGTGCAGCACCTTTAGTGGGCTCGGTTACGTCCTTCTCAAATTACGCTTTCATCTTCGACGTCGCATCCCTTTTGCAATACCGGGTTAGCCCGCAGTTAATTCAGTGGCCCCTATTTCAACTACAGTTGTCATCAGCATGTTCAAGCGGAACCGGCGCACTGCTCCCTTCTCTTACCTCAGTCTCCAGCATCAAACTTGACAGACTCGTAAAGACCTGGTTTATGCCGCAAGCGGCAGCCTATGAGCAACAAAGTTGAGCCGAACCTGAAACTCTTTTTCAGACCCTTTCTAAACACTTCGGAGGGAATGGACGACTATTTGGGGTTTAGCGTGAATTCATAGAAGCGCGTGGGGTTTGGAGACATAAACCCCAAATAGTCGTCCATGTCGGTGTCTTGTGCCAAGTGCACTATGAGAAAGGGTCCGAAAAAGAGCCTCATGCCCGGCTCGTTGACTTCGGCAGAAGAGATGACTTCGTTGGAAGTCTGAAAGCACGCGTTTTCGTCATTCCCGCGAAAGCGGGAATCCAGCGATTTCATAATAAGAAGATAGAGATATTAGGCCGAATTCATCAGTTGGGCTTCAAAATTCTGCCGGTCTCCGAGTCTATTGTTTATAGAGCAGCAGAACTCAAAGCGGAGCATGCCATCTCATACGCCGATTGTTTTGCCTTAGCATGCGCCCTGGAGCACTCCGGAATTCTTGTTACGTGCAATCCAGAGTTCAAAAAGGTGGTCCATCTTGTTAACATTGAATGGATTCGATGAGTTCACATCGGAGATCAAAAAGCGTTTTTCTATGGTTTTCGAGCGGGTAGGAAGGATTTGAGCAGGATCGAAGATGTCCTGGCAAGAATCTTATAGCGTTCCAGGGAGGCCGGGACCAGGACCGACTCACCTTTGAAAATCGTCTCGTTGGAAGATTGTGCGACAAGGTCAATTTCACCTTCGAGGCACGTCAGGACCTGAAATCTCCCCTCAGTGTCTGCTTCCAAACCATCATTTTCTCCAAGCGTCAGACGATCTACCGAAAAGTACTCGCTGTCGATCAGCCGCTCTTCTTTCTTGCTGATTCTCCGGGAAGTCGGCTCAAAGTCAGCCCTTCCGGTCTTCCCGAAACGGAGGCATTTCATGGCCTGGGGTATGTGGAGTCCCCTTTTGGGTTCACGATTCCAGTCCCACACGCGATAGGTAATTCCTGAAGATTGCTGTATTTCAACAAGAAAAACGCCTTTTCCGATGGCGTGTATGGTCCCCGCGGGGACAAAAAACATTTCTCCTGACTTGACAGAAATGGCATTCAGGTATTTTTCGGCTATATTAGTATTCGGTGACGAAAGGTCTTTCTCAAATTCCTTTTGATTCACATCATCCCTGAAACCCAGATACAGAAACGATCCCGGTCCGGCACCCAATATCAACCATGCTTCAGTCTTTCCTGTATCTGTTTCACCGAGTTCCGCGGCTTTCTCATCCGAAGGATGTACCTGAACGGAGAGGTTCTCCCTGGCGTCGAGAAATTTGACCAGTATGGGGAGCCGCCCCTCGAATTCCCGGTATATTTCCCTACCCAGCACATCTTCGCCGACAAAATCCAAAAGCTCGCCAAATGAAATTATGGAGCCATCGCCGAGTGAAACCATGGACGGATGGTTTGGGTGGGTCGAACACTCCCATGATTCACCAATATTTTTTCCCGTGAAGGGAAGGCCCTTCATCGCCTCGATGCGGTTTCCTCCCCATACAGCTTCTACAAGATTGCTGATGGAGGGTTTGATAAAGCTCCCCTTCAAATTCTCTGCAACCCGGCGCAGAATGTCCTGTTCTTTCATTTGAATCATGATTGCCCGGACCGCCCAAGCTGTTGTGATATCAATTCGGCCAGCGTCTTGAATGAATACGAATTTCCTGGAAGCACCGTTTCCCAATCCTCTTTTCCATCCCTGTCAAACCCGGTCATCATCCTCACTGGAGCCCGGTCGGGCAGGAGGATATCGGCCACTACCGTGCCCGAAGTCAGTTCAGTGTTAGTCAGGTCTGTACAATTGTAGATCAGAGATTGCTTTGCTTCAACCTGGGAGAGATGACTATTAATAGCTACGGAATCTGAGATATTGAGGCCATCACCCCTGGCTCCCATCAAGACACAGTTCCGGATTTTCCCTTTCACGTGTGAATCGATCACCAGGGATTTTTCAATCACGGCACCGTCTGAATCGGAGTTTTCGATCCAGTAATCCTCGAGATTATAGAATTGGCGAAGGCATTCTCCCTCAAATGAATTTTCCAACGACTTGATGAGATTCTGGTGGTACAGCCGCGCCTGCCCATAGTCCCACCAGAGTGTACCCGCGCCGATGTCCTTGTCGCCAAAGAGCTTTGAACCGGGGTTTTCGCTGAGGAATCTCTCTTTGAACCGGTTTATTCGATGCCAGTGAGCAGGATCCCCTCCCCGAACTTCAAAATCGCTCCGAGTGGATGTCATGGGCATCCAAAGTTGGGGATCCGTATCCAGTTTACATTGCTTTTCTCCCAGCTCGGACGCAAATTCCTCAAGCAGGCCGGCAAGCATGGCCTGGGTTATTGTGAAGCATCCCAAACTCTTTCCAAGGACGATTTTCCCCGAGGCTTCCGCCCTCACGGTCCCTTCATTGATCAGGGCCTGCAGTTCTTCCCAATCCTGTTTTTCTCTCTGGAGGACTTCACCGCCTTCAGCTGGAATCACGAGCCCATAGCACTGCCAGTCCCTTTTCCAGGTGGATTCGTCGGATGGTATCTCGGAGCGAATGTCCAGGATTTCAGCGTGATGCCCGCCGCTGACATCGGGCGCCTTGGAAGGGATGAAAACCTGGTCACCCCAAAAGACACAAAGCCTGCCCGGTCGCGAAGCAGCGAAGATTCCCGTCTGAAAGATCACGGCTTCCAAGACTGTCAGGAAAGTCTTGCGTCCAGCTATCCTAATCAGTCGCGGCAGTTTGATCGCTGACTTGTTATTGGCCTCGGCAGCGGGAATAGGGGCCATCCGGGTTCCTTTGCCTGCGGTGTGGTACATTGCCACCTTCCCACCGGCTTGGAGGACACCATCCAGATCCAACACCTCCCGAGCCTTGTTCCAGGCGTAAAGGGTGCCCAATAACTGCCCTGCCCCACCAGGCCAGTCCTCTTCCACGGAGATGATCCGGGTCCTGTCCCCGAGAACCAGGCCGCGTGTTTCTTTGAGTCGCTGCTGCCAGAAGTCAGTCTGGTCTCTGCTCGATGAGACCACAACCACAACATCGAAACCCCGGTTATTCTCCACAGCACCATACATGTCCTGAATGTTTTGCCGATGCAATGGCCTACCCCACTCTTTTTGCCGGTTGACACCTCTCTGCGCTTGAGGTTTTCCACAATAGGTTCAAATCATCCCTCCTTCGACTGCCCCACACCTTGATCACCCCTGGGAGACTGAAAAC
>JBAPTR010000314.1:0-3165 GCA_049282265.1 Desulfatiglandaceae bacterium | reverse complement strand
GGCATATCCCTCTTACGAGCCTCTGTCCTACTACCGCGATAAGAGAAGATGAGATAAGAAATGCCTCTATTCCCAAATCCAGAAGTCTTGTCACGGCAGAAGGGGCGTCGTTTGTATGCAGGGTTGAGAGCACTAAGTGGCCCGTTTGGGCGGCCTGGCAGGCCGTGGATGCGGTCTCGTTGTCCCTTATCTCCCCAACCATGACGATATCCGGGTCCTGCCGCAGGATGGACCTGAGTCCTGCGGCGAAAGTAATGCCGGCTGAGGGGTTTATCTGGACCTGGTTGATTCCATCGATGTCAAACTCAACCGGGTCTTCCACGGTTATGATATTAACTTCTGGGGAGTTGAGCCTGTTGAGGCATGCATAAAGCGTTGATGACTTACCGCTCCCGGTAGGTCCGGTGACAAGGATAATGCCCTGGGGTATGCTTAAGGCATTGGCGAAATCTTCAAGGGCCTTAGGGGAAAAGCCTAAATCTTCAAGACGTATTCCCGCTGTGGCAGGGTTCAGGATGCGTATGGTTACCTTCTCACCATATGAGGTCGGTATGGTGGACACCCTCAAATCAAAAGTAATTCCTCCATATTTCACTTGGGCCTTGCCATCCTGTGGTTTTCTCCGGATGGAAATGTCCATATTGGATATTATCTTGATCCTGGAAACAAGGGACGCATGGATTTGCCTGTCTGTTTTCATTATCTCCCGCATGATGCCGTCTATACGGTAGCGAATAATAACTGACGCCTTTTGAGGTTCGATGTGCACATCACTCGCCTTGAGCTTAATGGCATCGGCAAGTATAGTGTTTGTAAACCGCACCACCGGAGGACGCTCTGTAAGGTTCAATAGTTCCTGGATATCCGTGATGTCCTCATCCTGTAACTCCTTTCGCTGGACGATCTCTATCCCCTCATCAACGCCCGGTCCGGAATCCAAACTCCTTTTCAAATCTCGCTTCGGATAGTACCTTTCAATGGCTTCAAGAATATCCTTTTCCGGGGCTACTGCAATTTCTATGGCCATCCGGGTAACGAAACGCAAGTCATCTAAGGCATAGAATTCTAACGGATTGGCCATTGCAACAAGAAGTCCTTTTTTCGTTTCTTTGATGGGGATAAGTAGATGGTTTTCAGCAAGCTCGGGGGGCACCAAAGAGATGATCTTCTCTGGAATCTGAATTTTATCAAGACGGAGCAGGGAGATATTGAGCTGGCTGGCTAAGGCCTTGGCTATCATCCCGTCATCGGCCACGCCCATGTCGATGAGGATCTGGCCGATTTTCTTTTTCTGGACCCTCTGTATTTCCAGGGCATTGGCTAAGGTCTTTTCGTCTATAAGCCCGGCCTCTACCAGGCATTCCCCGAGCTTTTTGCGCCTTCCGGATTTTCCTTTGATGTTAATTCCCTCGTTCATAGAATTCTCCTAACGCGGACAATTGACTATTGAATATTGACTATTGAATATTTGTGGATGTCGCTTCGCTCCGCCTCTGCAATTTGCAATTTTCGATCTTCAATGTCACAGTTCCTTCAATATTCATTTTTCAATATTCAATCCTCAATGTTTCTCTTCACTTTCCACACACACGCGATTTCTCCCCTCGCTCTTGGCCCTGTACATGACATCATCCGCCCGCCCGGTGATTAAATCCACGCTTTCTTTGGATCCCGCGCGAAGAGAAGCCACACCAAAGCTACCGGTAATCCGGATGGATTGTGAGCTATAGGGCAGGGTGATCTTCATCTCCTCAACCCTCCTGCGCATCCTTTCCGCGACTGACCCGGTTTGAGAAATGTCCGCGCCCGGCAAACACACAACAAACTCCTCGCCCCCGTATCTCCCCACAAAATCATATGGCCTCGAAGATTCGGACAACCGCTCAGTAAATCTCTGAAGTACGAGGTCCCCAACCTGATGGCCATGCCTGTCATTGACACTTTTGAAATGATCGATATCGGTCAATATAAGGGAAAGAGGGTTCTTTTCCCGCTGTGCCCGCGAAATCTCTTGCTCCATTCTTTCCATAAAGGCTCTACGATTCAGCAAACCGGTCAATGCATCTGTGTTGGCCAATTCCATTATGCGGCGCTCTAAATTGATGATCCTTTCACCTATCCGAGTTCGATACTTCAGTTCTTCCTGGTTAAAAGGCTTGGTCAAAAAATCATCCGCTCCCGCTTCCAACCCCTCGATGATATCTCTTTTCTCTCCCTTAGCTGTTAGGATTATAAAGTAGATATATTCGGATTTCTCCATGTTGCGAATTTCCCGGCATAGGGCCAATCCGTCCATCCGGGGCATCATCCAGTCTGAAATGATGAGATTCGGTGATTCGGGTTGTTGAATGATCTCCAAAGCTTCAGCGCCGTCAGATGCAACCATCACCTCATAGTCCCATTCAAGTAAATTCGCTTCCAGTATGCGTCTGGATATGGGATCATCTTCAGCGATCAGAATCTTCATTTTTTCATTTCCTGTAAAACGGTTTTCATCTCAGAAACTAATTCGTTGAGGGCTCTTTCAAGGTTTGATAGCCCCTCCTTCGCTGTTGCCATATTCCCTTCTTTTCCTAACTTCTCGAGGTGATAGGCCGCCTCGTGTGCTTCCTTAGCGCTAAAATTGCCTACAGCACCTTTCAGACTGTGGGCCTCTCTCTCAAGGATACCGGCATCGCTTCCTGCAACTCCTTCCTTGATCTTTGCTATATAATCAGGACAGGTTTCTATGAACATACCAGCGATTTCCCGGAAAAGATCTTCATTGCCTGAAACTGTCTCCATGGCACCGGCCAGGTCAAAAGTCGTTGGAGAAAAGGTTTTTGAGCCTTGTGAGGGCTGTGGCCGTTTTTGCTCCTTTTCACTCTGCGATTTACGGGCAACTTTATCGATGACACTAAAAAGAGTTTCCGGCTTGATCGGTTTGGACACATAGTCATCCATGCCCGCATCAAGGCACTTTTCCCGGTCCCCCGTCATAGCGTGTGCCGTCATGGCGATAATAGGGATGCTATGGATTGATGATTGATGATTGGCGATTGGCGATTGTTGAGAATCACCCGTTTCAAGTTTTCTTATTTCCCGGGTGGCTTCGAATCCATCCATTTCCGGCATCTGGATATCCATGAGGATCAGATCGAAATCCCCCTTTTTAAATGTCTCAAC
>JBAPTR010000313.1:0-2480 GCA_049282265.1 Desulfatiglandaceae bacterium | reverse complement strand
AAAGCCTGCAATCTGGCTTGTACTAATTTCTTCCATGGATTTGTGAAGCAGTGCTTTAAGACTCATCCGCCTAAAAGCCATTGACTTGCCACAACCTCGCGGTCCAGTTAACAATAAAGGATTGGGGCTTGAAATTTCAGCGTACCAAGGGCATGAGTCTGAATAAAGCTGCACAAGCAACTCGTCGCTTACAATGTGTTCAGCTGCGATATAATCGAAAGGATCCGTTAAACACCGATTTTCGCGCTAATTTAACCGTCACAGGGATATAAGATTTTTTAGTCAAGGAATCACCTAAATTTGAGATTGAGATTAACGCCATCAAGCCAAGACAAAGAGTTTGGAAGCCTCTGCCAGGGCACAGCCCGCAAGATCGGATTGTGAGCCTTGCGTGGGAAAGTGACGGTGACTTCCCCGGCCTTGACTTTTATATTCGCCTTTGCGTTGACAAAATTTCGGTAGATTTTTGGTGCATCACAATCTTCAAAACCACGGAGCTTTTGTGCCAGCATATTGTACAGGGTATCAGCTATCATGGTCATTACCACATCAAAGTGGACCTTTATCAGGATAGGAGAAGAAAGGGCATTGAGGTGGAAAAACTTGACCACTTCGGAGATGAGATTTTCCACACGCCAGCGCCTGGCATAATCGGAAACGAGGCGTTCCAATGGGGCCTCAAAATCATTCGAGATGAGGAATGCGGGCTTTTCATGACCATTGCCTCGGACAATGACCTGGCGCAATTTTTCCTCATAACCCCGAAGGGTTATGAAAGATTCATGTACCAGCGGATTGGGATACTTTCTCTTGGCATGGGAGATGTTGATACGTTTCCATGGAGCTAAAACCTCCATGTTGTCTACCAGATTCTTTCCTCGACGCCTGAGAGTAATAAACTTGATTCCTTGTGCACTCAAAGCGGATAGCTTTGCATAGGTCGTAAATTTGGAATCAAACACGAAAGTAGGTTTCATACCGCGATGGATCTTTCTCCAGAAGGAAAGAAAATTGAGGACCTGATCATCTGCCTCACCACGTTTGATATCAGCGGCTGTGTAGAGGATCAGCTTGGAGGTGGCATCCTGGGCAAAAAGGGTAAGAGCTCCCTTCATCCTCTTGCTTCTGGCCCCGGCCCAGTGTTCTTCCAGAACGGATTCGTCACCAAAATGGGGCACGGTATGGAAGTCAAGATTGATGATACTGTTATCGTATAATCCCAGCTTGGAGGCCTGTTTGACAAAGGCCCTTTGCAGGTCCAAAAGATGTACGCTGTCCAAGCCATAGGAATAGGTGGACAGAGCCGTACACTTGGGTAGGGCATTCAATCCGGCAAAAAGACCGAGGCCGGGATCGAATGCATGATCCCCCACATGGGCATAACGCTCAGTCCCCATGAGCTTAAGGGCAAGAAAAGAGAGAAAATAGCTGGCGGCGGGGATAACCTTGGATCCGGGCAATCCTGCAGCACTGACGATATTTTTGATGTCCAGTTTCTCAATGAAGGGAGCAAAAAGAAAGACACCGGCAGCATCACAGTCGAACTTTCCGCCTTCAAGTTCGCTAACAGTGATTGCCTCTGATATGGCAGGAACTTCTGCACCCTTAACAGTGAGTCCGAGCTTGAGTCGGCTTCGTCTTGGGAGTTTTGGGAATCCCTCTTCCGCCAATATCCGTTCAACAGTGCGGACAGAGATCTCAATACCTTCTTCGGATAAGAGTTGGGTGATTTCACCGGCAGACAGGCGGCGTTCTCTCCAGTTACATATCTTTTGACGAAGCTTGGAGTCAACCCGTCTCCTGGCAGCTTTGCCTTCCGGGACCGGCTCGGCAAAGTCGATTTTTTCATGGATGAACTGATGCCTCAGCAGGTGGACATACCCTGCAGAATAGCCAAACTTATCGGCTACGACTTTTGCAGGGAGGCGATCTACAAAGGAAGCGCGAATGGCCTCATACCGTCTCTGCCATTCATGCCCGGGGTGTAGGAAGAAGTTTGCGTCACGCATGATAATCTTATATACGATGACGTTTAAAATGTCAAGAACAAAATTATTAAAACATTCTAATGGCAAAGGAATAGAATAAGGCTTCTTTAGCGGGTTGAAATCCATCCTATTGTTATTATAGGCTAATCTAGACATAAGCTTACTGAGACAAAACAGTCAAAGCAGTCGTGTTGGTTGTTTTAAAAAGCACTACAAGTACAGTGAAACCGTCATATGGTATAAGGTTATTTTGGTTGTTCAAATAAGATCTGTAGGGTAAGTGGTTGTTTTTATATCGCTTATCGATGGGGCGCAGGGATCAATCCTGTTCAAATCTTAATTTTACGTCAACGCGAAAATCGGTGCTGTTCGAAGAGGACGCCCTTTCCAAGCATGAAGACACTGACATCGTCCCCTTTTTCCACTCCCACATTAGCCAACCTCATGGCGTTATAAATAGTTTCTGCGTCATCACTGGTGATAATAAAAACA
>JBAPTR010000312.1:0-7570 GCA_049282265.1 Desulfatiglandaceae bacterium | reverse complement strand
GGGCGTTCAATGCTTTTGATGATACCCCGCTGCTTGCGGCGGAGTAGTTCATCTAAGGTATTACCTAAATATCATCTGGTAGAACGGATCTTACAAATCAAAAAACAAGGAGGAGAACAATGAAAATCAGGAAACTTGGTTTATTTTGTTCATTTGTAATGGTTATTGCAGTGGCGGCCTTGATGATACCCGCCGTTTTTTCGACCGCATACGCCGCAGAGTACAATTGGAAGATCTGCTCTACCTGGGGACGTGGTGATTTATCCATGCAAACGCTGGCGTATTTTGCTCAACGAGTATCTGAGAGAAGCAAGGGGCGGATAAAGCTCGAGGTATTCGCCGAACCGGAGATATTAACGCTTCCGGAAGTGCTGCCTGCCTGCTCGAAAGGGGCGATTCAAATGGCGCAGGGCGGTGGTTGTGTCTGGTCAATGGTGGTTCCATTAGGGGATGTGGTTTTTGGAAGTCTGCCTGAAATATGGAATTTTCCTAATATGACCGTTACTGAGGGAGCCAACTTTCAGCGAAAGTGGCTCTTTGAAACCGGCGCCATTAATATAATCAGAAAAGCGTATGCCAAGCATAATCTGTACTGGCTTGATATGCACGATGTTGGGCGGGCTTGTATGCTTTCTACCAAGGAGGTACATACGCTGAAGGATATAAAGGGCATCAAACTTGCCGACATGGGAGGATGGATGGCGCAGTGGCATGCGGCTCTTGGCTGGGCCCCTATGGAAATGCTTCCCGCAAGTGAGATGGAGATGGCAATAAGACTGGGGACTATTGGAGCCCTTGACTATGATATGAGCGCCATTACCGGTTTCGCGTGGTATAAGGCAGCCAAATACTGGGTTGTTAACGAGGGTTTATGCACCCATAATATTCAGAGTATATTGGTAAATAAGGATGCGTGGAAATCGTTACCGAACGATTTGAAAAAAGCAGTAGCCGGAGCCGCAGTAGATTACTACCACAAGTGCAATGAAAAATATGATGAGCTCGGAGGAAAGGCCGAGACTATTGTAAAATCCGGAAAAATCATAAAGTGCGTTATGGACAAGGCGTATGAGAAGGCGGCCTATAATGAGGCACGTAAACTCTGGGTTGTGGCGGCAAAGAGTGACCCGGGGTCCGCCGCATTAATTGAATCAATAAAAAAGTTCAGGGGCATCAAGTAAATAGTTCAGGAAGAGGATAAACCTGTGAAACTTTTTTCAAAGATCATAGGCACGGTAACCGAAAAAACGGGCAGGGCTGTCAGCCTGTTAGCCCTGCCTATAATGTTAATTATCTCTTTTGAAGTGATATCAAGATATTTTTTCGACCACCCCACCCGCTGGGCATGGCTGACGGTAACACAACTCTTTGGAGTTCTGTCGCTTTTTGCCGGCCCATATGCCCTGTTGCATGGCCGGCATATAAGGGTTGAGATCTTTTATGAACGTTTTGGTTCAAGGATGAAAAGGCTTAGTGATGTGCTTACCATAATCTCTGGCCTTATATTCTTAGGCCTCTTGACCCTGCAGGGATATGGAATGGCGGTAATGTCTATTAATGGTAAAGAGTCAATAAGAACTTTTATCCAATTTCCTGTTTACCCTTTAAAGACGCTTGTACCAGTGGCCTCTTTGCTATTTTTAATACAAGGGCTTGCTATGATAGTGAAACATAAAAAGAAGTAAATTTACAATAATCGCAACATATTTAGATATTTGCCGTTAATAAGGGAGGGTTTCTTGTGCTCTGGGCCCTACCTCAGGCTGTTGACATATCACGAACTGATTTATATGAATTTTTTTTCAGCTAATTTTCTTAAATAATTCAAACCACAGAGGTTTTTGAGATTTTAAAGGATTCAGTTCCGTTTAAAAAAGATCCCCTGTTTCATGGAAACACTTTGCGCTTGATGCCCTTTTGTAAAAAAAAACACTTCGCAAGTATTTTTCTTAATTCACTAGCTGCTTTTAGTTAGGAATTTATCTATGAGTGTCGAGTTGATTACGGTTTTGTTGTTCGGTGGCATGATGGCGCTCATGTTTTTGGGAGTACCTGCACTCTTCGCTATTGGCGGCATCAGTGCTGGATTAGCGCTATGGCTGGAGGGATATACGGCTCTCTTTACTTTAGCGAGCACCGCCTTTGCGCAGGTAACTAGTATGGGTCTTTTGGCTATCCCGATGTTCGTTATGATGGCTAACCTGCTTATCTTTTCAGGAATAGCCGACCGTTTATTCCAGACATTGAGCTATTGGTTTACGAGGATAAGGGGAAGTCTGGCGGTAGCATCGGTGGCTGTGTCCACTGCGCTTGCCATGTGCGGCGGATTCGGTCCAGGCATTATCACCATGAGCATGGTTGCGATACCCGCAATGCGAAAACGCAACTATGATAAATCATTAGCCATTGGCAGTGTAATGGCTGGAGGAATCCTGGGTCCTATCATTCCCCCCAGCGTAATGATGATCGTCATGGCTTACATTACACGTTTACCCGTAGGTAAGCTTTTCATGGCAGGGATAATCCCCGGTTTCATTGCCTCATTCGGGTTCGTAATTTACATCCTGGTAAAGTGTTATTTAAATCCCGAACTTGCCCCCCCTTTAGTTGAAGAGGTGACATGGAAGATGAGGTGGATATCCCTGGGAGGTATAATTCTTCCGGTATTTCTGGTTGTTGGAATGCTTGTGGCCATTTTTGGTGGTATTGCCACTCCAACAGAGGCAGCCGGTGTGGGCGCTGCCGGTGCCTTGCTGTGTTGTGTATTAAATCGTACCATTAGTTGGGCAATGATAAAGGATTCATGTCTGGAAACAATCAAGGTCACAGGTATGGTTATATGGTTGATGATTGCGGCCAACTTTTTACGCGTGTTTTTTACCAGTGTAGGGGCCCGGTCATTAGTAATTAATCTTGTGACGGGAATGCACGTCGGCCCATGGGTCATTCTTATAGGGATGCAGATAATGCTTCTTGTGCTCGGTATGTTCATGGATGACTGGGCCATAATCGTGATCTGCGCTCCTATATTTTTCCCCATTGCCCTTAAACTGGGATTCAACCCCATATGGTTTGCCATGGTTTTTCTCCTCAACATGGTGATAGCCTATCTAACACCACCTTTTGGTTGGGCGTTAATCCTGACCAAGGCACTTTCTCCTCCGGATGTAAGTACCAGTGACGTCTGGCGTTCGGCGCCTCCTTATATGGCTATATTGGTCCTGGTTATGATCCTTGTTATGGTGTTTCCATCTCTTGCGTTATGGCTTCCCAGCTTGGTATATTAGGTCCGGTTATTCATTAATAACTTAATATAAACTAAAAATTATCAGAAGTCTGTCGGGCAAAGTTCGACAAACTCGTAGATGAAGAGAATTGATGGCGGAAATACAAATCATTGAAGATGCTTTATTTGGGTGATACAAATGACTGTAAAAAAGAAAAGAAAACCGATCGCGCCTTATCAGGCCATAGGCCTCTCAACGGTTGTCCATGGTGTGAGCGAAAGGAGCCAAATAAAAAGGAATCTTGATAACATAGAGGATTGCATGAGGGCAGCAGTAGAGATCTGCAATATCAATTTGCCAGTCAGAATTGTGGCACTATCTGAAGGGGCTCTCACAGGTTTTACCGATGAAGTTTTTGATATCCCTCATAAGGTCGCAACCAAAGAGATGTTTATTGATATTCCCGGAGAAGAATCCGAGAGGCTTGGCACTTTGGCCAAAGAATATGACACATATGTAATTGTACAGTGTAAGGCCCGTTGGCCGGAAGTTATCGAAGATCGCTACTTCAACACCATGTTCATAATCGATCCAAAAGGAAAGGTCATTCACAAGGCCGCAAAAAATCATATCTGGTGCAGGGAAAGATCATGTACGCCTCATGATGTTTATGACCGGTGGGTCGAGCTTTTCGGGGACGATATCGACGCTTTTTATCCTGTTCTCAGAACGGATGACATAGGAAATATTGGGACTATATGCTGTAGTGACGGTGAGTATCCTGAAGCTGTGCGTGCATTGGCATTCAACGGAGCTGAAGTTGTTTACAGACCTAGTGAAGCAATGCCTATGACAGGGTCCGGATATCCGGGAGGTGGTAGCTGGATGGTTCAGAATAGAGGGCACGCGGAGTTCAATTCCGTCTACATGCTTTGCCCTAATGTGGGTCCTGTATATGTTCATCCTAAAATACAGCACCCTTTTAATGTTGGAGGTGGAAACTCTCACATAGTTGACTACAGGGGTGAAATAATTTCATATCAGGCGTCATCAAATAATACAATGGTTGCCGCTGTGATTGATATTGAAGCCTTGAGGCAATTCCGGAGTATGAATCTGAACAGCAACTGGATAAAGGACCTGAGGACTGAACTGTTCAAGAGAATGTATGAAAAGACGATACATCCAAAGAATCTATGGCTGGAGCAGGAACCAAAGCATCATCAAGAGGTCGATGAGATCTACCGTTCCAATATCAGAAAATTACAGAAGAGGGGAACCTACACTCCACCCTATCATGATTTCAGGGGAGCCCACTGCCAATCACCTGCTACAAACGAAATGGAGTGGAAAAAGCTGAAGAAATTGTGGGATGATTTTCCCGAATAACTGAAAGGCGCTTTTGATCCAAAAACGACCAATCAGATGTTGTGGCTGGACAATGAGGTGGTTGACTACGGATTCACACAGAGTGTGTCTGGCTTTGGAACCTATTGAACACTCCTTTACCTTAACTGCTCCAAGAAATGGTTTTGACAATGGGGTCCACCTTATCTTGCAAGAGCCCAATCACCGAATCAATGGAGGTCTTGTCCAATAACCTCTAACCAAGAATGAATCGGGAATAATCATTCAGCAGCAGGATCAGGTACACCTTCAGCGTGTGGATGAAAAACTCCAGGATGTCCATCTGCAAAGTTCAAGAGGACGGCTCGCTTCAAAGCGCAGGAAATCCTTTCCCTTACGTTTCTTCCGTATCCCTTTATAGCCGCTGGCCTCCATGATCTTTTGCAATGAGCGCGTCGAGATCGTTATCCCCTGCCGTCTCAACTGCCCCTAATCTGACTTGGCCCAAACCCCGGATATCGTTCCCAGGTCTCAAGCACGCCTCTTTCTTGTTTTTCTGTTATCCTCTTGATGCCTCTGCCCGGTGAAGGTGGTCGATATGTCAGGAAACCTTCTTTCCCTCTTGCTTCAAGCTGCCTCTTCCAGTCGTAGACTGTTGTGTTTGGATTTGATTCATGCTTTCAAGTTTCCAAATATTCTTTCTACCCACAAATTCGTATGAGGAGCCGTTTCTGGCTGAATCGCTTCATTTCACCCGCCGTCTTTTTTACCCGCCAGTTGTGTGACGGGGTGGCGGATTCATCTACCAGTACTGCAGTAGGCTTTTCCATAACACTTCCTCCTTTCACTCCCTTGGGGAAAATGTTACCCTTTTTTTACCTGTTTTCTACGGATTCTTAGTAGCGGAAACATTAATCGACAGGACTTTTTCCAGAGGTTGAGAAAAGAGAACGCTCGTTTGGAACCGGTAAAAAGGGTCTTGATCATGTTTTTATTTAAACTGAACAGATTGATGAAAGAATTTTAGGAAGAATGGAAATAATATTATCCGAGAAAATTTAAACTGAGGAGGACTTATACTATGTCAGGATCAGAAATCCATGTAATTGAAAGTTCTTTATATGTGTATACAACCCCCCTTGAGACGTTGAATTGGTCAAACCATGTCTTTTTCGAAACAGAAAAGACGGGTTTAGTTGTCTATGATGTACCAGTTCTTAATAGGGATGGGAGGGATTTTTGGGAAAAAATTAAAGAGTTGACTTCTGGGAACATAGCACTTTTTATTATTTCCCATGGTCATCCTGACCATTGGTTTTCTCTTGATTTTTTCCGGGAGGTTGCACCCAAGGCGCCTATTTTGGCGGCTAAGATGACGGCAGATTATATCAATCTTATGGGTGAAGCCAATATCAGGTGGAATAGAATGGCAGGTCTAGGTGAAGCAGGAGCAGACAGAAAGATTGTAGCGCCGACGGAGACCTTTGAAAAGAAAAAAGTAATAGATGCGGGGGATTTTACTTTAATCCTGTATGCAACCGGTCCTGCTGATGACATGGAACACACCGTTATTCATATACCCGAGTTAAAAGTCTTACTTGCCAATGACGTGATCTATAATAAGTACCATCCTTGGAATGATCTGGAACGCGATGGCCACTGGCTAAGGATAATTGACTGGATGAGGACGCTGGATGCCGAGACAATTGTTCCGGGCCATGGTCGAATATGCGGACCTGAGATATATGATGATATGGAGAAGTGGCTTACCACTTTTCAAGATTTGAGGCTCAAATATGGCGGAAAGTACAGTCTAAAAGACATGACGCCTGAAAACCGTAAAAAGATGATAGATGGGCTCAAGGCCGTTTTTCCGGATTGGTATGATTTCGAACTTGAGTTTAGTTGTTTTGAAACAATGGCAACACCTTGGCCATATTGCAAGAATGTGCATAGTGTTGCCACTCGGCTTTTTGAAAATGACTGATAGACCGGCCAATTAACCCTACAACGAGACTTGTGAATAATGAGCAAGGTTCTTTATACGTTTTCTCCTGTGGGACAGGTAGGCGCGATGGTTTCTCTCCTGGATCCAAAGGATCTGTTCGATCAGGCTTTCAACGGTATGCTTTTTCATTGGCAACAACACTCTATTGTACCATTGTGAGGTTTTACGTAAAAAAGCCAGAATGTCCCGTGCTTTGCTCAGGGATGAATGGTCATAGGGGTTTGGGGACGCCCTCCCAAAGCTTAGGATGGTTTTTTCTTTGACATTAGACGGGATCATATAGTATACGAAGATTGCAGTCTAATCTTTCAAGAATAATTATGAAATTTAATACCCTTAGAAAAGCGATAGAAATATTTGATTTCTTTCTTGAAAGGGAAAGTGCTGTGACGGTTAATGATATCACACAAGCACTCAAGATGCCGAGGAGCACAACTTTTGCATACCTGGCATTCCTTAAAAAGCACGGTTTTATCAATGGTAGTGAAGTGACCGGGGAGTATAGACTTGGGCTAAGATTTCTTGAGTATGCCTACGTCATTAGGTCACAGATCCCTCTCACAGGTATCGCCCTGCCGTACATGCGAAAATTAGCGGCTTCAGTAGAAGAAACAGTTGGACTCTCCATTCCAATCACCAAGTATTCCTGTATGATTGAGCGAATACAAAAGGGTACAGGTATTCTTTACACAATGCAGCTTGGGTCTCATGTCCCACTTCATTGTGGTTCGACCGCGAGAACCTTGCTCGCATTTAAACCTGATGACGAGATAAAGAAATACATCAAAGAAACTACCCTTAAGAGCTACAATGATGAGCAAATTTTAAACCCAGCAAAATTATGGGATAACTTAATGGAAGTCAGAAAACGGGGCTATGCATACAGTGAGGGCGAGATCGAGGTTGGGGTCAAAGGTGTTGCCTCACCCATATTTAACGATGAGGACCAGGTAATCGCTGCCTTGGTTGTAGCAGGGCCCTCAACCCG
>JBAPTR010000311.1:0-2090 GCA_049282265.1 Desulfatiglandaceae bacterium | reverse complement strand
ATTTGATGCATTACAACAAAAAACTCATAGAAGTCGCTCTTCCTTTGGATGCCATCAACAAGGAATCCGCACGGGAAAAATCCATCCGGCACGGACATCCCAGCACACTCCATCTCTGGTGGGCACGAAGGCCTTTGGCGGCATGTCGGGCCGTGCTTTTTGCCCAACTTGTCGATGATCCCTCGGCCCATCCGGACAAATTCCCCACTGAGGAAGACCAAACAATGGGATTCGGGGTCAGCCCTTGACACTTGACAAAAGAGGGAGAACAAACCTCTTCCTTGATAGGGCGACTTCTATAATAATCTAAGAAAGTACTAAAGCGGACCCAGTTTTTTCTTTTTTGTGGATATGGGGTCACACCCATTTTTTTGAACGCACACCTGAGGCGCTGCGGTCGGATCTTTTTATTTGACAAGCGCAGTGGCTGCGGCATGGGCTTCACAAAGTGAAAACAACCATGACAGACCTGGATGCCGATCAAAATGATTGCCCTCGGGGTAGAATGCTCTTCATTTGAAGTTCTCAGAATTCGAGGCGGTGACTGATGCTTGATAATTACATCAAAATCTTCTCTCATCTGCGGACCGACAAAAACCGAAAACGCTGGTCCGCCCTCACGCGTCACCAGGCACCCCACAAACCTTTCGTGCTCCTCTCCGTCCTGGATCTTGTTGCCCGGGGAGAAATTACTCGAAACTTCTTTGAACCATCCTTTGAACTGCTTGACACTTTTAATGGTTACTGGTCTTCAATAATGCCTCCTAGCACCAAGGGCAACATGGCGTACCCATTTCCCCGTCTCAGGACGGATGGTTTCTGGCACCTGATCCCTAATCCGGGATATGAAACGCGAATAGGCATGGATTTCAGTTCAATGACACGACTGAGAAAGGTCTGCGCAGGAGCAAGACTTGATGACGAGCTTTTCCGATTGATATGCGATCCAGATGCACGGGAGCGATTAAGAGCTGTCTTGATCAGCACCTATTTCGCTTTTGAGATTCAACCCGCGGTTGCGGAACAAGGCAGCATTAATCTGGCTGCTTTCGAGTACAGCAGGGAACTTGTCAAGGAAGTGAAAGAGGAGGGAATCCATTGGGCGCACCAGGCAGATGAGAAAAGCATGAGAGTGCGTGATCAGGGTTTTCGCAAAGCGATTGTCGACCTGTATGGACACCGCTGTGCAATGTGCGGTATTCGAATGCTCACGCCAGAGGGCCACACGGTTGTGGAAGCGGCTCACGTAAAACCCTGGAGCGAAAGCCATGATGATCTGCCCACCAATGGGATGGCGCTCTGCCGACTCTGCCACTGGTCCTTTGACGAGGGGATTATGAGCGTGGGGCAGAATTACCAGGTTCTGGTATCCAGGGAGGTTCAGCTTGAACACAACCTGCCAGGCCACTTTCTTACCCTTCGGGACCGGAACATATTTACCCCGGAGCGAGAGAAATTCTGGCCCGCCCACGAAAACCTGGAATGGCACAGGCACAATTCTTTCAGGGGATGAACAATGACGATGATGAACCAGGTTTCCGCTCAAGCTGATTGCCCGTTTTGCGGTAAAGGTGTTGAAGACAGGATTATCAAGGAATACGGGACGGGGATCGCGATCAGGGATAAATATCCGGTAACTGCATACCATACGCTTGTGCTGCCCCGAAGACACACCTCTGATTTTTTCACCATGACACCCGAGGAAAGAAGAGACGCGGAAGCCCTCATCCTGTCCCTGAAACATGACATCTTGAAAAATGATCATTCAGTCGTTGGATTCAACGTTGGAATCAATTGTGGAGAGCCAGCGGGTCAGACGATCATGCATGCCCATGTACACCTGATTCCCCGGCGGCTTGGCGATACGCCGAATCCGAGAGGCGGGGTCCGGGGAGTCATTCCGGATAAGATGGCATATTGAGATTGCAGGAGTTCATGCGAAGGCAATTCCTTTCCCAGCATATGCGGTGGAGGTCTGATTCTTGATCTTGGCAAATGGACTTCTTCTTGGCTTATCTTCTTTGATAGATGGGGTGTAGCGATGGGGTTTCGTTTCTGGAGGAGGATTAAGATTGCACCGGGGGTGACCC
>JBAPTR010000310.1:0-1549 GCA_049282265.1 Desulfatiglandaceae bacterium | reverse complement strand
CACCCTCTGGCGAAAGAACCTACGAACCCATCAGGATTAGAAAGCGCATCGACAAGAGTTCCCCGCTCCTGGCCAAGGCCCTCTGTCAAAACGAGGAGATAGAGGGTGAATTCAGGTTTTACAGGCCGAATCCTGCCGGAGATGGCACAACTGAACAATACTATACCATAGTAATACAAAAGGGGACGGTTGCGTCTATTACCAGAGTGAGCCCGGATGTGATTGACCCGGCCTCGGCCAGTGAGCCTGCCACAGAGGAAGTCAGCTTCGTCTTCGGGTATATTCGCTGGACCTATGTGCCGGATGGAGTCGAGCACGTTGACGCATGGTCGGAGAGAACGTAGCATCTCGTTCGCCAGCCGCCTCCGTTGATCCTTGGTGTCTCACCACGCGACGTCCCCCATCCGTGAAGGAACGCCGGGTTCATACGCAGACGGCTACGAACCGAAAAGTCAATGTTGAGGCCCAATGGGAAAAGACAGGCTCCTTGAAAGGATTCGAGCACAGAATAAAGACCTGCGCATCCGCAGGAAAGAGGGCCCCAAAGAGGTCATTGATTCTATATTGCAACACCTCCAGCGGATTCTCAACACCAGACAGGGAAGTGTCCCCATTGCTGAAGATTTTGGGATACCTGACCTGACGGAATTGCGTCTGGATTATCCTGATTCTCTCAGGCTCTTCGAGCGGGCGATCCGTCAAACGATCCAAAAATTTGAACCGCGGTTAAGCAGCCTCCGGGTTCGTTTTGTTCCTGACGAGGAAGATCCCCTCTCCTTGCGTTTCCAGATTTTGGGCAAACTCCAATCCGAAGGATACAAAGACCCCGTGCGCTTTGAAAGCACCGTCGGTTCCGACGGGAAGATAATCATCAAGAGATGAAGAAAGATTTGTTGACCGACCATGTTTAGCCGCTACTTTCAGCAGGAACTGGAAAATCTGAGGGACCTTGGCCAGGCCTTTTCCAAGGCCCATCCGGCAGTGGCCCCCATGTTGAGCGGAGCGGCGGCCGATCCGGATGTGGAACGTCTCCTGGAAGGCACTGCATTCCTCACGGCCCTCTTGCGCGAAAAGCTCGACGACGAATTTCCAGAGATCGTCCACGAACTGGTACAGATGATCTGGCCGCATTATCTGCGACCCCTTCCGGCCACCACCATTGTGGCCTTCGAACCGAAACCATCGCTGAAGCGGTCCATGAGCATCCCTTCCGGTGTTTACCTCAACTCCGTGCCTACGGAAGGAACTTCCTGCACATTCAGGACCGTTTTCGATGTTGATGTCCACCCCCTCACTCTTCTGGATGCCTCCCTGGATGAATCTGCCGGTCGTCCTTCCACAGTCCGGCTCCAATTGAAAATGGACGGGCTGAAGCTTGAAGAGTGGGGGCCCAACTCCTTAAGATTTTTCTTGTCGGATACGTTTCCGAATGCTGCGAATCTCTCTATGATTCTGCAGAGACACACGCGGAAGATCACCATCAGTTCCCCGGACGGTGGTCGTCCTGTTTCCCTGGGGCCGGATGCGCTGCGGCCGGCCGGTTTTTCCC
>JBAPTR010000309.1:0-18186 GCA_049282265.1 Desulfatiglandaceae bacterium | reverse complement strand
AACACCGATATGGACGGCTATTTGGGGTTTACGCCTCCCAAACCCCACGCGCTTCTATGAATTTACGCTAAACCCCAAATCGGCGTCCATCCCCTCCGAAGTGTTTAGAAAGGGTCTGAAAAAGAGTCTCACGCCCGGCTCCACTTCGTTGCTCATAGGCTGCCGTTTGCGGCATAAACCAGCTTTTTACGATTCCATCATTATTGCTTCCGCTTCCGTCCGTAGCAACGTATCACCAAGTGGAGGCCAAGTAAAGAGGCTCTCAGGAAAGAAGAACTACATTGGGAAAAGGATTGCCTTGTAATGACAAAAATGCTACCCCCTTTTGAATGCATCACAATGATCTCGATAAGCAGGAAAAAAAGGGGGATATGATGGCAAGGTGGAAGGTTCTTTCTATAGGGCTTGTCTTATTGTTCACTCTCTCATTGATTTCGGGAACGTCCTCTGTTCAAGCGGCCCATGTGGTAAAGATCGGGATAGCACTCCCGCTCACCGGAACCTTGGCCAAAATCGGAGAAATTGAGAGCCGGTCATTTAAGATGGCCATTGATAAAATTAATGCAGCGACCGGAATTGACGGGGAAAAATTACATTTAGTCATTTTAGACACGTCGAGCCGTCCGGATGTGGGTCGCACGGTTGTTGAAAAGTTTATCAAAAAATACAAGGTCCAATTGGTTGGGGGAGGATGCAGCAGCTCAGTGGCGTATGTGATCGCCCGCGTTTGCCAGCAAAATAAAATCCCCTTTCTGATCAATACGGCTGCTGCCGACAAGATTACTGCGTCGGGATGGGATTATGTTTTCCGCCTGAATCCGCCGTTCAGCAAATATGCAAGTGGGATGGAATCCCTTTTTTCCGAGATCATCAGACCCAGGACGGCTATCATTTTGCGTGAAGATTCGCCTTTCGGTTCAAAAAAGGCCCAATATTTTGAGAATATTTGCCAAAGGTTTGGCATGACAGTGGTCATGAACGAAAAATATGAATATGGTGAAATTGATTTCGCGCCCCTGCTTACAAGGATCAAAGACAAAAACCCTGACATTATCTATATAATATCCAATGCCATGGATGGGTCTTTGCTTATGAGGCAGGCGAAGGATTTGAAATTGACCCCGAAAATGTTTGTGGGAGGCACGCAGGCTTTTTCATCCCCCGCATTTCAACAAGGAGCCGGGGTTGCGGCAGAAAACGTTATTTCAGGCACCCTGTGGCATCAGACCCTCCCTTTCCCGGGGGCCATGGACTTCTACAACAAGTTCGAAGCGAGATACCATACCTCCGTAGACTACCATGGTGCCGAGGCATACGCCGCCTGCCATGTAATCGCGGACGCCCTGAGTCGCGCAAAATCCCTCGAGAGTGCTGACATTCGGGACGCGCTCCTGGCGACGGACATGATGACGGTTGTCGGTCCGGTGAAGTTCGGTACCTGGGGAAAAATGAAAAATCAGAATGAAGCTGCCACCTATGTGGTTCAGTGGGTCAATGGAAAACCGGAGGTGATTTGGCCGAGAAAAAACGCCACCAGGCATCTTGTCTATCCCGTGAACTGGTTGGAAAATTGGGGATATTGAACGGAAACGGCACTACCTCAATACGTCGGGGCAGAGTATGGCACATGACAGTTGAAGGGAAAAGTTGGATTCATAGCCCCAAATAAACATCTTTGATTTCTCTATTTTGTATCAAATTCCCGGACAGGCCTTCCATGGCTAATCTGCCTGTTGAAAGAACGTACCCGTAATTGGAATTATCCAGGGCCAACTGTACATCCTGTTCCACAAGTAATACCGCAGTGCCACCGGCATTTATTTCCTTTACAATATCAATGAGATCGTCAACGACGAGCGGGGCAAGCCCCAAGGACATTTCATCAATCAAGAGCAACGTTGGATCTCCCATAAGCCCGCGGGCAATTGCGCACATCTGTTGCTCACCTCCTGACAGGCTTCCTGCTTGCTGTTTAAAACGTTGTTTCAGTATCGGGAAAGTATCATATATCCTGTTCAGTTGCGGGTTGAGCTCTTTTGACTTCTTGCGCCTGAATGCCCCCATCATCAGGTTTTCTACAACGGTCATTTGAGAGAACAGCCGTCTTCCTTCGGGTACGTGAATAATTCCTTTGGCCACGATCTCTTTGGAAGGAAGCCGGGTGATATCTTCTCCCCGGAAAATAATTCCGCCTTTGTGAGGAGGAAGCAGGCCTGATATGGCTTTGAGCAAGGTTGTTTTTCCGGCACCGTTTGATCCAACCAGTGCTACTATATTGCCATCCTCAACCTGCAGAGTAATATCCCACAGAACCTGGATATCCCCATATCCAGCATCGAGACTGTTTATTTCCAGCAAGAGCAACGGCCTTCCCTCCTAACCAGTGTCCATCCATAAATGAGATAGTTTGTTCGAGATTAAGGCATGCGAAAATTTTAACCGCAGGAATACATTGAGGTATTTCGAGGATTAAAATTTGAGCATAACGACGATATCGGGCAAAATAGCCATTTATGGATGGACACTGCTAACCAACGAGTTCTTTATACCTTCTTCCGAGATAGGCCTTGATCACCTTTTTGTCATTAAGGACCTCTTCGGTGGGGCCGTCTGCAATCTTTTGGCCGTGGTGCAAGACAAAAATACGATCACACACACGCTTGATAGCCCTCATAACGTGTTCAATAATCAGGATCGTCATGCCATTGTCCCTGATCTTTTTTATTAATTCTATGGCATGGTCGATTTCGGTAAAATTGAGGCCGGCCATGACTTCATCGAAGAGAACAACCTCAGGGCGCATTGCAATGGCTTTGGCGATCTCCAGCCTTTTTCTCGACGCCACGCTTAACTTATCAGCCAATACATCCATCTGATTTCCCAAATCAACGAACTCCAGTATCTCTTCAGCTTTTTCTATGGCCTCCTTGGCCGACAAGCGGTTCCCCCGAGCCCCGAACATGGCCCCTACCGAAGCATTTTCTTTCACTGTCATACCCGGAAAAGGTTTCACTATTTGGAATGTTCGACCTATGCCAAGCCGTCCAATTCGGTATGGCTTGAGGCCTGAAATCCGTTCTCCCTTAAAAAAAACCGCTCCGTCGGTCGGTGGATACGTTCCGGCAATGACATTGACAAGCGTTGTTTTTCCGGCACCATTAGGGCCGATTAATCCAAGAATTTCTCCTGGCTCCAGTTCAAAATCCACTTCATTCACTGCGATGAGACCGGCAAATTTTTTTGTTATATTCTTCCCTTCTAAAATGGCCATATGAAAACCTTAGATTCGATTCTTTCGGATATTTTGCAGAAAGTAGATCAGGCCGAACTTTTTCTGTGTGAGCATATCTGCAATGCCTTTGGGCATAAACACAATGGAGAGAATAACCAGGGCACCGAAAAAAAGCGTATGGGCTACCAGGAAATAATTGGAAAGTATTTCTGAAACAACTTCTATGCTGACTGCGCCCAATAAGGGACCAAAGAGCCTCCCGATGCCTCCAAAAATCGCCATGACGATCATCTTAAGTGTGCTTTCTACAGTAAACACGGATCCTGGCTTGATAAATGCCTGTTGATAAGCATAGACACTGCCCGCGAGGCCGGTAAATAAACCGCTCAAGGCGAAGGCGATTGTTTTTGCTGCGGTCGTATTGATACCAATAGAATTAGCTGAATCTTCATCTTCCCTGATGGCGATCAAAGAATATCCGAATTTTGCGTTTAAAAGAAAATAAGTGGCAACTAATGTTACAATCAATGTCCCGAGCATCACATAAAAGAAGAAACAATATTGAGCCTTAACGGAAAGATCGAGCATAGGGAGGTATATCCCTGAATTTCCTTCTGTTATTTCCAGATTTTGAACCAATGCCTTCATCGCCTCGGCTACACCCAACGTGGCGATCGCAAAATAGTGGCCATGCAAACGAAGTACGGGGAGCCCGATGATGATTGCGAATAGTGCCGACCCCATGCCGGCCGCGATGAAGGCAAAGGCGAAATTCAGGCCTGCCTTTTCCATTAGTACTGCCGTGGTATATGCCCCGATGCCAAAAAAAACGACATTTCCGAAGGACGCGTATCCGGTATAGCCACCTATAATATTCCAGGCACTTGCCATGATCGCAAACATCAGGATGTCAGTGCCGAAGCGGATAACGAAATTATTGAAAAGCAATGGAAAGACTGCCACTCCGAGCAAGATGAGGCCACAAATGAGATAATTTCTTAGGCGTTTATTTCCCATACCTAATCAGCGCCTCCCATGATCCCTTTGGGCCTCATGATCAAGACTAGGACAAGTATCGTAAACCCGATTAGATTTTCATACGTTGCTCCGAGCCAATTCGTTCCAAGCGACTCCGTCACTCCCAGGATCAGGCCACCGATGAGTGGTCCCAGCATGCTTCCCAATCCCCCGATAATAACGACCACAAAAGATTTCAGCGTTAATATCCCTCCCATCATGGGGGTGATCGGAAAGAGAATGGACCACAAGGTCCCTGCAGCTCCGGCAGCACCTACCCCCAGGCCGAATGTTACAGAGTAGGTCTTTGCCACATCGACTCCCACCAGACGGGCGGCATCGAGGTCCTGAGATGTGGCACGTATGGATCGTCCCAGATTTGTTCGGTTGAGAATGAAAAATAAGATAATGCTGATAACGATGACCAACAGAAAGGCAATAAGGCGCATAATAGGTATTGTTACCGAACTGCCGATAGAGAAATTTGCAGCCCCATAGGGGATCTGAACCATTCTCACATCCGCACTCCACAATACCTGGGCCAGATTGTTTATGAAAATTTCAATGCCGAAAGTCAGGACCAGGGTTATAAAGGCGCTGGCCCTGATGATGAGGTTTATCAGATATTTTTGAACAATATATCCGAAAACAAAAAGGAACCCGATCGAGGCGATCAAGCTAAGGAAAGGGTCAATCCCGAGAAGTGTGAAAAGCCAGTAGGTTGTAAATGCCCCCAACATAATGAAAGAACCATGGGCAATATTGATAATATCCATGACCCCCCAGATGAGAGACATCCCCATGGCCATTAAGGCGTACAGTCCACCTTTCAAAAGCCCATTGATAACTATCTGAAGTATCATTAAGGTATTGGCCCCGGTTACACCAAAGCGGGAAGAAGGGTGCTTATCTCCTTCTCTCCCGCCTGGCCGGTTTTTTTTGACCTCAACAAAGAGAATCGGGCAAATTTCGGTAACGAGTCCCGCGATAGCAGGCCATTACTGCAAAAACTACTTCCGGTCCTTCCAGCAGGCAACTGGATAAACAGGCTTTTTGTGACTACCGGGATAGACCTGATACACCTCTCCGCCCTGGATTTGCAGGGCAACGCTTGTCCCCATTATCTGACCATTCGGGCTGAATCTCACACGCCCATAGATTGTGTTCAGAGACGTGGCGGCGATCGCATCCCGCACTTTTGCAGGATCCAAACTTTTGGCCCGTTCAATCGCATCCTTAAAGACAGCTATATCTGCAATTCCACTGGCATTGTGATAGTCCGGATCATAGTTGTATTTCTTTTTGAAAAGGCTTAGAAATTCTTTGGTATCTTTAAACAGATACCCCGCAAAATCCATTTGGGGAGACCAGCTCGCGACCCCATAGATGTATTCAGCATCTTTGCCGAGGGATTTACGAAAATCCGCCTCGGAGGGCCCCACAGTCATGCTGATCAGTTTTGGGCAGACATTCAATTCCTTTGCCTGCTGTGTAAAATTGAGCGCTTCCTGGGTATGACCCGCAACCAGAACGACGCTCGCGTTGATGGATTTAATTTTCGTCAAAACGGAGGTAAAATCTGATGCATTTTCAGCATATTTCTCGAAAAGCACCACATCAAAACCCATTTTCTTTGCGATTTTTTTTGTGCCGTTTCCAACACTGATATCGAATTTATCATCTGAATAAAGTATCGCAATGCTCTTCGGTGCAGGCTTGAAAGTTTCCAGCATTTCGAGAGTTGACTGGAAATATTGTCCGGCCGGTGGAAGGGTTCCGAAAATATATTTGTTCCCCCGGCTGAAAATTTTTCCCGACGCCCCGCCTCCTTCTATCATAGGAATCTTGTAACGCTGGGCAACGATGCTGTTGGGAATGGTAATCCCGCTTGAATAAGGACCGAGCAAAAAATCGACCTTATCTTCATTTATGAGTTTTTCAACCAACCGGGAGCTTTCATTTGGGTTGCTCTTGTCGTCATAATAGACAATCTTCAACATATACTTTTCATTGCCGACTTTTATTCCTCCCGAATCATTGATTTGTTTTACCGCCATGTTGTACGAATCCCTGTACATTTTCCCGGTTCTGCTCTTTCCGCCCGTGAAAGATATTGCACACCCCAACTTAATGACCTTTGCACTGGCAAAGGTCCCCAATGTAAAAACCATTCCCAGTGCGACGAAGGTAATCAACAAACATCTTGCCAGATTTTTCATTTCACTACCCCCTCAACTAAAATTAATTAGAGTTTATTTATATAAATGACTTGATACCGAAGCTAAATGCTCTTAAAGATTTAAGGAGGAATTTTGAAAAGCTGATCTTGCGGTAACATACCTTTACTCGCCTTCTTCTGCCATATAAAAAAAACCCTCGGGTAGACGTTTCATCCATCTGGAGAAAGCAATTCGCCCGCTGTTCGTAAAATATATGCAAATTATTTGACAGTTTATGCCAAAACCTCTATAGGGTCAATATAAAATAAAAAAGGTTCAAACTTTGAGGCTTGACAGGTTTCTTCTCAGGAGTTACGCATAAACACATGAGGGAAAATAGAATTATCCCCATTCGAATTTCAGGTGTTTAGGGTTCACGGTGGAAGCAAGGGAATAATGAGATTCAATCACAATGAGTATATCTACAGTATGGAGGTTTAGAAATGGACAACTTTTTGGAAGGGGGCACAAAAAACCCGCTGAAAATTCAGGACAACACCTTCCGTGATGGACATCAATCTCTTTTGGCGACAAGGATGAGGACCGAGGACATGATCCCCATCGCCGAAAAGATGGACGATGTGGGCTTCTGGGCAATGGAGGTATGGGGCGGCGCGACCTTCGATACCATGCACCGCTTCCTGGGGGAAGATCCGTTCGATCGGATACGAACCCTCAAGAAATACATCAGGAAAACCCCATTCACCATGTTGTTAAGGGGGCAGAACCTCGTTGGTTACAGGAACTATGCCGATGACGTGGCCAGGCTGTTCGTGGACAAGACCTGTGAGGCGGGGATGGACGTCTTTCGCGTCTTTGATGCCTTGAATGATTTCAGAAATTTCAGGACCGTCGTGGAACGTATCAAGGCCAATGGCAAGCACTTTCAGGGGACGATCTGCTATTCCCTCACTCAAAGACGCATGGGCGGAGAGGTATTCAACCTTGAGTATTATCTGAAAAAGGCCAAAGAAATTCAGGACATGGGAGCCGACACCCTCTGTCTGAAAGACATGGCAGGCATCATGGCCCCTTTTGACATTGCCAAAATCGTGACCGAGCTGAAAAAGGTGATCTCCATCCCCATTCACCTGCACACCCATTATACCAGCGGGATGGCCTCCATGGTGTACCTGAAAGCAATAGAGGCCGGCGTGGATATCGTGGATACCTGTCTGGCGCCTTTTGCGCTCCGGACTTCGCAACCGGCGGTTGAACCCATGGTGGCAACCCTGTTTGAAACCGACCGAGATACGGAACTGGATCTTCATCTCCTTTTGGAATTGGGTGACTATATTGAGAGTGTCGCCCCGAAATATCGCGATTATCTGGCCAAGAACAGGATGTCCGTCATCGATACCGGCGTCCTTGCCCATCAGGTTCCAGGGGGCATGATCTCAAACCTGGTCAATCAATTGAAGCAGGCCAAGGCCCTTGACAGGCTCCCTGAAGTGTACAAAGAAGTTGCCGTGACACGCAAGGAACTGGGAATGCCGCCCCTGGTTACGCCTACGAGCCAGATTGTGGGTGTCCAAGCGGTGTTGAATGTCCTCTTCGGGAGATACAAGATGGTCACCAACGAAGTCAAGGACCTCGTGTATGGTCTTTACGGAAAAACCCCGACTGAGGTAGACCCTGATGTCCAGGAGAAGGTCCTGAAAAACTACAAACGGGGTCAAACACCCGTGACCGGTCGCGCCGCAGACTATCTGGAACCTGAACTCGAAGAGGACAGGAAAAAGATAGGTGACTTGGCCAAGGATGATTTTGATCTGCTCATCTATGCCCTTTACCCGAGAACAGGGGAGCAGTATCTGAAATGGAAATACGGATTGGAAGAACGGCCAAAGGATGTGCTGCCCAAGACACTGGCGGATATCAGGAAGGAAGACGAGGCCATGGCCGCCGCCATCGAGCAGGTCTGCAAGACCATGTAAGGAAAGGGGAACCATTGACCGGTTTGCCCATTAAGCCGTGAGCAGCAAGTGGAATGGGAGGAGATCCTGACACTCTTTTTCAGGCTCTTCTCCTGAGCTCCGGTGGATGAGACGGCAAGACGAAACGGGCCAAGCGGCGAACGGGCCAACCGACTAACCCGCATTTGCAAAAAAGGAGTGATGAAATGAGGAAAAAAGTAACCGTTGTGGGTGCCGGAAACGTTGGAGCCACGGCGGCGATGCGTGTGGCCGAGAAGGGGCTGGCTGATGTGGTGCTCATGGACATCCTGGAAGGGGTTCCGGCCGGCAAGGCCCTTGACCTCATGGAAGCGGCTCCCGTGGAAAAACACGATTCTAAGATCTTTGGGGTAACCAACGATTACGGTCAAGCCAAGGATTCGGATATCGTTATCATAACCGCGGGCATACCTCGCAAACCCGGTATGAGCCGTGACGATCTCCTATCCACGAACATGGGGATCGTCGGAACCGTTGTAAAATCCATCGCTTCCGTCGCCCCCGACGCCGTTTTGATCCTGGTGAGCAATCCCCTGGACGCCATGTGTCACATAGCCCTGGAGGCGAGCGGTTTTCCGAGAGAAAGGGTTATCGGCATGGCCGGCGTCCTGGATTCGGCTCGCTTCAGGTCCTTTATAGCCATGGAGCTCAAGGTATCCGTGGAAAACGTGCACGCCTTTGTCCTGGGTGGCCACGGAGACACCATGGTTCCCCTGCCCCGCTATTCAACAGTGGCGGGCATCCCTATTACGGAACTCCTGGAGCCTGAACGCATCGAGGCCCTTGTCCAGAGAACCCGGCAGGGAGGAGCGGAGATCGTCAGCCTTCTCAAGACAGGCAGCGCCTATTACGCGCCGGCCTCTTCCGCGGTGCAGATGACGGAAGCCATCCTGAAGGACAGGAAAATGATTCTTCCCTGTGCCGCCTACCTGGAGGGGGAATACGGAATTCACAACCTGTTCATAGGGGTCCCGGTCAAGCTGGGAGCCGGAGGAATGGAAGAGATCATTGAAATCCAACTCACCGCGCAAGAAAAAACAGCGTTGGATGCATCGGCCGCAGCAGTGGAAGGATTGGTAAAGGATATGGAGCGGCTGAAAGGTTAATGGATTCGTAAGAAGCTGATTTATTCAGCAAGCGACAGCCTATGAGCAACGAAGGCGATAGAGGTATTCGGCCGAACCTGACACTCTTTTTCAGATGTTTTCTAAACACCTTGGCGGAGATGAACGGGATGTTCCTGAAGCGGCGTCATTTCGACCCTGGAACAGGACAGTGGAAGGGTCGAAATCCGCAGCGACCGGAGTCATGGACGACGGAGGGAGCGTAGCTTCTGGAATATGCGGTTTGCCTGCTCAAGGAGGTCACGACTGCCTTGGAAGTCCAGGGACGGACTTTTTACGGTTCCATAAAAGTTGAGAAATGGAGAAATAAATGAACTGGTTCGTAGCGACCTTTAGGTCATCTATCGGCAAGAAACTGGTGATGGCGTCGACGGGTCTGGCATTTTGCCTTTTTCTGGTCACCCACCTCATCGGTAATTTTTTTATCTATGCTGGAGAGTCTGCCTTTAACGGATATTCCGCTCATCTGCATGAGTATGGACCTCTTCTGCATGTGGCAGAGGCGGGCCTTGTGGTCTTCGCCTTGCTTCATATTTTTTTTGCCGTTCTGCTCTATTTTCAGAATCTCATGGCCAGACCAAAGGGCTATGTGATGAAAAAGAGTGTCCTGCATAAGAATGCTCCCGGCGGGCAGACCATCTCATCAAGACTCCAGCCTTATACGGGCCTGTACATCCTGATATTCGTCATCATTCATCTGTTCGCCTTCACCTTTGTTGATCGAGAGGCCCAAGGGGGGCTCTTCAAAATGGTTTCAACGGCCTTCGGAAATCCTCTCTATGGTGTTTTCTATATGTTTTCCGTCATCGTTGTGGCATTCCACGTCAGGCACGGCTTTTGGAGTGCCTTTCAGACCATCGGCGCCAACCATCCCAAATACATGCCGGCTATCAAGGTGGTCAGCATCGTTCTTGCTTTTGTTATCGGCATCTGTTTTTCTTCGATCCCGGCTTTTCTTTTCTTGACAGCATAAGGAGTGCGTAATGAAGTTAGATTCCAAGGTCCCGGGAGGGCCCCTTGAACAAAAATGGGACAAGTACCTGGATGATCTAAAGCTTGTCAGTCCCGCCAACAAGCGAAAATTCGGTATTATCGTGCTTGGGACAGGGCTTGCAGGAGGATCCGCTTCGGCCACCCTTGCGGAACTGGGTTACAACGTCAAGAGCTTCTGCCTCCAGGACACACCCCGCCGTGCCCACAGCATCGCGGCCCAGGGCGGTATCAATGCGGCAAAGAATTATCCCGGAGACGGGGACAACATCTGGCGGCTTTTCTATGATACCATCAAGGGTGGAGATTTTCGCGCTCGTGAGGCAAACGTCTATCGCCTGGCCCAGATAAGTAACCGGATCATAGACCACTGTACGGCTCAAGGTGTTCCTTTTGCCCGGGAATACGGTGGGCTTCTGGCAAACAGGTCTTTTGGAGGCGCACAGGTCTCGCGTACTTTTTATGCGCGGGGACAGACAGGACAGCAGCTCCTTTTGGGTTGTTACAGCGCAATGATGCGCCAGGTTTCCGCCGGCCATATCGAGATGCTTCCCCGCCGAGAAATATTGGACGTGGTCATCGTTGATGGTTGCGCTAGGGGAGTTGTCGTCCGAAACCTCATTACCGGGGAGATCGAAAAACACGCCGCCCATGCGGTTGTCATGGCCACTGGGGGGTACGGGAACGCCTATTACCTGTCCACCAACGGCATGAATTCAAATGTTTCGGCCGCCTTCAAGGCCTACAAAAAAGGTGCCCTTTTCGCGAACCCCTGCTTTGTACAGATTCACCCTACCTGTATCCCGGTACATGGGACCTATCAGTCCAAGCTGACCCTTATGAGTGAGAGTCTCAGGAATGACGGCCGGGTGTGGGTACCTAAGAATTCCGGTGACAAACGCTCTCCCAATGAGATACCCGAATCGGAAAGAGACTATTATCTGGAGACAAAGTATCCTGCCTACGGCAATCTGGTGCCCCGTGACGTGGCTTCCCGGAATGCAAAGGAACAGTGCGACATGGGCAAGGGAGTGGGGCCGACAGGGTTGGCCGTCTATCTCGATTTCAGAGATCCCATTCAACGGGACGGGAAGGATGTCATCGAACGGAAATATGGAAACCTCTTTGATATGTACGAACGAATTGTGGGCGAGAATCCTTATGAAACACCCATGATGATCTATCCGGCGGTCCATTACGTGATGGGTGGATTGTGGGTGGACTATAACCTCATGAGTACCATCCCGGGGCTTTTTGTGCTGGGAGAGGCGAATTTCTCAGACCACGGGGCAAACCGTCTCGGGGCCAGTGCCCTCATGCAGGGGCTTGCCGATGGATATTTTGTTATACCTTACACCATCGGCGGATATCTGGCGGGGACTTTTCTATCGGAAGTGAATGCCACACATCCGGCATTTGAGGATACAGCACAACAGGCAAGGGAAAAGATTCAGAAATTATCGGCACTGAAAGGACATCGTACGGTTGATGACATACACCGAGAACTCGGGCATATCCTGTGGGAACATTGCGGTATGGCCAGAAGTGAAGAAGGTCTCTTAAAGGCCAAGGAATTGATTCCACCGTTGCGCGAGGAATTCTGGGAAAACGCCATTGTTCCCGGTGGACCGGATGATTTGAATCAGACCCTTGAGCGGGCGGGGCGGGTTGCGGATTTCCTGGAGTTTGCCGAATTAATGGTAGAAGATGCAATCTCCCGGAAGGAATCCTGCGGTTGTCATTTCAATGTGGGCTATCAGACGGAAGAACACGAGGCACTCCGCCAGGACGATACATCGTGTTATGTCTCAGCCTGGGAATATGCAGGGAAAGGAAAATCCCCGGTGCTTCATAAAGAACCGCTGGCCTTCGAGAATGTGCACCTAACCCAGAGGAGTTACAAATGAGTGGAGCCATCAACCTCACCTTAAAAATCTGGCGTCAGAAAAACGCTAAGGAAAAGGGTCACCTGGAAGTCCACAACTTGGAAAATATCTCTACGGACATGTCATTCCTGGAAATGCTGGATGTCCTCAATGAAGGACTGACCCTGGAAGGCAAAGAGCCCATCGCCTTTGATTATGATTGCAGGGAAGGCATCTGCGGTGCTTGCGGGGCCGTTGTCAACGGTTATGCCCACGGGCCTCGGAAGGGCACGACCCTTTGCCAGCTCCACATGCGGCATTTCCACGACGGTGATACCATTGTCATTGAACCCTTCCGTGCACGCCCCTTTGAGATAGTGAAAGACCTGATGATAGATCGAAGTGCGTTTGATGTGATCATCCAGGCGGGCGGCTATGTATCTGTTAACACCGGCCAGGCTCCTGAGGCAAACAGCCTCCCCATCTCAGAGGAAAACTCCGAGCTTGCCATGGACGCTGCGGCATGCATCGGCTGCGGGGCATGCGTGGCGGCTTGTCCCAACGCCTCCGCCATGCTCTTTGTGGGGGCGAAAATATCCCACCTGACACTCCTCCCCCAGGGAAAAGTAGAAGCGGGCAAGCGCGCCCTATCCATGCTCCGGAAGATGGATGATTTGGGCTTCGGGAAGTGTGCGAATCACACAGAGTGCGAGGTACAGTGCCCCAAGGAGATCTCCATCACGAATATCGCCCGTTTGAACAGGGAATTCATCAAAGCGAGTTTTGGATCGTCAGTTCGGTGACAGTGTGCGCTGAATGGGATTCTAACGACTGATCCGCTGTGACGGACGAAGGAAAGTGGGGCCTCACATGAGGCCCCTTTCCTTTTTATTAACCAAGCAGAGGCCGACCCATCAGCAAAAACCCCGTCCGCATTTCTTCATTCTTGTTTTGCCCGTTAATTGTTCTTGACAACAGGCCGATTTTTCACAAGACTACATACCCTGATTTGCGTGCCCCTCAGTGGACACGTTGATGACTTCCACAAAGTCATCTTTTCACCCTTGATCAGGAGAAGAACCTGAGGCTTTTTTTCAGGTTCGGTTTTCTTAGGATTCTCAGTATAAAGGAGCCCGTGGAAAAATGAGTCTGAGAGAAAATAACAATACAGGCAATCCCGGGGGGACCACCACGAACGCACGGACAGAGCCGCCGGATATAGCATCGAACAGAGATTGCCTTGATGCCAAACCTTTTACGAATATTTTCATGACCTCGCCCGTCGGCATCTTTATTGTACAGGATAGGAAACTTTGTTTCGTAAACCCTGAGTTTCAAAGGATATCAGGTTACAGTGAAGATGAACTGTTAGCGATGGAGTCTTCCATGCTGGTCCTTCCGGAGGACTGGCCAAGGATCAAAGCGAACGCCAAGATGACACTGAAAGGAGAGAGGACAACACCCTATCTCTACAGGGCCGTCGATAAGAAAGGCGACATTAAATGGATCATTGAATCCGTTACCTCCATCCGGTATGGCGGAAAGCCGGCCGTGTTGGGGTATTTCATGGACAACACCGACCGAGAGCACGCAAACGAGGCCCTGGGCCTCTCGGAAGAGAAGTTTCATAAAGCCTTTCGTTCCAGTCCGGACTGGATTGTCATCAGCACACTTGAGGATGGCTTTTATGTTGATGTCAATGAAGCCTTCATTGAGACAACAGGCTATCGGCGGGACGAAGTTATCGGCCGGACTTCCATTGAACTGGGCATCTGGGCGGATCCTCAACAGCGCAAGGAAATGGTCAAGGTTCTCCACGAGCAGAAAATGGTCCGGAACCTTGAGGCCCAATTTCGCATGAAGTCAGGGGAGATCCGCTTTGTCCTCTGGTCCGCTGAAGTCATCGACTATGGTGACGAAAAATGTCTCATAGCCGTAACACGCGATATCACGGCAAGAAAGCGGGAGGAGAAGGAGCGGCTTGAAAAGGAAAAACTTCAGGGTGTCCTGGAAATCGCCGGCGCCACATGCCATGAATTGAACCAGCCCTTGCAGTATGTCTACTACCTTCTTGATGAAATCCTGGAGGAAAATCCTGACAGCAAGGCAGCCAAAGAACTCAAGAAACAGTGCGACAGGATGAAAGAGGTCACGACCAAGATGGAGAATATTACGACCTATGAGACAACGGAATATGTCAGAGGTGAAAAAATGATCGATATCAACAAGGCCTCAAAGATCTAAGAAAAGGAAATCCTATTCAATGAAGCACCTATTTTCTCCCTTTTCCATAAAAGGTTGCCGGCTCCAAAACCGCATTGTCATGCCGGCACTGGCTTCCTTCCTCATAGAGAACGATGGTGAAATCACCGAAAAGACCATCGAGCACTATCGCTTGAGAGCCGCCGGCGGCCCTGCCATGGTCATCATGGAGGCCTGCGCGGTTTCCCCGGAAGGCGTCGTTGCCCGACACCAGGCCAGGATATTCGATGACCGTTTCCTGGACGGCCTGTCACGGATCGCCCGGGCCATAAAGGCGGAAGGTGCCGTTCCGGCCCTGCAGATCCACCATGGAGGGAGGCAGACTTCCGCCAGGATAATCAAGCAAAAACCCCTTGCCCCTTCTCCCCTGCCCTGTCCGGCTATCAATGGGGACGTGGAACCGCTCACCAGGGATGGAATCCAAGCGCTGGTATCCAAGTTCGGCGATGCGGCCGTGCGTGCCGTGGAAGCGGGCTTCGAACTTATTGAAATACATGGTGCCCACGGCTATCTCGTCAACCAGTTCCTCTCCCGATTTTCCAACATCAGGGATGATGAATATGGGGGAAATATTACCGGAAGGACACGTTTTGCCAGGGAAATTATCGAGGAAATTCGCAAGCGCATTGGCAGTGATTTTCCCATTTCCTTCAAAATCAGCGCACAGGAATTCTGTCCAAAAGGCCTCACCGTTGAGGAAAGCATATCTATCCTGAAACTCCTCGTTGAAGCAGGTATCGATGTGGTCCAGGTTTCTGCCGGGAATGACGCAACACCCGAATGGATCTCTCAACCCATGTTTATGAAACAGGCCTGTCTGGCTGAAAGCGCGGAACAGATCAAAAAGGCGCTTGATATTCCGGTCATGGCGGTGGGGAGGATTAACAGCCCCTTAATCGCCGAGGAGATTATAACAAAGGGCCAGGCGGACCTTGTCTGCATCGGGAGGGGACTTCTTGCAGACCCGGAAATGCCGAAAAAGGCCAAAGAGGGTCGTCTGGATGAAATACGTACCTGTATCGCATGCAACACCTGCATGGAATCCATTTTCCGCAGGGGCCGCGTGGAGTGCCTTGTCAACCCCACCCTTGGCCGTGAAAAGGACATGGCCCTGTTGCCAGCTGAAAACAGGCGAAAGGTGATGGTGATAGGTGGCGGTCCCGGCGGATTGAACGTGGCTTGGGTGGCGGCCAGCAGGGGACACGAGGTCCACCTTTTCGAAAGAAGGTCTGACCTGGGAGGTCAGTTGCTCCTCGGGTCTGTCACGGAATACAAAAAGGAATTGCTTAACCTGATCCGGTTTCAAAAAACGCAGATTGAAAAATTCGGCGTGAAATGTCATTTCAATTGCGAGGTCACTGTGGACATGGTAGCAAAAGAACAACCCCAGGTGATTGTTCTGGCTACGGGTTCTCTCCCTCTTTTGCCCAGGGTGGAGGGAGTCGATAATCCCCTTGTTACGCCCATCAACAGGATCCTTAACGGTGGAACTCCGGTGTCCAAAAAGACGGTGATTATCGGTGGGGGAGCTAGCGGGTGTGAAGTGGCGCACCATCTTTCCCAGGCCGGATGTGATGTCACCATTGTGGAAATGCTGCCCAAGGCGGGAAAAGGGCTGGAAAGCATGACCAGAAAAATCCTTCTTCGCCAGCTGCGCTCAAACGGAGTCAGGATCCTGACCCAGACGATTCTCACGAAGGTTGAAGATCACGGTGTGGTCGTGACGGACGGCGATGGCAATGCGTCTTTTCTTGAGGCGGAAAGTGTGGTGATCGCCATAGGAAACAGGCCGGACAATGGGCTTTTCGAACAGCTCGAACCCCTGGGGTACGAGATTCACCGCATAGGGGATTGCCTTCAGCCAGGGAACGCCAAGGCCGCCATCTATGATGGGGCCGTGCTGGGTCGTTCTATTTGATCCGGGTTAGTTGCTCGTAAGCCTCCTGTATATCCCTGAAACGCTCTTCGGCGAGCGCCTGGAACTCCTGCCCGAGGTGAGACACCTTATCAGGGTGATACTTGTTGACCAGTTCCTTGTAGGCATGCCTTATCTCAGACTGGGAGGCATTTCTGTTGATTCCCAGTATCTGGTAAGGGTCCCGCGGAGGATGACCGTCTGTGGTCCGTCCCTGGCCCTCGTTGCTGGAATGTCCATCTCCCCTTCCGGCCGAAGAGGGCCCTTGTCCGGCATATCTCCTTTTACTGTAGCGGTAGATATACCACCACACCAGTCCCAGAACAGCCAAGTCGTCGATCCATCCAAAACCTACCAGCCAATCCGGCAAAATATCATATGGGCTCAGTACATATAATACAGCAAGAATAATGAGGAAAACCTTCATAGCATTATTTGGAGGTGTCAATCTGGAATTGGAACGTACGTTTTAAGCGAATGAACTTCATTCTTGTCCTGCTTTTGCTTCCCGGATCAGATCTTCCCCGCAGTTTTCCAAGAAACCATCCAATTCTTCTTTCCAGTCCCGCATGACATAGAGGCCCTGTTTCTTCAGAAGCCTGTTTTCCAGGATGCAGTTTTTCGGTCTCCTTGCGGAAGTGGGAAAATCTTTCATCTTACAGGGCTCCACTGGAAAATCCAGTCCGAGTTTTTCAAGAACAAAGGTCGCGCATTCAAAACGGCTGCAATAAGCCTCGGCCGTCGCATGGTAAGTCCCCCTGCCCTGCCTTTCCATAACCACCCGGATCTGTTCTGCCAATCGATAGGTCCAGGTTGGCGATCCGAATTGATCGTCAACGACTTTCAGCACTTTCCTGGATCTACTGACAGCCGCTGATATGATGGATTTGATGAAATTTCCACCTCTGATTCCATATAACCAACCGGTGCGGATGATAATGTAACTGGGAGAATTTTCTCGCACGGCTTTTTCGCTTTCCGCTTTGCTCTTCCCGTACGCGGAAAGGGGTTTTTCCATATCATCCTCAAAATAGGGCTGCGGAACAGGTTTATGACCATCAAAGACATAGTCGCTGGAGATATGGACAAGCTTACTGCCAAATCTGGCAGCCCCTTGGGCAAGATTCCGAGGGCCTTCAATATTTGTCTTTCGTGTAACAAAAGTTTCAGTTTCGCAACCATCCACATCGGTGAAGGCGGCGCAATTCAGGATCACATCAGGAGAAATCTTCTGAAGATTTTCTATGACACGATCCCAGCTTATCATATCAAGATCACTCCGTGTAGGTGCAATCACCTCATGATCTTGACTCAGCACCTGTCTACATTCGCTCCCCAGCATTCCCGTGCCGCCCACAATCAGTATTTTCATTCTCGAATGCCTCCTAAAGCTTGATGGAACTGTAAAAAGTCCGGTCCTCAGGACTTCTTACTGACGGAAACCGAAAAGTGTGATTTTCGTTTTCCTTACAAATCAAAGGGTTGCGCTGCACCCCATTGATTTGCGTGCCCGTCCATGGGCACGATGATGCCTTTTTACGAAGTCATCAAATTTGATGGAATCGTAAAAAGTCCATCCATGGGCACGTTGATGACTCCTTAGGAAG
>JBAPTR010000308.1:0-2906 GCA_049282265.1 Desulfatiglandaceae bacterium | reverse complement strand
GGCGAGTGACTATTTCACTTGAAAGATACCTAACAACTTGTTAAGGTTTTTAAAAATCACGTCGATTAGAAATGTGATGACTTTTCCAGGAGACATCAGGCGCCCAAAGGCGGATTTTCAGGTTTTCATCAAACAAATGATCACTTCGTAAAAAGCTGGTATATGCCGCGAGCGGCAGCCTATGAGGTACGAAGAGGAGCCGAACCTTACACTTTTTTTCAGGCCCTCCTCCTGGCTGTAGCAAATAAAATGGCTCGCTATGAGGAGCAGGTCGCGACTTCGTTGGAAGTCATCATCGTGCCCATGGACGGGCACGCAAATCAATGGGGTGCCTTGCAACCCGTTGATTTGTAAGGAAGCCGAAAATCGCACTTTTCGGTTTCCGTGAGTAAAAAGTCCAGGGACGGACTTTTTACGGTTCCATCACTAAATCAATAAATGGAAAATAGACGAGAGGCACTCAGTTGTGGAGAATGATCAGGTTCATGAAATGACGAGACTCGGGGAAAGGAGAAATTTGATCGGGCGTCGAAAACTGGGAGAACTCCTGGTGGAAACCGGGCTCCTATCCGAGGTCAGGTTGCGTCAGGCCCTGGAGGCCCAGACAGGCACCGGGAAAAGGTTGGGCCATGTCCTCCTCGAACTCGACTTCCTCACCGAAGAGGAAATTGCCTTTGCCCTGGCCATGCAGCTCAAGATCCCCTTCGTGGATTTGAGAGATCATGATATACAAGAACATGTCATCGAGGCCATTCCCGAGGAGGTTTGCCGAAAGTTCCAGTGTGTTCCCATCGATCAAAAAGACAACATATTGCACGTGTCCATGGCCGACCCTCTTGATCTGAATATGATCAAGGAACTTCAGTTCATTACAGGATTCCACATCCAGGCGGCTATCTCAACGCCGAGCCAGATCCTCGACAAAATTCAAAAACATCATCATCCGGAGAAATCCATTAATGAAGTGGCCGGTGAATTCGGCGGTGAGGAATTGCTGGAATTCTATCCCGGTGAAAAGGAGGCGGAAGAGGAGGAAGAGGAGTTTGACAGGTTCCAGGATTCTCCTTTTGTCAAGATGGTGGACCTGATCATCAAGAACGCCATCAAGAGAGGGGCCAGTGATGTGCATATCGAGGCACAGGAGAACCAGGTGAGGGTGAGGAACAGGATAGACGGGGTTCTTCAGGAAACCATTAAACTTCCTAAATGGACGCAGCCCATCATCATTTCCAGGATCAAGGTCCTCGCTGGAATGAATATCGCGGAAAGACGCCTCCCACAAGATGGGAGAATCAAGGTGAGGTCCAGGAAATTTTCCGCGGATCTGCGTGTTTCAACCCTTCCCACTTTCTACGGGGAAAAGGCCGTGATCAGGATTCTCAATAAGGAAGAGGCTTTTCTTTCCCTGGATCTGCTCGGATTTGACAAGAAGAACCTGGACGTTCTTCTGAAATTTGCCAAGCAACCTCAGGGGATGATGTTGATCACAGGACCGACCGGCAGCGGAAAAACATCAACCCTTTATGGCTGCATGCAGGAAATTCGATCTGATGAAGTGAACATCGTAACCGTGGAGGATCCCGTGGAGTACGAACTCAACGGGATCAACCAGGTCCAGATCAATGAGAAGGTCGGGCTCACCTTTCCCTATATCCTGAGATCCATCCTGAGACAGGACCCCAACGTGATCATGGTGGGGGAAATCAGAGATGAGGAAACGGCTGAACTGGCACTCCAGGCCGCCCTGACGGGCCACCTTGTTCTTTCAACCCTGCATACGAGTGACGCTCCCACGGCGATCACAAGACTTATCGAGATAGGGATGCCGCCGTTTCTTATAGCTTCCGCCCTGGTTGGCGTGGTGGCTCAGCGGTTGGTCAGGGTCATCTGCCCGGATTGCAGGGAGGAATATATCCCCAACCTGGATCTGCTTGCAAGGCTCGGCATGCGTGAAGAGGAGTTGCCCTTTGCCTTCTATCACGGCACCGGCTGTTCCCATTGTGACAATACCGGGTTCAAAGGAAGAACGGCCATTGAAGAAGTTATGATCATGGGTCATAAAATGAGAGAACTGGTTCAGGCCAAGGCTACGGCGGATACATTAAGGGAGGCCGCCATGGCAACGGGGATGACGACTCTTGGGATCAGTGGATTGCGAAAGATCCGCATGGGCATGACGACCATTGAAGAGGTTTTGAGGACAGTCCATCAAAAGGAGGAACTCACCACCGTCTGTCCCGGATGTGGCAAGGCGGTCAGTCTCGATTTCAAGAACTGTCCCGTGTGTCAGCAATCCATTGTGCCGACTTGCGGTTCCTGCGAGCGGATTGTACAACCTGACTGGGTCGTCTGCCCCTATTGCAGGAATGATTTGAATCCCTAGCCCGGCTTTCCCGGGTTAGGGTTCTGTTATTTCTATTTATTTTTTTACTAAGACGGTTATTATTTCTGGTTCTGCCCAGAGGCGTCGTCCGAAGGGGAGATACCTCGTCAGACAGGAAAAACCATTATGGAATGTAAAAATCACCGGGATCGACAAGCGGAGTACTTTTGTGTCAGCTGTAATGCGCCTTTGTGCAGTGAATGTGTTGAAGAGGTGCGGCCGGGGGTCTACGCCTGTTTTCAGTGTGCCATGCTGCAGTCTGTTTCGGATGTGGGCTCCACGATTGTTGACAATAAAGAAATGGTTGAAGAAAAAAAGGCACTGAAAAAGAAGGCCTGGGGTCCGTATCGGTATTTTCTGGTCGTCTCTTCCGTATTGATCCTTGCCATGTGGGGGGTCATCATATTCGGTGGGAAACCCGTCCCCGAGCAAACCGCGGCCACGTTTGACAAGCCCAAGGCGGGAAGGGTCCTGCTCTTTCTCGTGAACGGATCCATCAATCGATATGCCCACTATGAGGGCA
>JBAPTR010000307.1:0-2610 GCA_049282265.1 Desulfatiglandaceae bacterium | reverse complement strand
AGGCATTGATGCTCTTGTCGTCGCTTCCCAGCCGGAACGCGGCGTAGAAGTCCTGGGCCATGGGTCCGGCATGCCGGATCTGTGGGTCCTCGGTCTTGAATCGCCAGGTGGAGACTGGCAGCCGGGCAATGGTCTCCAGCACCGTCTCGCTGTCGAGGGGCTCGATGTCGGTCTTCTTGTTTCTGTCCGAGGCGTAGTAGATGCCGCCGGCCGTGAGACTACCCGCAATCTCCAGGTCGCCGGTCGGCTGCAGGTCGAAGACCTCGGAACCTCCGGGGCCCATGGTGACTTCGCCGCTCTTGTAGATCTTGAACTCCGAACCTCCCGTACCGATCTTGGAGAAGATGAAGTTGTCGAACTGGTCCATGGCAAAGGTCCATTCCTGACTGGTGTTGGAGTTGAGGAGCTTGAACCAGGGGGCACCGTTGTTGGTCAGGCGGAACAACACCCTGTTGGCCGTGGTCGTCAAGGTTTCTTCCACCTTGATCATGGCGGTGCCGTCGGAGCGGACGACGTGCAAAGCGGCCGACGGGGCGGTCGTGCCGATGCCGACCTTGACGTTTTCCGTGGCCCCATTCACGCCCGCGATGCTCCCGAGCACCAGGCTGTTCGACTGGCTGACCTGAGCTTGATGGCCCACCGCCGTCGAGTTGGAAATGGCGGCAGATCCGTCTGAGAAGGCTCCAATGAAGGTATTGTCGTCCTCCGTGGTGTTGGAACCGCCGGCGGCCAGACCGAAGAACGCATTGTTTTGGCCCGTAGTGTTGTAGAAGCCGGCAGCATAGCCGAAGAATGCGTTGTCCACGCCCGTGGTGTTGGCGTAACCGGCGGATGCTCCGAAGAAGGCGTTGAAGTAGCCCTCGGTCTCGGCAAAACCGGCATCGTAGCCGAAAAAGGTGTTGTCGTTGCCGGTGGTGTTCGAATAACCAGCTTCCTTGCCGGCAAAGGCGTTCCGGGAACCCGAGGCGTTGGAACCGCCGGAGGCCAGGCCGAAGAACGCATTGTCTTGACCCGTGGTGTTGGAGAAGCCTGCGGCGTAGCCGACGAACGCGTTGTCCCGGCCCGTGGTGTTGGAGAAACCGGAGGCCCAGCCGAAAAACGCATTCTGTTGACCCGTGGTGTTGGCGTAACCCGAGGATGTACCGAAGAAGGAATTGGAGTAGCCCTGCCTGTTCTCATGCCCCGCTTCATGGCCGAAAAAGGCGTTGTCCGTGCCCGTCGTGTTGAAATAACCTGCTTCTTTCCCGAAATACGAGTTGCGGGAGCCCGTCGTATTCGCGTAGCCGGCCCGATAGCCGAAAAGCGCATTCGAAGCGCCCGTGGTGTTGAAGTAGCCGGCGTGGGCCCCGAAGAATGCGTTAAACGAGCCCGTAGTGTTGGAGTAGCCCGACAGATTCCCGAAGCTTGCGATCTCCGAGCCCGTGGTGTTGGAGTAGCCGGAGCCGTATCCGAAGAAAGAGTTGAGGGAGCCGGTGGTGTTCTCGTGGCCGGAGTAGGCCCCGAAGAAGTCATTCTCGGAGCTGGTCGTGTTTTCACCGGAAGCATAGCCGAAGAACGAATTGTCGAACCCCGTGGAGTTGCCATAGCCGGCGGACCGGCCGAAGAACGAGTTGTTGAATCCCGCGGTGTTGTTGTAACCGGACCAGGCTCCGAAGATGGAATTCGCCACGCCTGAGCTGGTGCCCGCGCCGGCCAACCAACCAAAGAAGGAGTTGAAGGTCCCGGTGGTGATGCCGGTCCCAGCGCCCGCGCCAAAGAGGCTGTTGTTATTATCCGGATCCTCGGTGTAATAGGCGACTCCTTGGCCGGGTGCATCTCCAGCCCGCAAGGCCCGAAAGTAGCCGACGACCTCGCCGCTGATCTCTGCCGTCCCGGTGCTCCTGACACGGAGATCTGCCTCTTCTTGACCGTCCCGGGCGAGTGGGATAATCACCATGGCCTGGAGGGTGCCAGACCCGCCGTAAGCCGTCTCGATGTCTGGCCGGACCGGTTCCGGTCCGTCGGCCGCCCACAGCTTGACGCGACCCCGATCGCCCAGAGATTCGCCTCGCAACTGCAGGACCACTGCCGTCGCTTCAGGCGGAATTCCGCAGCCATCCGGTGATCCCCCTTGAGTTCCCATTGCACTCCCCCGGACCCGTATGCCGTAATTCTGATCGTCCTGAATCTCTGCATACGAGAACAGGGAGCACGGAGCGGGTAGCGGGACGAACACGCTCGGTTGGGGGGAGAGCCGGGCTTCCAGGTACTCCTGTAGCGTCTGTCCGTTGTCAAGCAGCAGGCTGTGCGGATCGGCTCTCTTGTGGAAATAGGCCTTCGCCTGTTCGGGGGTGAGAACATGGAGGATCAGCCGCTCCTTCCAGCGGATCGACGGATCGTCGGCCGCCTCGGGATCCCGGGCCAGCAAGGTCTCCCATGCACTGGCGCGCTTGACGCGTTGCTCTTGACCAAGTCCCGGTACCGCGAGGGCGAGGACGACGACCGTGCCCAATACACTGCGCAATGCTTGCATCTCGATCTCCCCGGACGCCGCAGTCTGCGACTGACCGTGTCGAAGGCTTCACGGGAAGCGACGGCGGTTCATCTGGTGGCAGGACATGGGAGGAACTC
>JBAPTR010000306.1:0-4245 GCA_049282265.1 Desulfatiglandaceae bacterium | reverse complement strand
TGTAAGACCTGTGAAGTGGCCTGTAAACAGGAAAACCGAACCCCCGAAGGGGTCAGACTGATCCATGTCTCAGAGGACGGACCGAAGTTGGTGGAGGGCGAACTACAATTTGTCTTCCGGGTGAATACATGCAGGCACTGCGATGACCCGGACTGTGTGGGTGTCTGTCCCGAGGGCGCCGTCAGGAAGAGGGGAGACGGCATCGTTGTCCTGGATGAACAAAAGTGTACCGGATGCGGTCTCTGTATAGACGAATGCCCTCACGATGCCATCTCCTTCGATGATGATCGAGGGGTGGCCCGGAAATGCAATCTCTGCTATCACAGGGTAGACTATGGGCTCCTGCCAGCCTGTGCGGACAATGTCTGTTTGGCCCATTGCATCTATTTCGGCGATCCCGACGAGATCCGTGAAGAGATCAAGGCGAAACGCACTTCATACGTCGGTCACAGAAAGGTCGGTCCGCATAACCGCAGCATTGCCTTGAAGGAGTGAAGGATGGATGAACGCCTTAAGCAGGAGATTCGGGACATTGTCGGAGAGGATAACTTCACCGACAGGTTGATCGATCTTATCGCCTACTCAAGGGATGCATCGGAGCATAAGCATCGGCCGGATGCAGCCGTATGGGTTCACGAGACCGAGCAGGTTTCGTCTATCCTCAGGCTCGCCGATCGAGAGAGATTCCCGGTCGTCGCGAGAGGGGCGGGCACAGGTCTGACCGGTATGGCGGTGCCCTCCGAAGGGGGGTTGATTCTCGACATGGGACGCATGGACAAGGTCCTCGAAATCAATATCGAAGACCGCCTAGTGGTGGTCCAGCCTGGTGTGGTTTACGCTGATTTGAACAATGCCCTGCTACCTTTTGGATTCTTTTTCCCACCCGATCCGGCAAGTGGAAGGGTTTCCACCATCGGCGGCAATGTTGCCACCAATGCGGGCGGCATCAGAGGTGCAAAATACGGAACCACCAAAGACTATGTCCTGGCATTGGAAATTGTGCTCCCTAATGGAGAAGTGCTGCACACAGGCTCCAGATGTATGAAGAGTGTAAGCGGCTACGACTTGACCAGACTTTTTGTGGGCTCCGAGGGTACCTTGGGAATTTTTACTGAAATTACTCTGAAAATCAACCCCAGACCACCCCTTTCCGCCACAGCGACAGCCGCATTCGAGAAGCTTGAGGATGCGGGAAGGGCAGTCGGCGAAATCATGCGTTCAGGAATTCTCCCCAGCGCCCTAGAAATCATTGATCGTCAGACCATCACCGCCATCAACCAGAACACTGATCTCAATCTTCCCGAAGTGGTTGCCATCCTCTTTGCGGAAACGGATGGATACACTGCGGAGGAGACTAAGTTTCAGCTGAACGTAGTGACCGAGATTTTCGAAAAGAATGGGGCCGTATCCGTCCGTCGGGCGGATACCAAGGAAGAGGCCGAAGCTTTGTGGACTGCTCGCAAGAGTGCCGGAGGCGTTATTCCCAGGATCAGTAAGAATCTATTCGTGGAGGACCTGTGCGTACCGATGTCGAAGGTTCCAGAAATGCTCCAGACCATTGATGAGTTGTCCAAGAAGTATGATGTGAAGATTCCCACCGTCGGTCACGCCGGAGACGGTAACCTGCATCCCGCCATCAGCATTGACAGTACAAACCGGGAGGAAGTCCGAAGGATGGAAAAGGTTGCGGAAGCCTTATTTCGGAAAGTCATCCAATTGGGCGGCACCCTCACCGGTGAGCACGGCATCGGATTGAGTAAGGCACCATTCATGAAAATGGAGCATGACGAAGTGGCTATGGGGCTCATGAAGGCATTGAAACAGCTGCTCGATCCCAACAATATCCTCAACTCGGGTAAGATGGCTCTGGAAAAGTGAGGCTTCATCCCCAAAGCAGATGGCCTAGGTTCCACCCAGCTATTCGTGGATCTTGGGAAACTGCCATGTAACGTTGTAACCTCTAAATGTCAGTGGATTCTCCTGTTAAGGATAGGGGACTATTTTCGCGGAGATGAAAGATTTTAAGGAGATTACAGATGTCAAGGCCCTATAATTTTGAAAATCAGTTTCGCGATCAGGTCCTCCGCTGTTCCAGTTGCGGCTTTTGTCAGGCGGAATGTCCTATCTTCGGTTACACCAAAAGGCCGTCGTTGAACGCGCGTGGAAAGATGCTCTTGCTCAAGTAGGTCATGGAAGGGACGATCAGGCTTAGCGATGACCTGATCGAGACTCTGTTTCAATGCACCGGCTGCGCGAGTTGCTCAACAAACTGCCCCTCAGGGGTGAAAGTTTCTGAAATCATCAAGACGGTGCGCAAGGACATGGTGCACATGGGGAAGTGCCATCCAGCATTCGCCGGGATTCGTGACGTGCTTCAGATGCATTCCGATATTTATGCTGAAGACCAACCGGTGGATTGGGGCCGTGAACGGAATCGCAAGGCTTCCTATGTCTATTTTGTCGGCTGTGTCGGCACCTACCGTGAAGAGAAAGTTACCATGGAAACCCTCGATCTACTGGATCGGTTGCAAGTGGACTACACGCTCATAGACGAGGCCTGTTGCTCGGGTGTGCTGGAAGACATGGGTTACACGATCAACAACGACCTGGCCGTCCGGAATACGGCAACGATCCTGTCCACCGGCGCAAACACGGTGATTACGGGGTGTCCATACTGTTTCAAGACTTTTCACAACGAAGCCCGATATGCTCCCCTAAGGAGCGCAGGGGTCGATGTAGTCCACCTTTCTCAGTTTTTGCAGGATTTCGATTTTCATGTGAGCACAGACAAAATAGTTACATATCATGATCCATGTGATTTGGGGCGTCACTCCGGGATCTATGAGGAACCTCGCAGGACCATTCAAAAAATCGCTCCCCGCTTTGTGGAACTGCGCCATAGCCGTGCGGGATCCCTCTGCTGCGGGGCAGGAGGAGGCGTCCGCGCCGCATATGCATCCGGCTCCATAGCCATGGCTCGTCGACGATTGTCGGAGGCGGAAGCGGTAGGTGCTCAGGTACTCCTGACCGAATGTAACAGCTGCATTCACAACTTAGAAAATGCCAAACTGCGGAGACAAAAATTTCAGATTTTGAGCACCACGCAGTTCATAAACAGGCTGCTGCAGGGTCAGGCATAGGTATGATGGGTGAGGTAGAGAGTCCCTTAATATGCGGATCAGGTTTGTCAACTGCCTGCCTTGTTGGTTCGGCAGGTCTTGCTTGCCTTCAATATAGAGCATTACGGGTTTCGTGAGGTAGCTAAAAAAAAAGGGGGTATTATGATCAGGTCAGTCGAGCAATATTTGGAAAGTCTGAAAGACGGGAGGGTGATTTACTGTCTTGGCGAGAGGGTTAAAGATGTGACTACTCACCCTATTCTTCAGGCAGTCGTCCAAAGCGCAGCGATGGATTACGTTTTCCCGAATGACCCCGAATATCGTGATCTTTTTGTGACGAAAAACGAGAATGGAGACGAGGTCCATTTTCTGCTGACGGCGCCGAAGAATGCTGATGATCTCATAAGGCGGCGAGAAATCTTTTTGACCGCATCGAGAACGGGCGGCGGTGTAAACCTGCATAGCGTGGGTGTGGATGCCTTGGCCGCGTTGGGTGTGGTCGCGGAAAGGATGGATAGAGATCTGGGTACAAATTATGTTGAACGCGTCCAGGATTATCGTCAATACGCACAAACAGAGGATCTCGGTCTTATCGGTGCCATGACGGATGTCAAGGGAGACAGAAGCGTTTCGCCGTCCAGGCAACGGGACCATCAAGATTACTATGTGCGAGTTGTGGATAGACAAGAGGCAGGGATCGTGGTGAGGGGTTCCAAGATACACATCAGCCACACGCCGGGGGCGAATGAGGCGATCGTTATGCCGTGCCGCGCCCATCGCGAGGAAGATAAGGACTATGCCGTCGTTTTCGCCGTCCCTTTAAACGCTGAAGGAGTCAAGATTATCACGGCAGAGCCCACCACAAGGGAGACAGGGGAAGCGGGAGTCTGGGATTATCCCATGAGTGCGACTCAAGGACATGGAGCCTCCGAATGTATGATTGTCTTTGACGATGTCTTTGTCCCGTGGAAGAGGGTGTTTATGTGTGGTGAATGGCAATTTTCCAGAGACATAGCGCACACCTTCGCCACTTTTCACAGACTATTCGGTACGTCCCGCATGACTGCTGAATTTGAAATGCTGACTGGAGCGGCCGCCTTGGTCGCCGAATATAACGGCCTGGAGA
>JBAPTR010000305.1:0-10221 GCA_049282265.1 Desulfatiglandaceae bacterium | reverse complement strand
GCATGACGGGGCCTGCTCAGACGGGGCCTGAGGGATCCGGGCAATGGAATTATTGCCCCTACTGCGGTCGACCCCTTCCAAGGGGGGGCTATGGCCCGGGTTATGGCATGGGCGGCTACGGCATGGGTCCCGGGATGATGGGCCAAGGCGGCTACGGCATGATGGGCGGCCGATGTGGCTACGGCATGATGGGCGGCCGAGGCGGCTACGGCATGATGGGTGGCCGAGGCGGCTACGGCATGATGGGTGGCCGAGGTGGCTACGGCATGATGGGCCCCGGGGCCGGAGAGCCTTATGGTCCCCAGTACCAGGAACACCGGAAGGCATTGACGGAAAAGGATGCAAAGGGGATTCTGGAAAATTATCTTAAAGCCAGCAGGAATCCGAACCTGAAACTGGGGAAGATCGAAGACAAGGATAATGCCTTCGAGGCGTCGATTGTTACGAAAAAAGAAGGCGCCCTGGTGGACAGGATCGCCATTGACAAACGAACGGGCAGGATGCATTCGGTCCATTGATGGAAGGGGCGTCTCACCGGCCGATCGCGCGTGGGGCGCTCTTGTTTACACAATTGCAATGCCACGGATCGGGATTCTCGCATAGAAGCATGGCCAAAGGCGGCAGGTCTTCGGAGGGTGATCGTCGTTATGATCTGTGATGACGGTTGTTATCAGGGCAGGATTTGAAATGGGAGGAGGCGCCTATGCGGGGAGAAACAAATGCCATGGAGTAGGCAATATATGAGAGTGGGGATCGTCGCTCTGATAGTGATCGGCCTCCTGGTTGAAAAGGAACGAAAGAAAAAGCAGGCCCTGCTTGAGGCTGAAAGCCTGGCCGCGGTCGGAAAGGCGGTAACGGAAATAGCCCACGATATGAAAACCCCTCTCACGGCCATTGGCGGCTTCGTAACGCAGGCGGCCAGGGGGATGCCCGAAAAAGATAGAAGGCGAAAAAAGCTGGAAATCGTCGTGGAAGAGACCTGCCGCCTTGAGAACATGGTGAACAGCCCGGAGGAGATTGTCATGCCTGAGCTACTCGGGGTCTCCGCAGGGATCAGGGACCGGATCCCTGCGAGGGCATTGAGGTTCATCCCAAGGGACTTAGGGTGCGTATGGCGGATATTGCACCAGGTACAGATAGGCTGCAGCGGCTTCGTCCGGCGTGATGTACGGGTACGCCGGCATTCTCTGCCCGCCCATCATCATACGCCTAGATCCGAAAGCAACCTGCCAGACGACGCTTTGCATCGACCGTTCATAAGGAAAACTGGCGAGCGATGGGATGATTCCTCTCATCATCCCATTGCGCCCCATTCCGGGGCCCGTCGCATCGTGACAGATCTGGCAGGTTCCCTTCACCAGGTGCTCCCCCACACGGGAAACGGATTCCGTAACGAGGATTTCTTTTCCGCGCGCTTCCGGGGCTCGGACGCGGGCCTTCAGATACTGCATCAAGGACCTTACTTCTTCTCCCTGAAGATGCCTGAACGGCGGCATGCTCTTGCCCCCGTTCTCAAGCCGCTGAAGGATGCTTTGCTCCGCTTGTGAAGCCAGCTCCTTTGCCAGCTTCTCACCGATCGGCCTGCCCAATTTCTTCATCCGTTCTTGGAGAAGAGCGGGTGAGGTTCCCTCAAACGGACCGATATTCGATTTGATTTCAGGCGGTGCTCCTTTGCCGTTCGGTCCGTGGCAGGATTGGCAATTTAGACGGAAGAGATCAATGCCGGCGAGAGTAAATCTTGCACCCATCATTCTCTCTATTTCAGAGGGGCTGAATCGGGGGGCGGCATCATATCGTCCCCCCATCATTCCTCCCATTCCCATCCCCATGCCGCCGGCCGGCGGGGCCGATTCCAGCGGGAATCCCGGTTCTACCCGAGGTGACGGAGGCGGCGGACCATTGCCTCCCATTTCTCCCATGGCGGAGAATCTGAGATCGTAGACTCCGAGGTACTTGAGCCAGCTGGAACCATAAGCAGGCATCACAAAATAAGCACCGCCAGGGTCCTGCTGGGCGGCCCTCACTCCGGACTGATCCGCCAACCGGCTTTCGGCCGGCTTCCCTTCGGCTGCCAATACGAAAACTGCCGTGATGAGTGTTAAAATTCCAATGAGAGCTGGACCAATAACAGCTGCAATTCTAAAACGCACGATCGCCTCCTATTTCTTTCCGCCATCCTGTTTGGCGAGTGTTCGGATAAAGGCCGTTAGATCAGATGCTTCTCCTACCGTCAAAACACCGCCCCAGGCCGGCATCAGGGGAGACAGACTCATTACTGTGCCCCCTTCTTTGATAACCTTTTGAATCTGGCTGTCGGATATGGCTGCCATCCGGGCGCGGTCCGTAAAGTTCCTTGGTGGTTTGCTTAAATTATATGAATTGATCCCGTCTCCTTTTCCCGTCTTGCCGTGACAAAGGGTGCAATAATACTCATACAGGGCCCGTCCTTTCTGCTCAGCCGGCGTGAGTGCGCTTTTGGGTATTTGGGGGAGCTGGAATTTCGAAGCGGTCTGAGCTCCCTGCCCGTTGGGTCCCCACAAGACCAATAGCAGACACAATATTCCGACAGCCGGTATCAGCCCCCTCCAGTACCCGGCCATTAGCTTCCCTCCTTCGGATTGATCAAGAATGCCGCCAGTGCCTCGATCTCCTTGTCTGTCAGTTTATAAACCGGCTCGACAGAGCGTTTTACAAATGTTTTTGGATCGTGCAGGTAATAAACGAGCCATTCCGGCCTGAGCCGCTGCCCGACTTTCGTGAGGTCCGGTCCGACAACGCCTCCTTTGAGGTCCATCTGATGGCAGGCATTACAGGCGTACTTTTCATAATAGACCTTCCTGCCCAGGAGGATCAAGTCCGGGTCGTTCAAGGGCATCTTCTTGACACCCGCTGCCAGATCTTCAACCCTGTTGTCCAGCAGCGCGGCGCTGAAATAGGCATACAGGTCCTCGTCTTCCGAATCCAGGATCTGGAAGCGCGGCATTCGTACCGGCAGAACGGGTCGAATGGTTTCAGGGCTCTTCATGAAATGTTCGAGCCATGCCTTCTGGACCCGGCTGCCTTCCTGGGAAAGGTCGGGCGCCATCTCACCCCCCTTTCCGTCGATCGCATGGCAGACAAGGCATCTGTATTTGTCCAGAATGTTCCCGAAAGGGCCTTGCGGCGCATACGTAGATGGCATATCCCCAAGGGGCAGCGAATAGGACGCGGGAATCTCTTCGGCCTTCAGGCTCAGGAGGTAGGTGGTCACGGCTTCTGCATCCGTGTCTTTGAAGGTGAAATCGGGCATTTTCAACCCGGACTTGTAAAGCCTGGGGTTCAGCATCTTGTTGTAAAGCCAGTTGGGCACCGTCCGGTTCTGAAGCGGGACCTTGATGTCTCCGAAATCGAGATTGGCGATATGAATGGATCCGATCGACGTCAATTCCGGACCGATCTCGCCGCGATCCGTTACGCCCTTGATCTGGGTGTGGCAGCCGGTGCAGCCGTACTTTTCAATGATTTTGCCGCCCTGGACCTCGTCCGCCTTTCCAACAAGCTGAGTTTCACGGGCGGCCACCTTTTCGTCCAGACCCAGATCAATGTATTCCCCCACAAGAAACGTCACGATGTCCTGAATATCCCCATTCGAAAAACCGAAAACGGGCATCTGTGATCTGGACCACAGCTTGTGGGGATTCTCTATAATCTGCGAAAGCCTTTCGGGATACAGCTTGGATGAAATCCTCGAGAGTTCCGGAGCGAGATCACCCCCCTTGCCCTCAATGGAATGGCAGCTGGCACAGTGAGCTTCCAGGAAAAGCGTCTTGCCCCGCCCGGCGTCCCCCTGCGGTTCGAACTTTGCGGCTTTGGGGCCCTGGAGGAGAAGAACGGCCACATCCGCGGCTTCCTGCTCCGAAAACCTGAAATTGGGCATGGTTGTGCGCGGCTGAAAGGCCTTGGGATCCCGGATCCAGCGATACAGCCAGTCGGGTTTAACCCTCTTGGCCAAGTCGTCCAAGGGCCTCCCCACCCTGATCCTTTTTTCTCCTTTGACCAGATGACAGCCGCGGCATCCATCTTCCTCAAAAGTCAATCGGCCTTTGGCAAAAACCGGCGCCGAATCCTGGATAAACTCGCCGTGGCACCGGGAACAGGAATTCTGCATGAAATCTTCATGGGTAATGGCCTGGTACCAGTTCGCCACCGGCCCATGGGCGTCCTGAAGGGGCGTTGCCATGCCCTGGCCGCTATGGCAGACCGTGCAGCCGAATTTCTCGAATGAGTGCCGGTCCGCATGCGGATGGGTCTTGTAGGGTTGCGGCGCATCTTTAAATCGCGGATCATCGACCCCGAGATGACAGGTCTCGCAGCGGTCAACCCGGTCGAGCGCCGGGATCCACCGCTGCCGCACACCGAATCGAAAATCAACCGGCTTCCCCTCCTTGTGGCTCTCTTGGACCATGAGCTTTTTGAATTCCTTTTGATACTTGAGGTAGGGGCGGTTGTAATCTTTCCAGACCTGCCCCGCGAACAGGAGAAGAACGGCCACGGCCAACAGTGGGAATAGCTTTTGGAATAGGTCTTTCATATCCACCTCTGCTCCATCTCAAAGCCTCATTGTTCAGGGGGAGGGCCAGGGTTGCCACGGCCAATAAAAGACCCAGCCCGGCCCCCGCATGAATTTCCCGATGACGATAAGACCGAACAAGACCGTGACAAACGCGGTAAACAGGATATTCTGGGTGCGCCGGCTGGGATGAAACCAGTGGCCGCTACCCGTGCGTCCGGGATCCAAATAGGGGACCAGCACGAGCAGGAGGACGGTGATGTTGGGCACCACCATCGCCCACCAGAAAGGGGGTCCCCACGACAGCATCTCCTGGAGATCCAGAAAAAACCAGGGCGCCTTGGCCGGATTGGGCGTTACCGAGGGGGTGGCTATCTCCTCCAGCGGGGCGTTGATCAACAGAGACATCGCCATGACGATCGCCAGGATCAGCAGGCATTTGCTCAATTCACGCTTGATGATATCCGACCAGCCCACAGCCGGGGCCGTGGGTGCTTCAGGGGGAAGCGGTTCGGCCAGGCTGTCGTCTCTTCGAATCTTCCAGAAATGAATGCACATCAGGAGGCCCAGGACCAGCGGGAGCACCTTGACGTGCATGTCAAATGAACGGCTCAGGACGTTCTGGCCCACTTCGGTCCCTCCCAGTACCAGATACTTGAGCTGCTCACCAATAACCGGCACCGCGGAAATGACATTGGACAGAATCGTCATCCCCCAATAGGCCTTTTGGTCCCATGGCAGGAGGTATCCGGTATTGCCCATGGCCAGGACGCAGAGGAACATCAGCATGCCGATCACCCAGTTGAATTGCCGGGGCTTGTGGTACTCGGCCATAAAGAAGACCCTGCTGAAATGGAGAAACACAGATAGGATCATCAGATAAGCAGCCCACCGGTGCATGTTGCGGATGATCATGCCGAAGCTGACGACATACTCGAGATCCTTGACGGACTGGTAGGCCTTTCCCGTGTCGGGAATATAGTAAAACATCAGAAGAATGCCCGTCAGGGTCAGAATCACAAAGAGAGTCGCGTTGATCAGACCCAATCCCAATGTCTTTGTCTGGAGCCATTCACCGGGACGGATCTCTTCCCTGACAATGGATTTCCAGATGGGGTTCCCGAACAGAATATCCTTCACTTTGCTTTTCATGGCATCGATTCCCTGAATCGGAGGGTGTGTTGCAACCCCGGCAGGTTGCCGGGAGTCACCTGCTACATCTTGACGGCAAGCGTCTTCGTGAAGGGCACGATCTTCCGCTCATCGACAAAGAGCCTGCCGTCGGGTGTGAGAGTCACCTCATACCAGAGGAGCGACCTGCGGGCCGGCCCCCTGATCGCCACGCCTTTCCGGTCGAAAACGCTCCCATGACAGGGGCATTCCCACCGGTCCCTTTCGGCTACCCACTGAACTGTGCACCCCAGATGGGTGCAAACGGCGGACACCACCTTGATGACATTTTGTTCGCGCACCACGAAGAGTCTTTTATCGGAAAGAAAGTCCACACCCTCCGGATAAGTGTCTATCCTTCCGATTTTGAATTCCTTCGAGGGTTCATAGAGGACGTTGGGAATCATATAGCGTGCGGAGGCGACCGTCAGCCCTCCGAAGGCCCCAAAGGTGGCAAGCCAGCCAACTTGATTCAGAAAATCCCGTCTTGTGAATCGATTTCCAGTCAATGCATCATCTCCTTATCGGAAGAAAAGCTTGAAAAAGGGGCTTCGACATTCGTCGGTTTCTCCGTAAATCCCCTGTCTTCCTCTTGATTTCTCTCGGCCCGTCTCATGCCCCCTTCACGTACCGGGCGATCAATTCGGCGATTATCAGCAGCACCAGGCCCAGAGAACCTCCGAGGATGAAGACAATAAACATTTCTTTGATGAGACTGTATTTTCCCTGATCAGGTTCCATCGCGCGGCATCCTTTCCCTATTTCTTTTTCTCCGGGACATTCTCGACGGTCAGATTTCCCGTAGTGACCTCAATGTCGGGTTTCTCCCGAAGTCGACGGATCCAATCGCTATTCTTATCCGGCATCCAGTACAGCCGATAATAGCCCGGGGGGGCCTCGTGAAAAACATAATGTCCATGGGAATCCGTCCGTGTCTCCAGGATTATTTCACCTTGCGAGGATTTTTCTTTGCCCGCCGTAAACCACTTCTTGAGGGCTGCCAAGGAAAATCCCGTGTATCTTTCGAGAACGATCTTCACCTCTCTGTTTTCCAGCGGTTTCCCCTGCCAGAGGATCACCCCTTCCACGCTGCCCGTCTCTTCCCGCAGCAGCTTCTGGAGGGTATCCCTATTCGTTGGCGAACCGGAGGTCTGTTCACTCCCGGCTTTTGTGGTAGTCTCGGGTGGTGCTTCGGACCGGACCGCGTTTTCATTTCCCCGGGAGAGAGCGGAGAGTGATGGTTCCTGTTTCTCCGCCGCCGTCCCTGCCCGGGTCTCCTGTGGGATGACCCGGATGCTGCTCCGCGGAATCTTCAGTATGAGGTAATCCTTCCCTTCTTCCCAGATGACCTTGTCTGTGAGAGGCGTTGAAGGCCCTTTCCGGCTCCTGGTGATGGACTTTATGGCGTCCCTAGAAAATCGGATCGTCACGCTCTGGTCGTCCTCTGCCAAGACGACGCCGGTCTGCAGACCCTTCTGATCCTGAAACACGATTTCGTCTGCGAGACACGGAAAAGAAAACAGGCAGACCAGAGAAATGACCAACGCCGATAATGTTGGGCTTTTTGCGGTCATCTTGAGAAACACCTCCCGGATAAAATATTTCTCTTGCCGTTGCTATCTCTCGGTCAGCCCCTTGAATTCCAGGGTGGTGGTTTTTCCCGCCTCCACCGTCACCTGCTGGGAGGCTTCCTTGAGTTTTTCGTCCCAGACTTTCAACTGATAGGTCCCCGGCGGCACATCTTTGATTTCGAAATTACCTTTATTGTCAGTCAGAGCATAATAGGGATTCTGTAAAACGAGCACAAAGGCGCTCATCTCCGGATGGACACTGCAAAGGAGGGGAACCTCTCCAAGATTGTCAAAAAGCTGGGTCTTCTTGACGCCCGTACCGTATATTCCGAGGTTGAAAGATGTCGCAGAGCCGGGGGGCGCAAACACATTGTGGGCCACGGTATCGTCATTGGTGAAGTCCACCGTGCTGCCTTTCAGGACCGGCAGGATATGAGGCTGGAAGGTCATCCCTTTCTGACTCATGTGGGGATTTTCTTTGGGAGGCGGAAACTCTCCGTTCACATGGTCAATGTAGACCAGGGCCAGGTAGCGTCTGAGCCAGGGGGAATGCACCACCCCCTTGATCGTGCCCCCCTGTTCCATGGCTTTGGCCTGCGGCACCCGGTGGGTAAAAGGGGGCGAGAAAACGAGCAGGGCAACCCCGCAGAACAATCCGAAAACGAACCATTTTTTCAATGACCTTATCATATCATATTCCTCCTTTTATTCTTAACTCGAAAATCCGTTTTTTTTCAGAAACTCTGGTCACGGTCGTCTTGTTTCCAATTCTGGGGTGCCGGCCGACCGTTCCGGACGGACGGCCTTCATTAAAACGCCCAATCCAATACCAGGGCGATCTGATTGTCATCCCTTACCTTGCCTCCAGCGGCTTTGGCAGGCTCATTGGTCGTATAGAACCTCCCTTCCAAATTGACTTTGATATTGGCCCGGACGAGCATAGCCGAACCCACGATAAATCTCGCCACATCCCCATCCGCCTCATGTTTCACGGTAAGGTTCTCATACCTGAGGTACGGCACCATCCACGGAAAAACAAAATACTGCGCTTCGGCAAACCAGACATCCGTCTGCTCATGGGTCTCGTGATTGTCGCCCGTTATATATCCGCCGGCCATAGAAAGGTCCTTGTAATTGACACGCACATCCCCTCCGATCCGATCAAATCTGTAGGCATTCTCATCGATATAGCTCCTGTAGGTGAAAAATCCGACCTGAACCGAATCATCCCGCCAGTATCCGGACGGGGAGGTGCCGACCCCGCCCGCCTCGGATTTTCCTCCGGAACCGTCGTATCCCAGCCCTCCGAATTTCAAGGAAAAGGCCCCATAGAAATCCTTCTGGCTGTTGTCCGAATTTCCCTCCACAACTCCTACGCCATATCGCCAACGCCGGCCATACCCGTCCGCTTGTAAGCCGGGTTCGTTATCCAGACCCATTGCATCTACGTAGAGGTAGTCCTCCGCAGTAAAGCTGTTTTCATTCCTTGTATTCGGCAAAGCGATCGTATGCCTGCCCACATTGCCTGCTTTGATGTTGAGATAATGTTTCCCGATAGTCCCTGAAAAGAGGTTCTGCCACATCAGCCACCCTGCAGGATTGGTCGAATAGCTGCCATCATCTTCCCTCTCAATCCCGAGATTGGCATAAAAGGCAAGATTTTTGTCGAATGAACCCGCACCGAGGAGCGTGAACTCGCCCGGGAAATTGAAATCGCTGCGGTTGGTTTGGGGGCCGTAAGGATGGTATTGCATGCCCCCGACTATACGGATCGCAAGAGGCGGCACGCCGGGAATATGAGACGGCCACACAGCATCGGGGAATACCTGCTTGTAGGCATCGGCGCCCATGGAGACAGGCTGTTCCTTCACGTAGATCTCATCCGCCTCCGGTAGTTTGTACCCGTTAAGCCTGAATGCCTCCCCCATTGCGGTGAGTTTTGGAAACGGGGCATGGCACAGCATGCAGGACGTTTTGTATTTTCTGGCAAATGCCGGAATCGCGTCCGCCTTACCCGGAAAAAATATCAGAAAAAGAACTGAAAAAACGACTAAAAAAATGCTTCCCAATAATATCCGTCTCATTCTTTCCTCCTCTCTGGGTCGTTTTTGTCCAAAACCGGTTATTGGAAATTGATTCGAAATGCCCTCCACTGGGAGATCATTGTTGCCCATAAGGCCCACGAGATCCCAAACGAGGGATAAGGAAACGGAAATGCTGTGCCCTGCCCATGGGGGCGTCGAGTAAAGCGCTATCGGGAGGATACACGACCTGGGAGAAATCGCGCCGCCATTCTTGCACCTTCATAATTAATGTTTGTATAATTGTCAATATAAGACTGGCCGAATGTTTTTGAAGTGAACGAAGATGTAATTGACAACTGAATGCAGTCCCTTGCCCCGAGTACATATATTTCTGATGATCGGAAGAAGGGAGCACTCATTTCAAGTTTCGAATCACGTTTGGAAGTGTCTCCCGCCTCATCACTCCATCAATATGAAATATTGGTAGACGCGGGCAATTTTTCCTTCGGAGCTCCAGACATCGCGGGATGAAAAATCCGTGTTGAGCCTGCACAGTGAAAACATAAACCACTGGTTGATTCCGGTCTATCGGGAGAATCCTGATTTCTTATAGTATATTCCGAAAAGCGGAAAATATTTGGTGGACAACGCTTTCGGAAGTGAGAAGAGAGACAGCATGGAGGTGTCTAAGAAGATAATAAAATACAAGACGATTAACCACTCCGTTTCAGACGACGAGTGCCTGAACGGGGTGTCCCCTTCCGCTGGACCGCCACATAACGACTATATTATCAACCCCTTACCCAGGCAATCATGACAAAGAAAAAACATACTAAATGTATGACCTCCTAATTCCTTTGGCACTTGTTGTTGCGTATACAACCCTTTATTTCTCCCGCATGAACAG
>JBAPTR010000304.1:0-3108 GCA_049282265.1 Desulfatiglandaceae bacterium | reverse complement strand
TATGTCAAGATCATCATTCTTAGTTCATGCGGCCCAGAATGCTATTCAATCTATCCAGTCCGATGCTTCTGCCTAACGTATCCTTCGGCGGGCGCGGCTTTTTGCGCTCCGTTGAAAGAAATTGTTCAAGTAAGCCGCTACGCGGCAGATGACCGTCCTTCAATCACCATTGTTTGATCAAATGACTCATGGTACCTTCTTACCGGCTTGCAGGTCGGTATCTTCTACCCGACAAGGTTAAAAGAAGAAAGGAAGATACCATGAGCCATTTGATCAAACGTTTTAAGGAAGATCTCCAGTTAGCCGGTTATGCAAAAAGAAGTACGGAATCCTATGTCAGTTCGGTTTTACGTTTACAGCGCTTTTATAATAAGCCCCTCGAAGATATCTCTGAAGAGGATCTGCGTCAATATTGGCTCTGCTGCCAAACTGAATTCGGCTGGAGCGCGGCGTCGCTGCGCATCAGTTACGCCGGCATCCAGCATTTTTTCAGCAAAACACTCGTCCGGTCCTGGAATATTTTTAGTCAAATCAGATGGAAGCGTGACCAGACCCTTCCCACCATCTTAAGTCTCCAGGAAGTCAGAAAGATTATTTATGCTCTTCCCACCTTACAAAGTCACACCTTTTATCTGACCTTATATTCCCTGGGACTTCGTCTGCGGGAAGCAACCACGCTTAAGGTCACCGACATCCTCTCCGATCGGGGCCTGGTCCATATTCATGCCGGCAAAGGGGCTCTGGACCGAATGGTCCCTTTGCCCAAAATCACCCTGTCGACTTTACGCAAATACTATAAAACCCATCGCAACCCTCAATGGATTTTCCCTGCCCTGGGTCATAATGGAGGCAAAGATGCCCGCTTTGCAAAAGAGCCTGTCAGCGACAGCGGCGTCCAGGGAGTTTTACAACGCACATTGAAACGGCTGGGATTTAAAAAACATATTCATCCCCATGTCTTTCGTCATGCCTATGCCACCCACCTGTTGGAAGCCAATATCCCCATACGCCATGTCCAAAAAATCCTGGGCCATAAAACCTTGCAGAGCACCATGGTCTATCTGCATGTGACCACCCAGGCCCAAAGCGATTCCCACGCAAGAGTCGCTCAGGTCATGCAGGGGGTGCTGTCATGAGTGCGATTCAAAAAATCTTCCAAATATATGGACCCCAATATCTGGCACTTTATGGGGAGAAAATGCCCAAAAGCCATAAAAAAACCATCCAGGATATCATTGACTGCCGAAGCGGCGCTTTCGGAACGATTGTTTATGGGTGCCAGGACTGTGGCGCCATACAGCCCGTTGCCTGTTGCTGCGGCAACCGGCATTGTCCCACCTGTCAGCATGATAAAATGGATAAATGGCTCCACAAACAGATGGAAAAGCTCTTGCCCACCCATTATTTTCTCTTAACCATAACACTTCCTCAAGGCCTTCGGGACGTTGCCCGATCACATCAAAGACGCGTTTATGCCGCCCTGTTTTCATGTACGCAAGAAGCTTTAAAAAAATTAGCGCAAGACAAACGGTTTGTCGGCTCAGCTCAAATCGGATACCTGGCCGCGTTGCATACCTGGGGCAGCATGCTTCAGTATCACCCGCACCTGCACCTGGTGATTCCCGGCGGCGCCTTGTCCGAAAAAAAAGATCAATGGCTGTCCTCAAGACAAGATCTGTTCGTTCACACCAAACCCCTGGCCCTCATCTTTCGGGCCAAGTTCAAAGACGCTATGAAAAAGGCACACCTTTTCGATAAAATCGATCCTCGCGTTTGGAAGCAACCATGGGTTGCCGACACTCAGGCAGTGGGAAAAGGGCAAAACTCTCTCCGCTACCTATCAAGATATGTGTTTCGAGTCGCCATCTCGAACAACCGCATCAAAAGCATTGAAAATCATGTCATTAAATTTCAATACAAAGATCGGCAGAAGAAAACATGGAAAACCATGGCGCTTGACGCAATGGAGTTTATCCGCAGATTTCTTCAGCATGTCCTTCCGAAAGGGTTCATGAAGATCAGGCACTATGGCTTTCTCAATGCCAACAGTCTACTGTCGATTGAAAAGATACGTGAACTCATTGCTCTAATCCAGGATGTCATCGCCGACCTTTTCCCTGAAATACCGCAATATGAAAAGCCCACCATTAAATGCTACTGCTGCGGAAATGCTTTAAGGGTCATTGCCTTTTTAAAACCTCTGCCTCGATGGGGGCCTTCCGGATAAACATCCAACTCTGAATCAATAATCTTTGTTCAGGACACAAGAGATGCCCAACGGCGGCCTAGGGCAGACTCTACCACTACCTGTCTGCTCAAATACCGGTGTCTTATCGTTTTGAGCAGGAATTTTATTGACGATAGATGACCTGGTTTTCCATTAACGATCGCTTTAAAGATTTTTTTGTACTTTTCGCCTCACCCAACCTTTAAAAAACACCCCGAAACTATCGACCTTTCCCCCTATAGCCCGCGGCTTCTTGAACCATGGATTAGTTCCGAGCTCTCGTCCCTCGACTCGGAACTAATCCTTATTTTGTTGGGCACCTCATTTCACCTCTTTGAATTGCTCTCCAGTAACTTTTTCAGGGTCTTCAAGTCTTTTTGGACGGCCGTCTTGTCCTCTGCGAATTTCTCTTCAGACATTCCTGGCTGACGAATCAGCGTGAACAAGAACTCACTTCCTTTCCCATGGGGAACGACACGCATGGGGTTATGAACAGTAACGCCAGAATCGAGCTGGACGTCATGATCCAAAACACCAAAAGAATTTTTAGGAACAAACTTTACCCTCGCTCTACCGAACGGGGCCTCGACAACCCACTCATCACCATCTCTCTTAACTTCTGATTGAGCCAATCCAGCAGCCCAAAGTGGAAGATGCTGAGGGTCGGAAACAAACTCATAGACCTCGGTTGGTGGACAATCGATATAAATGCTGAGATTTAGGACATCGTTCATGGAAGCACCTCTCTTTTGTGTACAGGCTCCTGCAGCAAGGGAAAACAGAAAAAAGAAAGTTGCAGAAGTCTGATTTTTCGTTGGTGAGCCCAACGGTGAATTAAGCGACAGCTATGGGTTCGATTAATCGTATTGATGATAATATAC
>JBAPTR010000303.1:0-26683 GCA_049282265.1 Desulfatiglandaceae bacterium | reverse complement strand
GGCCACAGAACCTTGAAAGCAAAAACTCATAGTTCCTCATGGTATTTTTTTTTGGCGTTCATTTTCTGGTAATCAACAAAATAATCCTTTGCCTGCAAGACCTTCATGATAGACCTCCTTTTGAATGGATTGCTAAAACGTTGCCCAAACCAATTTGATTTGTTAATGTTATGCATGGCAGACGAATTGTTCAATTGATTTTGAGCACATGTGGTATTCAGTTATGCAAACTATAGTTCTTCGCAGATGAATTGATACTTGACAAGCGGGTCAAGTACGTGTTATTTTATCCCTGAAATTCATATAAATCAAATTGAAGTTTAGGGTGTGATATGATTTCCAGTCGTGGCCGGCCGTTAACGCCAGAAACGAAAAAGGTTGTTGTTTCGGTCAAACAATATTTTGACGGAAAGAAGTTCAAGCCGATGGAGCCAAGTGTAAAACGTACTGCTGATGCACTTGGCATTGGTGTGGCGACCGTGAAGAGAGTTATGGCTGATTACAATCGTGATCCCGAATTGCTGGATGAACCGGCAAAGATGCGCGGCCGTCCGGTTCATGCTGTCAGTGCTACACGTCAGGAAGCCGTTAGGGCTTATATTCGATCAGCAAACAAGAAAGGAGAATACATAACACTTTCCGATATTGGAGATTTCTTGAATGAGAAATCGAAAGATGAACCATTTCATATCGCGACATTGGCAAGGACGCTTAATCGATGGGGATTTGAATTCGGCAAAGGAACACGTTCACAGCATTTGAAAGAAAAGGACCATGTAATTGCCGCCAGACAGCGTTACTTGCGGAAAAAGCTGGATAATCGTGCATCTCGTGGGGATGCAATTCGGCCCGAAGTCTATTTAGATGAATCATATGTCAATAAGAATCATAGTAATGATTTTATTTGGTATTCAGGTGAAGATGGTCCCTGGGTTCAAAAGCCAACAGGAAAAGGTGAGCGGCTTATTATTATCAATGCAATCACTAAATCTGGTTGGGTTCCAGGCGCGAAGCTTGTATTCAAGAGTACAAGGAAGACTGGAGATTATCATGGGCAAATGAACTGGGATTTGTTTAAGAAATGGTTTATAGAGATGCTTCTTGAGAACATTCCCCCGAATTCTCTTATAATTATGGACAATGCATCCTACCACAATACGCTCTCAGAGCACTCCCCGCCTACCCCCCTTTGTTCAAAAAAAAGGATTATGGAATGGTTGGAACAAAACAAAATATATTGTCGTCAAGATTGTCTAAAGCCCGAGCTGGTTGAGATTTTGAAAAAATTGGCACCTGAGCCGTCGTATGCAATTGATGAAATTGCTCGATCTCACGGCCATGAAGTTATCAGAACCCCACCGTACCATCCGGAGTTAAAACCAATAGAAACTTGCTGGGCAGTAGTAAAAAATCATATCGCGAGGAATTCTGATTTCACAATGAACAACTTAATCGAACAGCTCGAGTTCGGTTTTGACAAGGTGACAGGTAAAACGTGCACAAAAATTATTGAGAAGGTAAGAAAAATCGAAGATGAGTTCTGGACAGAAGATTTACAGTTTGATGAGCAAGAGTTTAGCTAAAAGGGTATCAAGTCATCTGCGAATAACTATAGTCATAACCTTCAAAAAGCGCTTGCGAGAATTGTAAACGGCAAAATATAGAAAGCAATATAAGACAGCAAACTACACACCTCTTATCAATTAGCCGTACTCATTAACCGGATGAACCTTATTTAGGACAGAATGCCTGCGCTGGAGGCCAAATTTGAAAATTGGTGTCCCTATCACATTTAAACTTTTGGCTTTTGTTCTTCCCATGGTCTGCCTACCCATAGCCACGGTTGGTTATCTTTCCTATAATGATTCAGTGAAACGGGTCACCCAGCTGTTGCGAGAAGAACAAATGCTCAGAGCAAAAGTGGCCGCAGCCGAAATAAATACCATTTTTGAATCTTGTAAAATGGATCTCGAAACCATTAGCCAACTTTCTGTTCTGGAAGAATACTTTTCAGGCATTCTCAACCATTCCAAAACAGATAGTGAAGCCAGCGACAGCAAAAAGAAGGCATTAAGACTGCTAAAAGATTTCTTGTCAAGATCATCCTACTACTATCAGATACGTTTTCTGGGCCAGAATGGCCATGAATTCATAGGCCTCCGGCAGGGCCCCGAAGAAAAATTATATCACTCTTTCCGAACCAGGGCCTTTTCTCCCCATCTCGATTGGAAAAAGCAAGAGTCCATCAAGGTTTCAGACATAGTATACTCCACGGCTCACAAGCGTTTTTTGATCCATTTCATGAAATCCTTTGTGGATGTAAAAGGGGAAGTCGCCGGTATCGCAGTTATTGATTTGGACTATAGCAAAGTGATTGATTTTGTAGATAATATTAAGGTAGGAGAGAGAGGATATGCGTTTCTAGTTGATCGGGATGGGAGGACAGTTGCCCACCCTTTTTTCAAACCATACGAATATAATCTTACAAAGTATGATGATCCACATCTTCGGGAACTAGTCGTTGATATGTTGGATGGAGAATCCGGCTGGAAAACCTATTATCACATGGGTGAAAAAGCTGCAGCTTACGCGCCTATTCCCGCGATGCACTGGTCTTTGGCCATCACGGTCCCTATCGAAGAGTTTAGCAGGGAGACAAAGAGCCTGAGCAAAAGAATCGTTGAGCTCGTATTAGCTACCATAGCCTTTGTAGTGTTTGGGGTTGCTGTCCTCTCTTTCAACCTCCTTAGACCTATACGAAGATTGGCGACTGCAACTGAAATGATCGCCAGTGGTGATTTTATACGGGCAATTCCGGTAAATTCTAATGATGAACTTGGGGATTTGACCCGATCCTTCAATCGCATGGTCAAGAAGCTTAAAGAGACCCAAAATGAGCTGATATGTTCGGAAAAGCTAAGAGCCGTTGGCAGGCTGTCTGCCGGTGTAGCCCATGAGATCAGAAATCCATTGAATGTCATGAAAGGGGCTCTTATATATATCCAGAGAAGCAGGAAAGGAGATGAACTGATCCAAGAATATACGCAATTGACTCTCGAAGAGATTGAAAGGCTGAATTCATTTGTAACGGATTTCTTATATTTCACCAGACAATCTCCTCTCCGGCTTATCCTTACTGACGTTAATGATTTACTTCGAAACATTCTAAAGCTCTTTGTGGAGAAATTGAACGGAAAAAGGATTTTTTTGACGGAGGATTTTGGCACGACCCTGCCTCTAATTCCAATCGACCCAAATCAAATGGAACAGGTATTTATTAACCTTTTTATAAATGCCATAGATGCTATGCCTGAAGGGGGACATCTAAAAGTGACCACAGAACTCATAGAGAATTCCTTTGAGAGAGATTCCCAGTCAAGGGCAATAATTGCTATAAAAGATAATGGCGTAGGAATTTCCGAAAAGGACATTCAAAGCATTTTCGATCCATTTTTTAGTACCAAGGAAAACGGCACTGGCCTAGGTCTTCCTATCAGCCTTAGAATAGTGGAAAACCACGGGGGAGTGCTAAGGATTCGAAGTTGGAAGAGGAAGGGCACAATCACAACTGTTGAGCTACCCGTCAGCAAATAGTATGTAGCTGAGGAGATTGGGGATGAAAAAAAGGATTTTGATCGTGGATGACAAAACCAATACCCTAAAGGTGATAGGAGCAGTTCTGCAAGAAGAGGGCTACGATATATTGAAGGCCCAAAGCGCTGAGGGGGCACTGAGAGTCTTCGAAGAACAAAGGAGTGTTGATGCGGTCCTTGCGGATCTCAAGATGCCTGATGTGGATGGATTGGAACTGTTTAAGAGTATGAGAACCATTGAGAGCAATATCCCGTATGTGATCATGACCGCTTATGGAACCATTGAATCCGCGGTTGAGGCGATGAAAGAGGGAGTGACGAACTATATTGTAAAACCACTAAATTATGATGAGTTGAGCATAATTTTGCAGTCGGCCATGCGGGAAAAAGAGATTTCCCAGAAACTGGTGACCCTGCGACAGAGAGCGGAGCAGGAATACTCTTTCCAGAACATTATCGGCTCCAGCCCTAGAATGAAGGAGATTTTTGATCTGTTGCGCATTGTTGGACCCACAGATGCTCCCATTCTGATTCAGGGCGAGACAGGAACGGGCAAAGAACTTCTGGCCAAAGCGGTGCACAGCTTGAGCAGAAGACGTGATCACAATATGATCTGCATCAACTCCGCGGCTCTTGCAGAGAGCATTTTGGAAGCAGAGCTTTTTGGCTACGTAAAAGGGGCCTTTACTGGTGCAGTGGTAGATAAAAAGGGGCGCTTTGAGCTGGCTAACGGAGGAACACTGTTTTTGGATGAAATCGGGCATACGAGTCTCAATCTTCAATCAAAGCTCCTTCGCTTCTTGCAGGAGGGAACCTTTGAAGCTGTAGGGAGCGCTGAACCCCGGAAAGTAGATGTTCGGGTGATTACAGCTACCAACCGTCCTTTACAAAAAGAGATCAAGGCAGGCAGGTTTATGAATGACCTTTTTTACCGCATTGAAGTCATTTCCATTACTCTTCCGCCATTACGTGACAGAACAGAAGATATTCCTTTACTCGCTTATCATTTCATTAAACGCTATGCTGAACGATATGAAAAAACAATAGATGGTATCTCCCCCCAGGGCATCAAGCTGTTGTTGCGGTATCCTTGGCCGGGCAATGTGAGGGAATTGGAAAACTGTATTGCAAGGGCCGTGATTCTTTGTAAAGAACCCGAGATAAATATAGGCTATTTTCCCGAAAAAATAAGAACCTTGGATGTCCATTTCCAACCAAAACACGAGGAAGGCTATATTCATGGAATCCCCAAAAGGGGCTTGAAAATCAAGGAAATAGAGCGTGAACTTATTAAAAAGACGATGAAAAAGTGCCAAGGGAATAAAAGCCTGACAGCTGAATTTTTGGGCATATCTCGTAAAACACTTTACGAAAAACTGGAGCGGTATGGGATTGGGCACTAGAGGTTGCTTGCCTAGATATAAATCCAAGATTAGAGTTTCATAAGAAAATCTTCATTGTCACCTTTCTATACAGATGAAAAGATGTGTTACCTTTCGTAACCTGTGAAATAAGCCACTGAGTTGATTAGGATTATTTCTCTATTGTCCAATCATGATGCCATTTCTTCTCGGTCTATGTTACCAATAGAAACAAACTTATCTCTATCCTTCCTTTTTCGCGCTATTAAATTCCCTGAAGTTTCGAACAGTTATATCAATCTGTTCGTTGGCACAACTCTTGCCTATTTTAAATAAGACAACATATTGGGGGTTGGTAGAATTGGAGAGTGACGGAACCGTTTTTCGCTTGGACAGGATTCGTAAAAGCTTTGGTGGTTTGTTGGCTCTGGATGACGTGGACCTGAACCTAAGGGAGCACGAAATAATTGGGATTCTTGGACCGAATGGAGCTGGAAAATCAACCCTTTTCAATGTGATAACATCCATCTACAGGCCAGATGCCGGGGATGTGTATATGCGCGAGAAGAAAGTTACCGGTCTTCCTCCCCACAAAATCTGTTGGTTGGGCATCTCCAGGACGTTTCAGTTGGTCAAAACTTTTCTCAGTATGACTGCAGAGGAGAACGTGCTGGTTGGTGCTATTTACGGGAACAGGTTACATGGCAAGGAGGCCCGTAAGAGCGCTCGGGAAGTCTTGGAGCTCGTTGGGCTAATCGATAAGAAGGATCTAATCACCGCACACATGACCTTGTCCGACCGGCGTCTTCTTGAAGTTGCAAGAGCTTTGGCCTCTATGCCCATAGTTATTTTGCTGGATGAACCTATGGCAGGTCTTAACCCTTCGGAGACCATCAGAATGATGCAGCTAATCAATAAGGCAAGAGAGGAAAGGAATGTTTCTATTCTGTGGGTAGAACATAAGGTAGACGCCATTTTTCATCTCTGTGATCGTGTCGTGGTACTGGATTATGGGCGCAAAATTGCCGAAGGAAACCCAGAAGAGGTAGCAAAGAATTCAGAAGTCATTGAGGCATACCTTGGCAAAACACCTGCTTGAAATGAGAGAAACGGATATATTTTATGGTGAAGCTCAGGCGATTTGGGATCTTTCCTTTCATGTCGAACAGAAGACGATCGTTGCGCTTGTGGGGGCCAATTGCGCTGGCAAAAGCACAGTCTTGGATACTATTTCAGGCATGATGCGCCCAAGCAAGGGCGATATTCTGTTTTCGGGAAAGTCATTGATCAAGATGAAGCCTGAAGATGTGGTAAGTTTGGGCGTTTGCCATGTGCCTGAGGGGAGACGTCTTTTCTCGCGCCTCACGGTGCTTGAAAATCTTGAACTTGGGGCTTTTCCAAAAAAGGCCCGACTGTTTTTGGAAGATTCATTAGAGCGTGCATTTACTTTATTCCCCGAATTAAAAAAGAGAGTCCGTCAGCCCGCGGGCTCACTGAGCGGAGGAGAACAACAGATGTTAGCCATTGCCAGGGCCCTCATGGCAAGGCCGACACTCCTCATGTTAGATGAGCCCTCTCTTGGCTTAGCCCCTTTGATCGTAAGGCTCATGTTTGAAATTATCCAGGTCTTAAACAGGGAAGGAGTGACAATCCTTTTAGTCGAACAAAACGTTCATCAGACTTTAGAGATAGCAGACCATTTATACGTGTTGAGGACAGGAAAATTGGAATTAAGCGGAAGAGGAAATGATCTCTTAAGAAATCCAAATTTTCAGCGAGCCTACTTGGGAATGGGAGAATGAATTAATGACCGGGTTTTCTTCATTTGGGGTTTTTCTGCAAATATTGATCAACGGAATTTTGTTTGGTGGCATGTATGGTGTCGCTGCTATAGGACTAAGTCTTATTTTTGGTTCCATGCAGATCATCTTCATTGCCCAGGGGACGATGATGATCCTGGCTGCATATTTTACATATTGGATGTTTACACTCACGGCCATTAATCCGTTTTTTTGTTTCTTGCTGGTTCTCCCCGTTTTCTTTGGCATTGGCTGGATATTTTATGTAGGTCTTTTCGACAAGGTGGCAGGTGCCGGGGAAAACCCTTCTCTTTTATTGGCGTTTGGTTTGATGATCCTGTTGGAGAATCTCATGTCTGTCGCATTTACTCCCAATACACGTGCTGTTGAAACGAGTTTTAGCGGATTAGGCCTTAGCTTTGGATCTGTCCAGATTTCCTTTGCACGGCTCATGGTTTTTCTAATAAGTCTCAGTGCAACAGGCCTGGTTTTTCTATTCATGAAAAAAACTTTCTGGGGAAAAGCGGTTCGCGGCGCATCTGAGGATATGGGAGCAGCTACTCTATTGGGAATAAGTCCACGTAAGGTCAGCAGCATTACCTTTGCTATTGGCATTGCTTTGGCGGGGATTGCGGGAGTGGCCGTGGCAACCACCTATCCATTCAACCCCTATTTTGGCTTTATTTTTAGTCTGAAAGCCCTGATTGCAGTGGCATTCGGTGGCATAGGAAGTGTTGCGGGGGCAATGCTTGGCGGTGTTTTATTGGGAGTCATAGAAAGCATGAGTTCTTATGTCATCAGCGGTGGATGGGCGAACGCTATTTCCTATGGGGCCTTTCTTTTAGTTATTATGTTCAGGCCTCAAGGGATGTTCGGTCGGAGTATTGATTCGGCTTGAGGGGCGAGAATGAAAAAAAACCGTGTTTATAACCGGCGAGCCATCTGTTTAGGTGGTTTGCCTATTGTGTGTTTTCTTTTCCTTTTTCCTTTCTTCGTGAATGCCGAGAAATCATATTTAGTCTATTGCCTGTTCCTGACATTTCTCTATATTGCCCTGGCTCAAGGATGGAATATAATTGGTGGCTATGCAGGGCAGCCCTCCCTTGGCCAACACGCTTTTTTTGGGGTGGGAGCCTATCTTATGGCCATGTCGTGGAAGGCAGGCTGGACAGGTTATCTCGATCCGTTAGCAATGTTTATTGCCGGCATCGGGGCTGCCCTTTTGGCGGCAGTAATAGGCATACCACTCTTGAGCAAACTTCGTGGGGACTATTTTGCGTTGGGCACTTTGGGATTAGGAGAGATCTTACGGGTGGTTTTTACCCAGGGGGGTGCCCTCACTGGGGGGCCGGAGGGGCTGATGCTGCCTTCATCAGAGTATACATCTATTATGCCCTTCTACTTTATTGCGTTTTTCATGGCGCTGCTTTCCCTTCTCTGTATATGGATCTTGGCGCGATCACGTGTCGGTCTGGCTCTGATTGCAATTCGTGAAGATGAACAGGCCGCGGCAGCCAATGGCATTCATGTGCTGAAATTCAAGATTATTGCATTTGCCATGAGCGGCTTTTTTACCGGATTATGTGGGTGTCTTTTTGGATATAGTCTGTTTATCATAGATCCCGCAGGGTTTTTCAGCCTGAAATGGGCACTTCTCCCTGTGCTTATGACGATCATGGGCGGGATAGGAACAATTATGGGGCCGATTGTGGGTGCCTTTGTATGGACCACTGTTTTTCAGTTGGCCGACATCTGGTTACCTGAAATTCATCCTATTTTTTCAGGAACATTCATAATACTGATTATGCTTTTCCTGCCTGGAGGTTTGATGAGTTTAGGCAAAAAAGCCAGTTGGAGGAAAACTTTGCAAGGCATGCTTCCCTTCAGGTTGAGTTTTAGAAAAAGAGAAGCATAGAATAGAAAGGAGGTGGTGGATTAGTTAGGGGCCAAATTCACAAATTACTGACATAAAGGAGAAAACGATGGGAGAGAAAAACAATTTGAGAAATAATAAAACTTTCTTTTGTCTTCTAATTTTTTGTTTATCACTTGTCTTCTTCATGAGCATTCAGCCTGCGGAAGCAAGGAAGGAGAAAAAAGAAATCCTTATCGGAACGAACCTTCCCATGACAGGCATCTTGGCTGGCGCAGGCATTGAACAGCGGTGGTCCTATCAAACAGCTGTTGATGACATAAACAAGAAGGGTGGCATTTATGTGAAGGAGTTTCACAAGAAGCTCCCTGTTCGTCTGATTGTTGCAGATGATGGAAGTGACCCTGGTAAAGCAGCAGCAGCTGTCGAACGTCTGATAAAACAAAAAAAAGTGGACCTCCTGTTAGGGGGTTTCGCGGCTCCCTTTGGTGTCATTCCGGGGTGTATCACGGCAGAGAAGTATCACGTATATTATCATACCTCAATCTGTTTGATTCCTCCCTGGTTGGAGCATCATTTCAAGTGGTCTACCCTTTATTTCTTTAACTTGAAACAGGCATGCAGTGTTCCTTTTTTGATCTGGAACACCATCCCCAAAAATAAAAGACCACAAAAACCGGCCCTCCTAATGGAAGACACTTTTGATGGCAGAGCGTTTGCCGGACTTTTCAGGAGCCAGGCCAAAAAATATGGTTATAAGTTTGTTCTTGATGAATCCTTGGCCGTAGGAGCACATGATTACTCAGCGCAGATTATCAAGGCTAAATCTCTCGGCGTTGATTCTATCCTCATATTTTGTGCTGACACAGACATGGTTATATTTGTTCGGCAGATGAAAGAGAATAACTTCAGTGTCAAGTATTTTCATGGATGGAAGGGCGCCTGGGCCGGAGAATTCTGGAAGGCCTTAGGAAAAAACGCGCAGTATATTCTCTGTGACGGATTCTGGTCCATGGATTTCCCGTTTCCCGGCGCTAGAAGGCTGGGGGAACGTTACTATGACCACTTCAAGAAATATTCTGTAAGCGTCGGGGCAACTTATGCCCTCTGCCAGATTCTCTGGCAGGCCATCGAAAAGGCCGGAACCCTGGATTCGGCAAAGGTAAGACAAGCAGTGCTGGATAACGAATTCGAAACAGTGATGGGAAAGGTGAAGTATGACAAGGACGGAGTTGCTATTTTTACCAGCACAGCGAGCCAGTGGTGGAATGGAAAGCAGATGACTGTCTATCCGTTCGAGTGGAGTAAATATAAGTTTAAATTAGCACCTCCTTGGAATAAAAGATAGATCTGACATCAAAATTTTGGAACAAGGGAGACGTTGATGTCGTGGCCTTAGGGGTTAAATTGGAATGTTAAATGAAACCATCAATCATTTAAGACAAAGAAAGGAGATACACTATGAAAATCAAATCAGCAGTTTTAAGAGAAACCAACAAGCCTATGACTATTGAAGAATTGGAGCTGGCCCCTCCCCAGGAAGGTGAAGTCTTGGTCAAGACTGCTTATACCGGTTGGTGCCATTCAGACCTTCATCTGGTCTTGGGGGAGATCCCCATTGAAATGCCGCTTGCCATAGGGCATGAAGCCTCAGGTATTGTAGAAGAAGTAGGGCCTGGTGTAACGAAGCTTAAACCAGGGGACCATGTAGTTGGCACATGGATGATCCCGTGTGGCAAATGCCCCCAATGCCTCAGGGGTATGGGGAACATCTGCAGCGGAAATTTCGAGGCTTTTCTTTCAGGAATGTTGCTTGATGGGACCTCAAGGTTAAGCGATGAAAACGGCAACATGGTCAGACACGGCAATTTTGTATCAGGATTCTCCAACTACACCGTACTTCCTGAAGACGGCGCAATTCCGGTCCGCAAGGATATGCCCCTGGATCAGGCCTGTTTTATGGGGTGTTGTGTCCCCACAGGATGGGGGTCGGTGACTAATATAGCTAAAGTGCAGCCAGGAGAATCAGTGGTGGTGTACGGCCTTGGAGGTGTTGGCCTGAATATCCTTCGTGCGTCAGTTCTCTGTCACGCCAATCCAGTCATTGCTGTTGACTTGGAAGGGAGCAAAGAGGCACTCGCCAAGGAATTCGGTGCCACACATTTTATTGACAATTCCAAGGATGATCCTGTCCCTATCATTCAAGATCTAACAGGTGGCGGCGCTGATGTGGTGTTCGAAGCGATAGGTGATCCTGGGGCGATTATTCAGGCTTACTGGTCTACGGGAATGGGGGCTAGATTGGTGATCCCGGGAATAACTCCCCACGATCAGACCACAAACTTGCCTTTGATGCTCCTGCCACTGCATCAAAAATCAATTTTGGGGAATCTTTACGGAAGCATATCAACCCATATTGATATCCCACGCTTGGTGGATATAGCGATGAAGGAGGATCTCAAACTTGATAAGTTGATCACCAACTATTTTAAAGTGGAAGAGATCAATGATGTGGCGGACAAAATGCTTAAGAGAGAAATTAAAGGCCGATGGGTATGTAAATGGGATTAAAGGTCGATGAAATCAATATGTTGTTTGATTTCAAAGCGGGAAAGAAAGGGGACAGGACAATTTTGACAAACTCGTAAAAAGTCTGAAAGCACGCATTTTCGTCATTCCCGCGAAGGCGGGAATCCAGCGATTTCAATATGTTCTGGATGCCGGGTCAAGCCCGGCATGACGGTTTTGTGACTTTTTACGATTCCATCAATTTTGTATCCTCAAAAATTCTGTCCTCTTTCCGACCGGGGAAATATAATTTCTTCTCGCATCAAGAAGACTAACTGAGGAGTTTACTCAAGCCTTTCAGCTTATCGGATACAGAAAGGGGGGAAGTATGAAGTTTCTAAGAGTCAACATGCATGATAAAGAAATAAATGTGGAAGATGTACCACAGGTATATATCGGGCTGGGGGGCAGGGGCCTTACTTCCATAATGATCAATGCGGAGGTGCCACCAACATGTGACCCACTTGGTCCTCAAAACAAAATTATTGTAGCTCCTGGCCTTCTCAGTGGAACGAATTTGGTGAACACGAGCAGGGTATCAATAGGGGCAAAAAGTCCTTTGACGGGGACAATAAAGGAAAGCAATGCAGGTGGCACTGTTGCTGCTGCCCTCGGCCGTTTGGGCATCACAGCGATAGTCTTTGAAGGCCAACCTCCAAAAGGAGAGCTATCCATCCTCAGGATTGATGAAAATGGGGATGCGAATCTCATTCCAGCTAAAAAATATAAAGGCATGAGAACCTATGCTTCTGTGGAGAAATTGCTTGAGACCTACGGAAAAAAGAGTTCAGTGCTTTGCATAGGGCCGGCAGGCGAGGACTTATTACCTGTAGCATCCATTCAGTCTTCTGATGTGGATGGACGGCCCTGCCGGGCAGCCGGCCGCGGGGGGTTAGGTGCTGTCATGGGAAGTAAAGGGCTCAAGGCCATAATTGTGGCCCAGGGTGGTAAGAGTGCTGATGCGATTGCCAATCCGGATACCTTTAAAGAAGCAGCAAAGGCATTTGCGAAGGCGATTAAAGATCATCCTTTCAGCGGTCAAATGCTCCCTGCCCTTGGTACCGCAGGCCTGATAGCCCCTGTTAATTCCATGGGAGCTTTCCCAAGCTTAAACGCGACAAAAGGGGTGATGGATGGCTGGGAGAAAGTCAGCGGTGAAACCATGGCCCAGATCATTCAGGAACGGGGAGGCAAGCCGACCCATATGGGATGTTCTCTGTGTATTGTTCACTGCTCAAATGAATTCGTGAACAAAGAAGGCAAGTATGTGACCGGATCATTGGAGTACGAGACGATCTGGTCAATGGGTGGCATGACCGGGATAAATGATTTAGACACAATTGCCCAATTGGACTTCCTTTGCGATAACATCGGCATTGATACCATGAGTACCGGCGTGGCACTGGCCGTGGCAATGGATGCAGGATACAAGAGCTTTGGAGATGGTCAAGCAGCCATTGAGATGGTTGAGGAAATTGGCAAGGCCACGGAGTTTGGCAGGATCTTGGGTCAGGGTCCGGCTGCAGTTGGGAAACATTTCAACCATGAACGAGTACCGGTGGTGAAGGGACAGAGCATTGCAGCATATGATCCAAGAGCTATGCAGGGAAACGCTGTTACCTATGCCACTTCTCCCATGGGTGCAGATCACACGGCAGGAAATGTTATTGGGGAATATATGAGTGGGGCGCTCGACCCACTAAAGCCTGAAGGCCAGGTCGAAGCCTCCCGTAATACCCAGATTGCCATGGCCGCTGTGGACTGCACAGGTCTTTGCCTTCTCGCGAGCCTTGCATTGACAACTCCGGAGGGCGGAGAGGCATTTTTAAAGGCGATGAATGCCAAATTTGGCACAAAGCTTGGGCCTGACGACATACCGGCGTTAGGGATCCGGGTCTTGAAAGCAGAGCGGGAATTTAACCAGAAGGCTGGTTTCACTAAAGAAGACGATCGGTTGCCAAAGTTTTTTTATGAAGAGCCGCTACCTCCTCATAACACTGTCGTTGCGATCACCGACGAGGAGATGGACAGCACCTTCAGCTTTTAATAACAAAAATGATAGTCAAGGTTAGATTATTCGGAACTTTGGGGCAACATTTCCCCGGGTACAACCTTGAGCGAGGTATGGACATTGAGATTCCGGACGGAGCAACGGTAAGAGATCTCCTAGCCCATCTGGAAATACCCGAAACCCAAAAGTATGTCGTTGTTATGAAAGGCCGAGTCGTGAAATTCAATGATGCATTGGAAAAGGGGTGTTCAGTCCAGGTTTCTCAATCCGTTTTTGGAGGATAAATCAACTCTTTATAAAAACCATATGGCTAGGTCCTGAGCACTCTATTTTCTATAAACACGAGGTGTGATGAAGAATGAAAGACAAGAGGATAGATGTTAAAAGAGACGAGAAAGACCAGGAAGATAAACTGGATGAAATATTTTTAACTGAAGAAATTGAACTTGAAGAAATGGCCATTGATGGTATATGCGGGGTTTATTAGAGATAGCCCATGGGATCAACAATGGCAAAAAGCTACGCACTGGCCCCGGGGACGCAGGTAAGGGAAGAGAACTTCGGACTGCTTTTTTATACCATGAAAGGACCGCGCCTGTACTTTCTGTCATCTGGAGAATTGCTGGACAGTTCGTTTTTCGGGAGTGACCTGAGCTTCGCTGAATGGCTGGAGGGGGATGGGGATAATCAATCTGTGCGGAAGGAGGTTGTATCGGTGATCGGGAAAAGACTTGAACAGTTGAAGGAAAAAGGGGTGATCATTGAGCGCTAAAATGGCCAAAGTGGGTCTAAGGGCTCCGGTCAATGTCACGTGGGAAATCACGTTAAAGTGCAATCTTCATTGCGCCCACTGTCTTTCTGATGCAGGTGCGGCACTGGAGGATGAACTTACGACCCGGGAATGCCGTCGACTGGTAGACCAGTTGACCGATCTCAATGTATTTCAAGTCAATATCGGTGGAGGTGAGCCGTTTATTCGCGAGGACTTTCCGGATCTCCTTTCCTATGCACATGAAAAGGGGTTGGTGACCTGCGTGAGCACCAACGGGCTGTTGATAAATCATGAATTGGCTAGACAGTTATCCAAACTCAAAATGCTCTACCTACAGGTGAGCCTCGATGGGGCTACTCCTGAAGTGAACGATCCAATTCGTGGCAAAGGAACATATGGAAAAATTCTGAATGCAATTGAATGCCTTGCGCGACACGGAGTTGCCTTCAGTATAAACACCGTGCTTACCCGCACCAATTATCACCAATTGGATACGTTAAGGGATATGGCAGGAGAATATGGCGCTGAACTTCGGGTTTCCCGTTTTCGTCCGTCCGGCAGAGGCAAAAAGAGCAAAGATACCCTTGGCCCGGACAAGGACCAGTTGGAGGCATTTGCTGAATGGCTGGACCGGCATGATTTGGTTCGCACCGGGGATTCTTTTTTCTGCCTCACTTCAGAGAGCAGGCGAAGAAAAGGCCTTGATATGTGCGGTGCTGCCAAGATGACCTGCTGCATCTCACCCAACGGGGATGTCTACCCCTGTGCCTTTCTCCAGGAGAGGCCTTTCCTCGCAGGGAACATTCGAGAAAAGGCCTTTAAGGACATGTGGAATAATTCCATGGTATTTGCGCAGTTTCGTAACCTGAATGTGGAAACGTGCATGACTTGCGCCCGATTTGAGATATGTCGCGGGGGATGTCCGGCAATGGCCTATCACACCTATCACGATATCAACATGCCCGACCCCGAATGTTTTATGAATCTCAAAATGGATCTCCACAACAAAAACAGCTATGTTTGATCATCTGTTCAATCCTATGAGTTTTGGGAAGGTGTCTCTGCCCAACCGCGTCTGTTTCCTTGCACATCGAACCAATTTTTCCCAGAAAGGCCGCTTTACTGACCGCCATGTGGCCTACTACCGCAGGAGAGCCCAAGGCGGTTGCGGTCTTATTATACTCGGTGAGCTCTGTATTCACCAGAATGACCGGCCATGGGCTACACTTATTGACGCCTACAGACCTGACGTGGTCCAGGATTACCGGAAACTCACCACTGCGGTCCATGAATTTGGGACCCGTGTCTTTGCCCAGCTTTGTCACTATGGATTTCAGAGCAACGGGGCCATAACCCGTCAGGCCGTATGGGGGCCATCGGCCATCTCTGACATTGCATTTGGTGAGACGGCCAAAGCAATGGAAGTGGAAGATATGGCCGTCCTAGTAGAGGCTTCTTCACGGGCAGCGGTCCTGGCAAGAGATGGCGGATTTGACGGCCTTGAAATTGACATGGGACCTGAATCTTTGCTGCGGCAGTTTTTGTCTCCTTTGAGCAACTTTCGTCAGGATGACTACGGCGGCACCTTGGAAAACCGGATGCGGCTGCCGCTGGAAGTGATTGATGGGGTCCGGAAGGCAGTGGGAGATGATTTCACTGTTGGCATCCGACTCTGCGCGGATGAGAAGTTCTGGGGGGCGATAACCCTTGAGGAATCGCGGCAGTTTGTGCAACAGTTTGAGACTGAAGGGCACGTAGACTTTATTAATGTAACGGTAGGTACCTATTATAATCTTTATCTTATCTTTCCTTCCATGCATACGGCCCCCGGGTTTACTATTGAAACAGCGGAAGAGATGAAAAAGGCAGTAACCATTCCGGTTATAGCAAGTCACCAGGTCGATTTTCCGCAGATGGCCGAAGATATCCTGTCAGAAGGCCATGCAGATGCCGTTGGCCTGGTACGCAGCCTGATCTGTGACCCAGATGCTCCCAAAAAGGCTAGGGAGGGGAGAGTCAAAGATATCCGATATTGTGTGAGGGACAACGAGGGTTGCATCGGTCGGGTAACCCGGTTCAAGACATTGAGCTGCATCCAGAACCCGGACGTGGGAAATGAGGAATTTGAAAGCGAAAAGTCGGAAGGTAAAAATGGAAAAGCAGAAGAACGGGAAAGCAGAAATCGGAAGTCTATAATCCAAAAGCGCGTGATGGTAGTGGGTGCGGGTCCTGCAGGACTGGAGGCAGCTTTGGTGGCCCGCGAGAAAGGGCATAAGGTCACCGTTTACGAGAAAGAGGATGTCATTGGTGGACAGGTCAATCTCGCCACCAAAGGGGCGGGTAGGCTTGGAATGGGAGAAATCATTCGCTATCTTCAACATATGCTGGAGAGGCTTAAGGTGCCGATCATCACCGGAATCGAGGTGACCCAACAATTTGTTTTGCGGGAAAAGCCGGATGCGGTGATTGTTGCCACCGGCTCAAAACCTCACCCAAGACCTGTGGCCGGCGAATATGGCCCCCCATTAGTCCTCAACGTTCATGAAGTCTTGGCGGATGGAATGCCTATTGGTGCTAGGGTCCTTTTTATTGATGAAAATGGAGGGCACCATGCCACGGCAACAGTTGAACTGTTGGCGGATCAAGGCAAAAGGGTGGATATGATTACAAGCGATCTTTTTGTCGGTGTCGAACTAGGCCCTTTAGGAGACCTGTATTTGACCCGGCAGCGGTTACTCCAAAAGGGTGTCACATTTACCACCGATGTAGTTTTAGATGAGATTGATGACAAGAGGGCGAAGGCACACTACATCTACACAAATGAGCCTCTCGTTCTTGATGGGTATGACACAATCGTCCTCGATATGGGCAATGAGGTGGTGGATCGCCTTTATAAACAGCTAAAAGGCCAGATGAAGGAACTTTACCGTATTGGGGATTGTGTGGCCCCCAGAGGGATCGATATGGCTATTCTGGAAGGAAAAAAAGTGGGAGAAATACTGTGAGTGAGTATAGATACCTTTTTTCACCTTTCAAGATCGGTTCAGTTGTGGTGCCAAATCGGATCAATTTTGGGGCCCACCTGACAAATCTCTCAGTCGATCATCGCATAAGCGAACGTCATATTTATTATTACAGGGAGAGAGCAAAGGGCGGATGCGGCCTGATCACCACTGAAGAACTGACCGTTCATCCCTCGGACCTCGCCTATGAAAAACTGGTGGATGCCTTTGATCCGGATGTTATTCCAAGTTTTCAGAAGCTGACGCGCACAATTCACGAATTTGATACAAAGATGTTTGCCCAGTTGAATCACAATGGGATGCAGGGGGACGGGAGCGTATCGAGACGCCCTGTATGGGGACCTTCCCCAGGCAAAGACCCCATCTTTCGCGAAACCTGCAAGGAGATGGAAACCGAAGACATCCAGGAGTGTACTGATTATTTTACCCGGAGTGCATCCCATGTGGTGGAAGGTGGATTCGATGGCATTGAGTTGCAGTTAGGGCACAGCTCTCTCATTAGGCAGTTTCTCTCTCCCGCGACTAATTTCCGGAAGGACGAATACGGTGGGAGTTTTGAAAATCGTTTCCGTTTTTGCCAGGAAGTGATTGGTGCAGTTCGGGAAGCAATTGGAACGGATTTTACACTTGGTGTGCGCCTGAATGCTGATGAAATGCATCCAAAAGGGGGATTGACCAATAAGGATGCAAAAGAGATTGCAATGCGCCTTGAGGCTACCGGTTTGATTGATTTTATCGACATCAGTCTAGGGACCTTTCACCACTTGTTCCTGGTGGAAGGCTCCATGCACGTTCCCCTTGCCTATGCTGTCCCCTTGTCAGCCGCAATCAGGTCTGTGGTGGATATACCCGTTTTTTGCACGAACAGGATTAATGACCCCCGCTTGGCGGAAAAAATACTGGAGGACGGCCAGGGGGATATGATCAGTATGGTCCGTGCCCTTATCTGCGACCCCGAGCTGCCAAATAAGGCCCGGGAAGGCAGGGAAGACGATATTCGCCAGTGTATTGCTTGTAATCAGGGCTGTATTGGTCGCATGGGACTGGGATATGATATTGGATGCATCCAGAATCCGGCTGCCGGGAACGAAAAGGAATTAGGCATTGAAACCCTCAGGCCCTGTCATACTCCCAAACTGGTGGTAGTTGTAGGGGCAGGGCCCGCGGGCTTAGAAATTGCCAGGGTAGCAGCTCTAAGGAAACACAATGTCATCGTGTTTGAGAAGAATGATGAAGTGGGCGGCCAGAATATCATTGCGGGGAAGGTTCCGGGACGGCAAGAAATCGAAGGGGTGACCAGATGGTTGATAAGTCAGGTCAATAAACTGGACATTGACCTGCGCCTGGGTGTTGAGGCAACAATCGAAAACATTTTGGCGGAAGAACCTGATGCTGTGGTCGTTGCCACAGGCTCTATTCCTAAAGAAAAGCCTTTCCCTGGTGAATATGCACACCCATTGGTGGTCAACACTCAGCAGATTTTGAAACGTGAAGTAGAGGCAGGGGATAAGGTCCTGTTTATCGATCTTGACGGACATCATCAAGGCACAGGAACGGCCGAATTTCTTGCCGACCTTGGTAAAACTGTTCATATAATCACGCCCTCCCTTTTTGCAGGAGGGCTGCTCGGTCCTCTTCAAGACCTTTATTTGGCAAGACAGCGACTTGCGGAAAAGGGTGTGACAGTGACGCCGGATATTGCGGTTCTCGAAATCCAGGGTACCCTGGTCAAGGGATTGAACGTGTATTCCAACGAAATGATTGATTTTGAAGGATATGATACGGTGGTCTTGGCGGCAGGGAATGTTGCTAATGACGGCCTCTATTTTGCGCTCAAAGGGAAGGTTAAGGAACTCTATCGGATAGGCGATTGCTTAGCCCCCCGGAAGGCGGATATGGCAATCGTTGAAGCACATCGAGTGGGAAGGCTCTTGTGAAGTGGGAAGTGGAAAGGCTAAATGCGGAAGTACTGGGTGGAAAATGGGGACGTGGAAAGGCGGTTTGAATGTCTGAGGATATCTGTATCCTAGTCCAGCACAGAGAAGGTGTGGTGGAAGAACCTACTTTCGGTCTCATCGGTGAGGCCCGCAGGATTATACAGCAGCGTACTGGGGAGGGCAAAATCACTGCTGTGGTCCTGGGTCCTGATCAAAAGCTCCAATTGAATGCCTTGGGTGCTTATGGAGCAGACAGGGTTCTACAGGTCTGTGTACCCTCATCCGACGGGTACCAGGCCGAGCTTTTTGCGAAGATATTGTTCAGGTTAATGGAGCAATACAAACCTTCTTGTGTGCTCGTGGCCCAGACACCGGAGACGTCTGATCTGTGTTCGAGAGTAGCGGCTCTCCTTGAGACAGGCTTTGTGACGTGGGCTGTGGATCTCAATATCGATGAAGAAGGAAGGTATGTAGCTACCCGGCCTGTGGCCAACGGGTACCTCTTTGAAAATGTATGTCTGGTATGCGAAAGCACTCCCATCATATCCTTTCTTCCATCTGTTCTCACCTCACCCGAGCCGGAAAGCAGCAAAGAAGTCGAGATCTTGGTAGAAACGGTGGAGGAAGAACCGGGCGAGGTCAAGGCCAGAATGATTGAAATCATCGAGGCTGAACCAGGTGACCTGGATATTGAAGAGGCAGATATCATTATTGCAGGGGGAAGAGGAGTTGGCAGGGATGATGCCTTCCAGATTATCCACGAACTGGCCAGCCAAATAGCGGGTTCCGTTGCCGGCACACGACCGGTCATTGATTGGCAGACACTGCCCTATGATCGGCAAATTGGGCAGACAGGGAAAACCGTAGCCCCACGCCTGATCATCAACTGCGGTATTTCCGGCGCCAATGAATTTACAGCAGGAATGGAGAAATCGCAATTGGTGATTGCGATCAACACAGACCCTCGTGCAAGGATCTTCCGGTTCGCAGATCTCGGTGTCATTGGTGATGTACATCAAATTCTTCCTCTCCTCATTAATCGGCTTAACGAGATAAAGGAGTCCATGGACTGATGTTCGTGCTGGAAAGGGCTTCGTGCAATTTTGGAAAGTTTTTTTTCTTTTGCACACTGGCATCACTCCTCCTTTCAGCGGGGGGGGAGGCCTGGAGCTACACAGAAGAAGACTGCATCAGGTGCCACCGGGAAGGGAGTTCCGGAAGTACATTCCATATCTCCATCAGAGAGTTTAAGTCTTCTATTCACAGCCGTGATGAAATGACCTGCCAGGATTGCCATGCTGATGTGAAGGACAAAGCCCATGAAACGACGACAGGATTAGGAGCTGTGGACTGTGGTCGGTGTCATGATCAAAAAAACCTTCACGGTTTGCAATCAAAGACCGCTGATAATTGCCCCCAATGTTATTTCTGTCACACAAAACATGATATTCTCAAAAAAGATAACGTGATGTCCTCGGTCAATCCCGCGAACCTCAAAGAGACGTGTAGGAGTTGTCATCCTAGAGAATGCGGCCAAACCAACCTCTTATCCTGGCTGCCATCCTTGCAGATAGCGTCTCATAAGAAGGAGGATTTTAGCCGGGCATATAGGAGGGATAACTGCCTTGGTTGCCATCAGGGTAAAGCCGCCCATGGAGGAAGAGAGCCTGTTGATGCCCGGGACTGTTATAAATGCCATTTTCCCCAAAATGGACAGTCCAGGTTGTTCGGGTATATACACCCGGATGCACACCCTGATAAGCACTCGGGCATGTTCGCAGTTGCCCTGTTATACCTGTTCCTTATATTTGTTCTCCTTGTCGGTGGATTTGTATTTTATGTCCAGACGTTCTCTTATAAGAGGCAAGGACGGAGGAGATAGATCGTTGTTTACTGCCTTTGACCCCTTATTAATAGCGGTTGCCCTCTTTATCATGCTGGTGGGCTTCAAAAAACGCTGGACTTTCTTGAGCCTCGGGCAGAAAGAAGACCGCACTGGGAATTTGATTGGTCTTCTGAAATATCTTTCTGGACAGAAACAAGTTTTGAAAAAACGCTGGATCGGCATTGCCCATCTCATCGTATTCTGGGGATTTATCATCCCTTTGATCATCATCAGCTTGGCCCAGTTCAGTTTCACAATGCCGAAAATCCTAGCGAATTTAATCTCATTTCTCTTGGACGTTCTGGGATCTGCCATGTTGGCAGGGTCCTTATTCTTTGTGATAAGGCGAGTAGCACGCAAGGATCCTCTTGGGCCGAAAAAGACAATCCTTCCCCTCATTGTCCTGTTGGTCATTCTCTTAACCGGTTTTTTCTCGGAAGGTCAGCGTTTAAGCATTACCCATTCGGGATTTTCGTGGCCATCACCTGTGGGATGGTTCCTTTCCCTGTTTTTGACCGATTCGCCGCTAGCCATGCAAATAATGATCCGCATTCATTTCTTTTTTGTGCTTTTATTTATTGCTCTCATCCCCTTCACGTTCATGCGGCATTTGGCAGCTGCTTCTCTGAATGTCTTTTATAAAGATAAGGCCCCCCGGGGTGAAATGAGACAGATCTCTTTGGATAATGATCATCTGGGGGCAGGCACTATACAGAATTTTTCCTGGAAGCAATTGCTCGATGCGGAGGCATGTGTTTCCTGTGGGCGGTGCGAGGAGAAGTGCCCTGCGTTTCTCTCGGGCAAACCCCTTTCTCCAAGAAAAGTGATGGGGAGTATCCTGAAACAAATGGGACAGGTACGGAGGGATGCGCCCGACCCTGATAATCCCTTATTTCCTTATCTGATGGATGCCATTTCGGCGGATGAAATATGGTCGTGCACCACCTGCATGGCTTGTGTAGAGCAATGTCCCGTGTTCATTGATCCTGTGGACAAGATCATGGATATGAGGCGATATCAGGTTTTGGGTTGTGGTTTGTTGCCCGATGAAGCGAGGCCCATGATCCGAAATCTGGAAATATTCGGCGATGTGAACGGGAAAGGTGTTGCTCACAGAGAAGACTGGTCATTCAATCTTGGTGTTCCCCATATCGGGGCTGATGGACTCAATGCAGAAATCCTGCTCTGGGTGGGATGCTCCGGCGCTTTTCATCCCAGGTATCAAGAAGCCATGCGAGCAATGGTAAAAATACTCAAAGCCGGTGAAGTTCGATTTGGTATTTTAGGAAAAGAAGAGCTTTGCTGCGGAGATGTGGCAAGGAGAATGGGGGATGAGGAAATCTTCTTGGATCTTGCCATGAAAAACATTGCCTCTTTTGAAAAGTATCATGTCAAAAAAATAGTGACCCTTTGTCCTCACGGATTCAATACCCTGAAAAATGAGTATGGGGCCTTAGGGGGTAATTTTGAGGTCATGCATGCGGTTGAGTTTGTATTAGGATTGATGAAAGAGAAAAAAATATCCCTAAGATATCCTGTGGCCAAACAGGTGACAATCCATGATCCCTGTTACCTTGGGCGGGTTAATCATATCTACGATCCTCTGAGAGAAATGATTAGATCTGTTCCGGGCATTGATCTCAAAGAATTAAGACAAAATCGAGAAAATGCCTTTTGTTGCGGAGGTGGCGGAGGCAGGATGTGGCTGCATGAAAATGCCGGGGAAAATATCAATCATCTGCGTGCCGAGGAAATAAAGGGAAGTGGGGTTCAACTGGTTGGGACAGCATGTCCCTTCTGTTTCACCATGCTTGAAGATGGAATAAACTCTCTCGAAATGGAGAAGCGACCGAAAGTAATGGATCTTATTGAAATTATTGCAGCCTCCTTGGAGGAGACCAAGAATGCTGTCTAAACAACATGAACAAGGAATTCCTGGTACCTTAAATGTTCGACTATGATAAACAGATAAAAGTTGTTGTTTGTGTAAAACAGATAGCACAAACTTATAGTAGGACGGGTATGGCTCCTGAAAGCAGTTTTCTCACTCCGGAGGACCAGGTTTTTCGAATCAATCCATATGACGAAATTGCCCTAGGCATAGCATTGCACATAAGAGAGCTTGTGGGTGAAGGTGAGGTTAATCTATTTACTTTGGGCCCACTTATTGCGGAGAGGGAATTGCGGAGATGTCTTGCTGTAGGGGCGGATCGCCTTTATCAGATCCCTCTGAGTGGCGAGCCAGACCCTTTCAGTAAATCCGTTTATCTGGCCCGGTCCATACAAACCATGGGGGCGGATCTTGTATTATGCGGCAAAGAATCTTTAGACACAAAGAATGGTCAGGTGGGGGTCTTTCTGGCCCATCATCTCAAAATGCCTTTTGTTTCCTGTATTAGAGATATCTCCCTGTCCGGCGATAACACCTGGGCAAAGGTCCAAAGAAGTTCAGGACGGGGAATGCGTGAGGTGGTAAGGTGTCCGCTTCCGGCAGTTTTCAGCGTGGAGGGAGGTGGTCCTGACCTCTCCTTTCCTGCATACCTGGAAAAGAAAAGGAGCAGGACCGTGTCCGTGCATGAAATAATGTATGAAAAAGGTGACGTCTCCCCCAAGACAGCACGCACGAGAATTTTTCCACCGCGTCCGCGTCCAAAAAAAGCGCCTGTCCCAGATAGCGGACTGGATGCCTTTCATCGCATACAACAACTTCTGACAGGCAGTAAGGTAGAAAAAAAGGGAGAAATTCTTACGGGGAGTCCCGAATCCCAGGTAGAGGAGATTATTTCGTTCTTGAAGAGGAAGGGTTTTTTGCCCCGTGAGAAGCCGGGCAAGGAGAATTAGAAACATTGTCTTGCAAATCCGATAACAGTCCAAGAAGAACTGCCTACCGTCTTCCGAAAGGGGTTCGCTGGAGTGAGCGTAAGGGATCTTTTCAACTGGTCCTTACCTTCCCTTTGAAAGCCGTTTTGCTGCATCCGTCCTGGAGCAGGGTTTTCAGGCTTTTGTCCAAAGGCAAATTTGTTTCTCTGGAACAAATCGCGGGGCTTTTCAAAAGCCAAGACCAGGGAAAGATAGAGCTTTTTCTGAATGATTTATCACGAAAGGGGTTCCTGGAGCAAGAAGGATTTTCCAAACTCTCCGAGTATCCTTATGTCTCGATAATCATTCCTGTAAGAAATAGACCGAAGGAGATCGAAGCATGCCTTAATTCTTTGGGCAAGATTATTTATCCATCGGAAAAACTGGAGATCATCGTTGTTGATGATGCCTCTTCAGATGATACGCCTCTGAGAATTTCCCGTTTTCCTGTACGCCTTATCCTCTTAAAGCAACAGAGGCAGGCGTCCTATTGTCGGAATCTAGCTGCCAAAGAGGCCAGAGGAATCATCTTAGCCTTCATTGATTCCGACTGTGTGGCAGATCCCCTATGGCTGCAAGAACTCGTGCCCGTATTTAGGGACTTGTCCGTGGGTGCGGTTGGCGGCCTGGTAGATTCCTACTCCTCCAAAACCCCTCTGGAACGCTATGAAAAGGTGAAGTCTCCTTTAGCAGTGTCTCCCAGGGCCAGAAGATCATCGGAAAGCGATAAATCTTTCTATGTGCCTGCGTGCAATCTCTTGGCGAGACGGAAGCTCTTCTTGGAACTAGGTGGTTTCAAAGAAGACCTCAATTTAGGGGAAGATGTAGACCTTTCCTGGAGAATGCAAGACAGCGGGCACCAGGTTGAATTCAAGCCAGCAGGAAAAGTATATCACAGGCATCGAAACCGTTTGTCATCCTTCTGCATGAGACGCTTTGATTATGGGACTTCGGAACCGTTGCTCCAGAAATTGCATCCGCAGCGATCCAAAGAAATGTTCTTCCCGACAGGAGCTTGGCTGTTCTGGGGGAGTTTGGCTTTTGCCCTGGTTTTTCGATTTTTCCCATTACTCGGAGTGGGTGTATTCATTATCCTGTTGGATGCGATGCGGAAATTTCTGACTGTCAGACGAAAGAGAATTAACATTGTCTACAACGCCCTGATTATCTCAACGCTAAGAACGTATTTCGCATTTTTTTACCATTCCTGTGCCTTTGTCTCCCGCTACTATCTCATTTGGGCTCTGGCTTTCGCGCCCTTTCTTCCAAGGATCAGCGTCACAGTCTTCGGCGCACATATATTCACCGGCCTGGGAGAATATATGATGAAAAAACCGCATTTGAACCTTGTTTCGTTTCTTTGCTATTTCTCCTTAGACCAATTATCCTATCAGCTGGGTGTGTGGTGGGGATGTTTTAATAACAGTTTTTTCAATTCAGTGTCCCCTCGCATTACAGCCAAGATCTCTGATTCAGGTGGTAAACTGCAAAAAACAAGCCGATAGCGAAAAAGTTGCTACAGGGCCGAAATTGCCCAGAGCACCAACGGCCATGATCCCCGAGGCTGCACCATCCGAAGGCAGAAGTCCTGAAAGGAACAAAATGACGGGCTCAACGTTGAAACTGGCAGGGCAACTGTTATTAAACGGCCTTCGGTTTCGATATCTGAAACGGACTGGAAAGACTGGAAGACCCCAGGCCATCAGTATAGAAATCACCCATAACTGCATTGCCAAATGCATCATGTGCAACATCTGGAAAATCCCTCCAGAAGTGCCCAACCTCCCCGTGCGAGATTGGCTTCAATTCCTTTCTTCGGAGTTTTTTCGAGATCTGAGGGAGTTAGACGTAACAGGAGGTGAGCCTTTTCTAAAAAAAGATCTATCGGATTTTTTTCGGGGTGTTTGTGGGCTAAAACAGAAAAATTTAGAGGAACTCAAATCCATTGCTGTCACCACCAACGGTTTTTTGACTAATCGTGTTTTGGAATGTGTCGAAGAAATCCTCCCGGAGCTAAAGGATAATAATTTGGATCTGGTCATGGTCTGCGCAATGGATGCTATAGGAGAGATTCACGAAAGGATAAGAAACTACAAAAATGCTTGGTACAAGGTAAATCAGACGATCGAGGGTCTGATAAGGCTCAGAGAAAGTTTTCCTAATCTCATCATCGGGTTGAAGACAACCATATTGCCGATTAATGTGGATGAGCTGGGCAAAATCTCACGATATGCAACTTCTAAGGGACTGTTTACTATTATCTCACCTTGCATCATCACAGAAGGCCGGTACTTGAATCCTGACAGGGCTGATGATCTGGTGTTCAGGCAAGAAGATATCGAAAAAATGATATCATTCTATGAAAGTGATATGTTTCAATGGAGTTATCATGCAAATACCCTGGTTCAGTACTTCAAGACAGGCGTAGTGAGGAAACCCTGTTCATGTGGTTTCAACTATTTTTTTGTGCGATGTTCCGGTGAGGTGTTCTTGTGCCCCCTGATTAACACCAGCGTGGGAAACTTAACAGAGACTTCTGTGGAGTGTCTTGTGCTTTCAAAGAAGGCTTCTCAATTTCGCCGGAAAATTGGTCATTCCTCTGAATGCAGGCGGTGTACTGAACCGGGATTGGAACGCTATGCGCTTCCGTATGAAGGATTTACCTATTTCTCTTTGCTCCTCAAAATGGGGGAAGATGAATTCTTGAAAATGCATCGTCACATGGGCCTTGAAAAATATTTTGAGTAAAGAGAAGCCGTTTCTATCAGTCTGCCATGTATCACACAGGGCACATGAAACCTTTGATATCAATTTGGTACCACAATATCTGGCATCATGTGCGTTAACCGATGCTACACTGAAAAATAACGACTAGTAAAGGGTGTTGCAAAGATCATATAAATATCATGTAAAAACAATTGCTTAAATAAGAAAAAGCCTCTATAATGGAGGGGATTTTGTCAAAAGAACCCTTGGCCCAAAACGGAGGCTTTTATGCACCA
>JBAPTR010000302.1:0-13352 GCA_049282265.1 Desulfatiglandaceae bacterium | reverse complement strand
CATTCGGGACAGCATGTGTAGGATAGGTGGGAGACTTTGAAGCTGGCACGCCAGTGTCGGTGGAGTCACCCTTGAAATACCACCCTTGTTCTTCTGGATGTCTAACCTAGGTCCATTATCTGGATCGGGGACACTGCCTGGTGGGTAGTTTGACTGGGGCGGTCGCCTCCCAAAGTGTAACGGAGGCGCGCGAAGGTTCCCTCAGGCTGATTGGAAACCAGCCGAAGAGTGCAAAGGCATAAGGGAGCTTGACTGCAAGACATACACGTCGAGCAGGTGCGAAAGCAGGTCTTAGTGATCCGGCGGTTCTGTATGGAAGGGCCGTCGCTCAACGGATAAAAGGTACTCCGGGGATAACAGGCTTATCGCGCCCAAGAGTTCACATCGACGGCGCGGTTTGGCACCTCGATGTCGGCTCATCGCATCCTGGGGCTGAAGCAGGTCCCAAGGGTTTGGCTGTTCGCCAATTAAAGCGGTACGTGAGCTGGGTTTAGAACGTCGTGAGACAGTTCGGTCCCTATCTTTCGTGGGCGTAGGATATTTGAGAGGATCTTTCCTTAGTACGAGAGGACCGGGATGGACGAACCTCTGGTGTACCAGTTGTCGCGCCAGCGGCATAGCTGGGTAGCTACGTTCGGAATGGATAACCGCTGAAAGCATCTAAGCGGGAAGCCAACCTCGAGATAAGATATCCCTTTCCCCCGACTTGTCGGGGGAGCTGAAGACCCCTTGTAGACGACAAGGTTGATAGGCCAGGTGTGGAAGTGTGGCAACACATGAAGCTAACTGGTACTAATAGGTCGTGAGGCTTGGCCATAACTTTTTCATTTATGTTTTGTTAGAGCAACCGTCCGAAGTCATCCTTTTTGCATTCCCTGTGTTTTCAGTTGATAGTTTTTACAGTTTTCGGTGGCAATGGCGAAGAGGAAACACCCGTTCCCATCCCGAACACGGAAGTTAAGCTCTTCAGCGCCGATGGTACTGCGTGGGAGGCTGCGTGGGAGAGTAGGACGCCGCCGAATTTATAAAAAAACCCCTCCATTTGGAGGGGTTTTTTTTGTTCTTTTGCTTAATTAATGCGCACCTTTTTAGTCTATTCTTATACGGCTCTGGAAAGAAAAGAGACCCGGCCCATGCAATGCACATCCGCTCAGATTTATTGCTCGTTGTAAAACCTGGTCCTCAGGACCAGGTCAGAGATAAGAGGCTTTGCCGGAGAAGATCGAGCTGGAGAATCGGAGTATTGGAGTCTTGGGAAGACTGCAACCGGAGGTTTGCTCAGAAAACAGAGTTTCTGTGATGCTCTACACACTTGATGAGGTGGTTTTGCCATAACTCCATCACTCCAGTATCCATAATCCGGAGAAATTCCAATACACTATTCCCCTCTGGAGAAAATGAAAGCCGGGCTATACCCTTTCCTTGAATTCTTCGCCCAAGAGACCTTCGGGACGGACAAGCAGGACGAGAATAATGATGATGAAGGCCAGGGTGTTCTTGAAGGCGATGGATACAAATCCGCCGGCGAGACTCTCGGCCACTCCGAGAATAAGCCCCCCCACGATGGCCCCCGGCAGACTGTTCAACCCCCCGAGGATCGCGGCGGCAAAACCCTTCAAGAAAGGTTCCAGCATGAAAAAGGGATCCAGGAGCAGGGCAGGGGCCAGAAAAAGCCCTGCCAGGACCCCGAGGAAGGCAGCCAGCCCCCAGCTGAGGGCCAGAATTTTTCGCGTGGGGATTCCCAGGGTCTGCGCACCGGTCAGGTTCTCGGACGTGGCTCGCATGGCAAGCCCTATGCGCGTCTTTTGTACGAGGAGGAAAAAGAGGAGACAGGCAAGGAGGCTGATACCCATGGTGCCGAGACCCAACTGGCTGACCACGATGCCGCCGAAACTGTAGACCGTGGTGTCCGAGAGGGGAAAGGGAAAAGACTGGGGTTCGGACCCGCCGAAATAGGAGATGAGCCCCTGGAGAATCAGACCGAATCCGAGGGTCAGGATAATCTGCCCCAGTTGCGTGGCTTCACGGCGCTGGGCAGGGATGAGGACACAGAAATAGAAGAGCATGGCGATGGCGGCTCCGCAGAGCAGGGCCAGGAGAAATGACAGGGAAAAATGAAAATTCAGGCTCAGCAGCATAAAGGCAATGAAGGTCCCTGCCGTGGCTATGTCTCCGTGGGCAAAGTTGAGGATGCGGGTGGAGCGATAGATCAGTGCCAGCCCGAGGGCAACCAGGGCATAGATGCTGCCTGTTGAGAGTCCGGAAATGAAGTATTGCAGGAATTGGGACATTGGATACCTCTTTCTTAACGAAAAGGCCAGTTTCTAAAATAGAGCCTCAATTTGAACCATCTCCCGTACAATCCCATAGGCTCGAAAATCAGGACAAGGAGTATCGTGACCCCGTATACCACGGGTACCAGCTCCTTATAGGCATTGAAGACCTGGGGCACGAGAATGACGAAGGCGGCACCCATGATGGAACCTTCCACAGAGGCCAGCCCCCCGATGATGACGGCCACAAAGAGGTTGATGGATTCCATGAAGGTGAACATGTTCGGTTCCAGGTACCCCATGAAAAGGCCGTACAGCCCCCCCTGGATTCCCGTATAGAAAGAACTGATGGCAAATGAGAGGAGCTTATACCTGGTCAGGTTGACCCCAATGACCTCCGCAGCGATGTCGTTGTCCCTGATGGCAATGAAGGCACGACCCATGTAGGAAGAGATGATATTGTAGGTGAGAAGGGTGAAGACCAGTGCTATAGCAAAATTGAAATAGTAGTTGAAATTGATCGCACTGAGTCCGAACAGCGGCTGCATTTTATGCACCGAAAGGCCCATTCGGCCTCCTGAAAGGGTCTCTGAATTGACAAATACCTGGTAGACCGCAATTCCGAATCCCATGGTCGCAATGGCCAGATAAGGGCCTTTCAGGCGCAGGGAGGGGAATCCCACAACGATGCCGAAGAGCCCCGCGGCAATGCCTGCGGCGATCAGCCCAAAGGGCCAGGGCACGCCCCACTGGTTCAGGTGGCCGAAGGTGAAGGCGCCGATGGCCAGAAATCCCGCCTGGCCGAATGATATCTGACCGGTATTGCCGATGAGGAGATTCTGTCCCTGGACGCCTATGGTATAGATGGCAATGATGGTGACCACATAGATGACATGTTCGGGGGCGAACAAGGGGAGCAGGATCAGGAGCAGCACAAAGGCCCCCACCCACACACGGGTCCCGGGTTTTCGAATGAGTTGAAGTTCCTCCCTGTAACTTTCAATCAAATCCATGGGGAATTATCCTTTGTAGAGCTGCTCAATGAGGTCCTTGTACCGTTTTTCCAGGAAGCGTCGCTTGACCTTCTTGGTAGGGGTCACGTCTCCGTCTTCTTCGTAGAACCGCCTGGGGAGGAGGGCGAACTTTTTGATGGTCTCCACCCGCGCAAGGGTCTTGTTGATCTTGGCCACCTCTCCGTCGATGAGCTTGTGGATTTCCTTGTTTTGGGTCAAGTCGGCAAAGGTCGTGAAGGGGACCCGGTTGTCCTGGGCGTATTTGGTGACATTGTCCTCATCGATGAGGATCAGCGAAACCAGATACTTTCGCCCGTCTCCAATGACGACGGCATCCTGGATATAAGAGCTGAATTTCAACTTGTTCTCAATAAAAGCCGGCGTGACGTTCTTGCCCCCGGCAGTGATGATGATGTCCTTCTTCCGATCCAGGATCTTGATAAAACCGTCATCAATCGTCCCCACGTCTCCCGTGTGCAGCCATCCGTCCTTCAGGGTCTCGGCCGTCAATTCCGGGTCCTTGAAATACCCTTTGAACACGCCGGACCCCTTTGCCAGTATTTCCCCGTCTTCCGCGATGCGGACTTCTACCCCGGGAAGGGCCTCTCCCACGTAGCCCCACCGGGGACGATCGATCCGCTGGATGGCGATGACCCCCGTGGATTCGGTCTGGCCATAGCCTTCTCTCAGGGGAACGCCCAGGGCATTGAAGTACTGGAAGAGTTCAGGAGAGGCAGGGGCCGCTCCGCACACGGCCCATCGCACACGTTCCAATCCCACTTGCCGTTTCAGGTGGTAGAGGACCAGCGCGTAAAGGGGCCAGTAGGGGAGACTCCAGAGAAACCGTTTTCCTGTTTTCTTATCGGATCGGATGTATTTGAGACCGACAGCCACGGCAACACGATAAAAGGCACGTTTGACCAGGGTTGAGTCGGACATCTTGATCTCGATCATGGAAGCGAATTTTTCCCAGATCCTGGGGACGCTGCAGAAGACCGTTGGAGAGACCTCTCTCAGGTTCATGGGGAGCGTGTCAAGGCTTTCAACAAAATTGACCGTGCCGCCGCCCCTCACCGCCAGGAAAAGGGAGATAAGATTTTCATAGATATGGGCCAGGGGAAGGTAAGAGAGCATCTCGTCATTTTCATACATCGGGGAGGCTTCCATGAAGGACTCGGTGATGCTCAGGACGTTGCGATGGGTCAACATGGCGCCTTTCGGTCGGCCCGTAGTGCCGGAGGTATAGATCATCATGGCCGTGTCTTCCGGATCGATGTCTGCCATCCGCTCGGAAACACACTGGGGATTTTCCTTGAGGTGGGCCTTCCCCTTGTCTCGGAATTCATCAAAGAACATCATGGCGGTGTGTGAAAAACCCCAGAGGCCTTTGGGGTCCCAGACCACTATCTTTTTCAGATCGAGGTCGGGGAGAATCTGAAGGGCCTTATCCACCTGTTCCTCGTTTTCCACGAAGAGGATCTTGGATTCGGAGTGCCCGACCACGTAAGCGACCTCTTCGGGGGCGGATGTGGAATAAATGCCGCAGGTCACGAAGCCCGCAGACATGGCGGCCAGGTGGCAGATGACCCATTCGGGTCGATTGTCCCCGAGGATGGCGACCCGCTCACCACGCTCAAGGCCCAAGACAATCAGCCCTGCCGCAACCGTCCGGACCTGTTCTCCATAGACGTTCCAGGAGACCCGGTTCCAGATCCCGTATTCCTTTTTCCGGAGGGCCACGCGATCTCCATGGGCCGCCACCTGCTGGAAAAAAAGGGCAGGGAAGTTTGCTGCGGCTGCTCCCATTACCATGTCCTCCTTTTCTTGTAGAGCCGCCACCCCTTGGATGAGATCTCCTGTCCTCCGAGGCCGAGATAAAGTTCCTGTACGTCCTCATTTTCCTGGAGCTCTTTTGCGGTGCCCTCGAGAACGACCCTCCCCGATTCCATGATGTAGCCGTAATCGGCAATGCTGAGGGCCAGTTTTGCATTCTGCTCCACCAGTAAAATGGTGGCCCCTGCCTGACTGATCCGGGCCAGGGCGTCGTACACCTGACGTGCAACCATCGGGGCGAGCCCCAGTGACGGTTCATCCAGCATGAGGAGCCTGGGCCGCCGTAGCATGGCCCTGCCCATGGCCAGCATCTGCTGCTCCCCGCCTGAGAGGGTCTCCGACTGCTGGTCGGATCGCGCCCTGAGTATGGGGAAAAGTTCCAGTACATTTTCAAGGTCTTCTTTGACTTCCCTGCCCTTCCGCCCCCAGCAGCCCAGTTCCAGGTTCTCCTTCACAGAGAGTTCCCTGAAAAGACCGCGATCTTCAGGCACGTAGACAATGCCCAGGCGGGAAATCTTTTCAGGCGCGAACCGTTGAATCCGTTTGTCCCCGAATTCTATGACGCCCTTCTTGGGTTGGTCCTTCAAGAGTCCCGCGATGGTCTTGAGCAGGGTGGTCTTGCCCGCGCCGTTGGGACCGAGCACGGCGAAGATTTCCTTTTCCTTGACCTGCAGCGAAAGACCGTGAAGCGCGTAGATGCGGTCATAATAAAGGGTTTCAATACTCTCGATTTTAAGTAATGGCGTCATAATCGCGATGGTTCCGTCCTCTGCTGACAGGATATTATAGCTCAATAAACAAGGAATTTCATGCAACGGATACTCGCGACCAAGAGGTCGCTCCTACAGAGAAAAATGTTGAAACGTGGTGCAGGAGCAATGTCTACGGTGCGAAAGCAAATTGATCGTTTTCTATTTTCCGCCTTCCTAATTCCGCATTCCGCCCGCCACAGAACCGGCGGGTAAACCTTCCGCCTTCTAGTCGTCTCCCAGATACGCTTTGATTACGGCCGGGGTCCGCTGCACTTCCTCGGGGGTACCCTGGGCAATCTTCTTGCCGTAATCCATGGCCATCATCCGGTCCGCGAGTTTTGACGCGATCCTGAGATCATGCTCCACCAGGAGTATGGCGGTATGGTAGCGGCCGCGGATTTCATTGATGCGGTAAGCCGTCTCCTCTTTTTCTTCAGATGTCAATCCGGCGATGGGTTCATCCAATAGCAGCAGCCTGGGTTCCAAGGCGAGAGCCCGTCCCACCTCGGCCCGTTTCTGAACACCATAGGGACAATCCGATATGCGAGCCTGTCTGTAGGCTTGAAGATCAAGAAATTCGATGATCTCTTCCACCACCTTCCTGTGCTTCAGTTCTTCGTTGCGCAGCCTGAGGTAGACGGAAAGGGGATTCTTTCGAAACTTGATATGTCTCCCCAGAAGGAGATTGTCAAGAATGGTCATATTCATGAAAAGGCGGAGATTCTGGAATGTTCGGGCTACCCCGTGAAGGGCCACGCCATCGGGGGAAAGGCCCAGGATGCCCTTTCCCTCGAAGTGGATGTCTCCGCCGTTAGGATGGTAGATCCCTGAGATGCAGTTGAAAAGGGTGGTTTTTCCAGACCCGTTGGGACCGATCACGGCCAGGATTTCTTCAGGTTCCACCTGGAGATCAATGCCCGCAAGGGCCTGGATACCACCGAAACGGATGGACAGGGCACGGATGTCTAAAAGAGCCATGCCTCTAGAAATGCGGCCCGAAAATGGTAAAGGGCTCCAGAGGGACGTGTTTGCCGTTCACGGCCCGTCCCATTCTCGACGCATTGACCCCGTGATGGCGGTCAGGTCCATAGGTCACCGGCGCGCCGATCCCTTCGGGTTTCCAGTTATGGATCATCTCCATTCCCTTTATCAGGGATTCGGGCGTAAGGTCTCTGCCGGCGTTCCTGAGGCCTTCCACAAAGTGCATCATGGAAACGGCTCCGAAAAGGGCCAGGTATTCCTTGCCCTTGATTTTCGGATTGTATTTTTTGAGGATATCAACGACACGATTGGACTGAGGCTCAGCGCCGGGCACCCCGGAATTGCCGGGAAAGGCGAAATAGGTCCCTTCCCAGACATCCCCCGCGACCCGGTACATGATGGGGTCACCCAGGGTGAAGGTGGCCAGGACCTTGGGACGGTAGCCGATTTTGGCCATTTCTTTGATGATCAGTGCCCCGTGGGTGGGCGTGGTGTAAATGATGACGCTGTCCGCCCCTGTTTTTTTGAGGTTAAGGGCATGGGTGCCAAGCGACCTTTCAGTCACCTCGTAGGGAACTGCTCCGGCCAGCACTGCCCCGCCGACCTCTGCCAACCCCTTTTTAACCCCTGCCATGGCTGTCTTACCGTAGTCGTCATTCTGGTAAAACAGTGCTATTTTCTTGGATGCCAGCTTATTTACAGCGTATTTGGTTATATACTCCGCCTCGTCTTCGTAATCGGGGTAGGCGATAAAGACATAGTGGAGTTTGTCTTTAGGAAGCTTTTGCCATATGCGGATATTCCCATAGGCGGTGATGAGCGGAATCTTGTTGTCGGCGAAAAAGTCCTTGGCCGCGTTGCAGATGGCCGTGCCCAGGAGACCACATACAGCGAAGACCTTCCCTTTCATCTCCTGGAGGTTCACGAGTGCTCGGGTGGGATTGTATCCGTCGTCCTTCAATATGACCTTGATCTTACGGCCGTTGACCCCGCCTTGGGCATTGATGTAATCGGCCCATGCCATGGCCCCAAGGGCGGTCACGCCCCAGAGGGCCGCCGGCCCGGAAAGGGGGGTGGTCCAGCCGACGACAACCTCCTTGTCCGAGACTCCGGGGACCTGTCCGGCCCCTGCCAGGGCGGGGAGTACGAAAAACAGGGTTAGCAGAACGAATAGTGAAAATGTGGATTTCCTCATGGCTACCTCCTCTAGGTTAAAGGTTGAGATAGGCGAAAAGGGTCAGAATGCCCCCCGGTATAATCCATGAGACAAACAACAGGTCTCGAAGAGATTGATCGTTGCAGGAAGATTGAAGTATATGTAAAGGTAAGTCGCGGGTCAATGGAATTGTTCACCTCGGCACCATTTGAGTGCCGGGATATCAGAGACCGTTTAACCTCTCCCTGGCGGCTTCCGCTTCTGCCATAATCTCTGCAACGATCCCGCCAACCGGCTTCATGTCTCTCACGAGCCCAATTCCCTGCCCGCAGGCGAGGAGTCCGGAATCGGCCTCGCCCTCGAAATACATCCTTTTTGTCCGGTCGCCCGAGATGATGCTGAAAAGCTCCTCCAGGCCGGCACCCCGTGACTCCATCTCCGCAGTTGCCGCCGATGCCCTGTTCTTCCAGACACGGTGGGTATTGCCGACGCTCCGGAGGACCAGCGTGGTGTCCAGTTCCGTTGCTGAAAGAAGCCTTTCCTTTATCCTCGGGTGCAGGGGGCACTCATCGGCCACGAGAAAGCGGGTACCCATGATGACGCCCTCGGCGCCAAGGGCCAGGAGGGCCGTCATGCACCTCCCGTCGGCAACGCCTCCTCCCGCGATCACCGGGATGTTCACGTTATCGACCACCCTCGGGACCAGGCACAGGGTCGTGATATCCAGCCTGCCGGTGGCCCCGCCGTTCTCATACCCAACGACGGTGACGGCATCCACGCCCAGGCTTTCAGCCTTCCTGGCATAACGGACGCCCACACACTTGTGGATCAAGAGGACGTTTCCCTTTTTGAGACGATCCACGTATGCTTCGGGCGCCTTGTGCCCGGAGGTCTCCACGATCCCCACACCCTCGTCCAGCAGAACATCGATATAGATGTCGTTGTCCAGACGGTTCCTTGCCGGGAACATGTTGAGATTGACGGCAAAGGGCTTGGCAGTCTTCTTCCTGACATCCCTGATGGCCTGCCTGAAGGAATCCCGGTCCTGGTAGTTGGCCGATGCCAGGATTCCCAGGGCGCCCGCATCGGAGACAGCGGCCACAAAGGGGGCCTGACTGAGATGCATCATGGTGCCCACAATAATGGGATATTCAATTCCAAGGAGTTCCGTTATCTTCGTCTTGAACATTGTTATCATCCTCTACGGCCCAACGGGCCCAACCGTATCACCCCAGCATCATTTTCGCGATGATCTCCTTCATGATCTCCTGCGTACCCCCTCCGATGGAAAGGATCCGGTTGTCCCTGTAGAGCCTTTCAACAAGGAACTCCCTCATGTAGCCGGCGCCGCCGTGGATCTGAACAGCGTCAAAAGTCACCCGGTCGCTGACCGTACAGGCAAAATTCTTGGCCATGGAGATCTCCTTGACCTGGTTTTCTCCGGCCCCGATTCTGGCCGCTACCCGGTAGACAAACTCCCGGCTGGCCTCCACCAGGGTCGCCATGTCCGCCAGCTTGTGCCTGGTAATTTGAAAACCGGTCAGGGCGCGCCCGAAGGCCTCCCGTTCCTTCGCATACCTGAGGGATTCCTCCAGGGCCATCTGGGAGGTCATGTTGGCCATGACGGAGAGCTGCAGCCTCTCGTGCTGGAAATTTTCCATGATGCCGTAGAATCCCTGGCCTTCACGGCCGAGCAGGTTCTCCATCGGTACACGGCAGTCCTCCAGGAATATCTGTGCCGTGTCGGATGCCCACCATCCCATTTTTTTGAGTTTCCCGGAGACGGCATATCCCGGTGAATTGGACGGTATGACCAGGAGGCTGATCCCTTGGTAACCCTCACCGCCGGTTCGTACGGCGCAGGTGAGCTGGTCGGCCCGGGCCCCACTGGTGATGAACATCTTGCTTCCGTTCACCTTGTAGTGGTCTTCGTTTCGCAAGGCCCTTGTCCGGATATTGGCTACGTCCGAACCGGCGTCGGGTTCGGTGATGCCCAGGGCCGAGATTTTTTCCCCCTTCAGGACGGGGGGAACAAAGCGGGCCTTCTGTTCTTCCGTTCCCAGGGCCAGGACGGGAGGAATGCTGATATCAAGCGACCCCAGCCCGGCTACAACGCCCGCAGAACCGCATCGCATGAGTTCCTCGGAGGAAGCGATCTTGACGAAGATATCTCCACCGGAGCCCCCGTATTCTTCCGGATACCCGATGCCGAGGATACCGGCATCACCGGCTTTCCGATAAAGTCCCCTCGGAAATTCCCCACTTTCCTCCCACTCATCCACGAACGGTTTGATCTCACGGGCGACAAATTTCCGTACGGTCTCCCGAACCATGTTATGCGTTTCGCCAAAGTACTGCTGGTATCCGGCCATAACAAATCTCTTCGATCCGTCAGATGGATGAGGCCTCAAATGGACGCTCACTGTTTTTGCCTGTGGCTTTTACCGGCTCAACCGACAAACCGGCCAACCCGGGGTATTAAAACGGAAAAAGCTCGGGTATCCTCTGGGCGAGCATGATATCACCGCTCACCTTCAGCTGGCCGCTCATGAAGGCCTGCATGCCATTGAGGTCTCCGTTCACCATCCCCAGCCAGGTCTCTCCCGACATGGTGAGCGTTGTCGTCGGAGCGTCGTGTGTGCCTTCATCGATCACGCAGGTGCCGTCCTTGATGGCAACGCTCCAGTTTCCGCCCCCGTCCCCGGAGATCTCGAACTGGAATACCGCATCCAACCCTTGTGCTGACGCGCCATTGAACACACCGGACATCTTTCCAAAAACCTCTTTCACATCTGACAGTGCCATTTTCTTCTCCTCCTTATGTTTTGTGTTCCTGTTTGGTTTGTTTTGAAGCCGGATCCTTCACGTCAGAGGGGGGAGGGATGACAATGGCCTCCCCCTCTGCCACGAGCTTCATATCCTGGTTGGTCCATTTGCAGGTCATACGGACCCATTGTTTTTCTTCCAGTTTTTCCGCCACCCGGGCGGTAGCCGTGATGGTGTCCCCAAAAAAGGTCGGGGCCTTGAACCGGCAGGAAATTTCCACCGCCACGGTGCCAAGCCCCGGCAGTTTCATGCCCAGAACCGGGGCGATCAGGCTCTGGGGAAGGGCGCCGTGGGCTATGCGCGTCTTGAAAGGCGTCAGCCTGGCGAAGGCCTCGTTCACGTGCAGGGGATTGAAATCTCCACTGATGCCTGCAAAGAGGTAGACATCCGTTTCCGTAATGGTTTTTGAAAAACTGGCCTCTTCACCTATCTTCAGTTTATCGTAGCTTTTTCCCAGTTCAAATTCCACGAAAAACCTCCCCTGTTCAATGCTCATTGTGAATCCATGTCCTCAGGCCCGTATCAGAGATAAGTAGATTTGCCGAAACAAATTGAGCTGGAGTAGCGGAGTATTGGGGTATTGAAAGCCCTCGCCCTCCCTATGGCCGGAGGCCGGAACCGGATCATTACTTCTCAGTGCTTCAAGCCGAGCCGGGCCCTGCACTCCTCCACCGTGGCCACTTCACGGCCCTGGTCCTTCACCATCCTCGCCGCCTTTTCCACCAGATCACCGTTTGATCGGGCCATGACACCGCCGGAGACGTAGAAATTGTCCTCCAGGCCAACCCTGACGTTCCCTCCAAGTGCAATGGCAGCTGCAACCATGCGCCATTGGTCGTGGCTGATGCCGATGACCTCCCAGTCGCTTCGGGCAGGAAGAATCCGCACCTGATGGGCCAGGTTGTCTGCGGTGGGCGGCATGCCCCCCAAAACCCCCATGATGAGGCTGAACTGGTAGGGGGGTTCCAGCAACCCCATATCGATCAGGGGAAAGCAATTTCCGATGTGTCCGGAGTCAAAACACTCCATCTCAGGCTTGACTCCCGCCTCCTTCATGGCTGAAACAAGGGGCGCAATTTCGGAAAAGGGGTTGGCAAAGACGAAGTCGAAGACAAAGGCCTTTTTCCCTTGATGGTACTTTGCATAGTTCATGGACCCCATGTTCAGGGCCCCGATGGCGGGGCGGATTTCCCGGATGGGAGCGATTTTCTTCTCCACGGGAATGCCGACGGCACCGGTGGAAAAGTTGATGATAACGGGGCATGTCGCGGTCACCGCGTCGTAGATATTCCGGTAGTCTTCCACTTCGTAGCTGGGAGAGCCATCCGGCTTCCGGGCGTGAATGTGTACCACGGCCGCGCCCGCCTCGTAGGCGCGCTTTGCCTCGGCCGCATACTCTTCAGGGGTATAGGGAATGGCGGGGCACTGGTTCCGGTTGGCCACCACCCCCGAAAGGGCGCAGGTTATCATGCAGGTGCGTTCAAAGTCATGGTTTTCAGTGATCCAGAAGGAGGACATGTTATCACTTCCCCTTGAAATTCGGTTTTCGTTTTTCCATAAAGGCCATCATCCCCTCCATGGCGTCCTCGGTGGTGATTACTTTTCCAAGGGCCCCGCAGAGGTAGTCGATGGCATCGTCAAGGGCCATATCGCTCATGGTCCTGAAGGCCTCCTTGCCGATCCGCGTACCGATGGGGCTCTTGCCGGAGAGAAGATCCAGTGTGTCGTGGATTTCCTTATCCAGGTCTTCAGGGGTCACCGCCCGCGTGATGAGGCCCATGGCCTCGGCCTCCCGGGCCTGGACCTTCCTCCCTGTGAGGACCATGTCCATGGCCTTTTTCCTGCCGACGTTCCGGTAGAGCAGGGCGCCGATCATCATGGGAAAGATGCCCACATTCACCTCCGGGGTGCAGAAATAGGCGTCATTCCTGGCGATGGCAATGTCACAGGAGAGCATGATCCCCAGTCCTCCCGCGAGGCACGTCCCGTTTACCCGGGCTACGAGGGGCTTCCCGAACCGGGACATCCTCTTCAGGAGGCGGGCGTAGTTCCTCGCCCCCTCCAAACGGTCCTCTCCCTCGCCTGCCAGGGTTATTGCCAGGTCGGCTCCGGAGCAGAAGGCCCTGTCACCGGCCCCGGTTATGCAGACGGCTCGGACGTCGCTGTTTTCTTCGACCTCCCGCAGATGTGCCAGGAAGCCCAGGATCATTTCCTGGCTGATGGCATTCCGACGGCATTCCCGGTTGATGGTCAGAACTGCAACAGGACCCTTCAATTCATAGAGGAGATCTTCACCCATCTGTTGGAGCTTCCTTTTCGATTTCCACCAGGGTATCGCCCGGCGCTACCCTCGCCTCTGCCCGGGTATTAATTTTCTTTACCAACCCTTTGTATGGGGCGACGAGGGTGTTTTCCATCTTCATGGCGCTCACCACCACCAGGCCCTGACCGCTTTCAACGCGATCTCCTTCGGCCACAAGTATCCTCACCACCACGGAGGGCATGGGCGGCGTAATAT
>JBAPTR010000301.1:0-20254 GCA_049282265.1 Desulfatiglandaceae bacterium | reverse complement strand
CCTCGGACCCGTCATCTGCACCGTCCCGACCACCGCCCAGGTCATTGACCACCACCCTGGCACCCCGTTTGGCCAGTTCAAGGGCATAGGTCCGGCCCAGACCGGCTCCTGCACCCGTTACCACCGCCACTTGGCTGTCAAACGGGATGCCGCCGGACTTTTCGCGCTGCGCCAATGCTTCCCGGCTGAGCCATTCAACGATGCCCCCGTAAATGACCACGTCATTGTTCTCTCCATTGATCGTCCTGAAAAAGGCCTTTCCATCTCCCATCTTCCATATCTGCGTAATGATCGGGGTGCCGGGATACAGCGTCCTCGTGAACCTGACCCTGAACCTGGTCATGCGCTCCGGCTCACCGGGGAAGAGATGCTTGATGACCGCGCGGCAGGCATAGCCGTGGGTGCACAATCCGTGCATGATGGGCCTTTCAAAACCGCTCGCCTTTGCGAATTCAGGGTCTGCGTGGAGCTGAAAGATATCACCGGACAACCGGTAGAGGAGGGGTTGATCCGCCGAGGGAGCAGCGTGTTCTTCGTAATCCGGCTCCCTTTCCGGAAATTCGACGCGTTCGCTCGGCCCGGGTTCACCGCCAAACCCGCCATCCTTTCTGCAGAATAGGGTAAAGATATTGGTAAAGAGCTTCCGGCCGTTGGAATGGTAGGTCTCGGCCTCGGCCTTGACTAGGGCGCCCTTGTCCGCTCCCTTGTCGAAGATGTCTGTGATCCTGCCCTCGGTGGTCAGCGTGCCTTCCGTGGGTATGGGGTTGTGGAACAAGATATCCTGTTCGCCGTGCAAAATACCCGACAGGTCCGCATTGGAGGTAATGCCCACCTCGGCCAGGAATTCAAACACGCTGGCGATGGAATAGCTGGGGATGACCTTAAGGTCCTGCTCAAAACAATAGGCCAGATCATCGAAACCGGCACCCACACCCAGGGCGTAGAGAACAAGGTCCTTCCAGTTGTATTCCTTTTCCACGGGGCCGATCTTCTTGCCCACGGCGTTAAGATTCAGGGCCATGCTTCATCCCCCCTTGTCGTTATTTACCATTCGGTTGATCATATTTCAATTCGCATTCAAATGCCACCCGGTTTTCATCCATAAATGGCCTTTTTCCGCAATCTTCCGACTACGCCAAGGCTACGACGGGACAGGCGGCGTCAATCCGCCAGAGGCGAACAAGTCTGCGGGATCATTTATACGGCGCTACAGTACGCCTCCGCGTAATCCCTTGATTTCTTAGCACCGCTTCGCGATGACGAAGTCCCACTGCTTCGCAGCGGGTTCCCGGAACCCTAGACCTTGCGCAAGAATTCTCATTTCCGGATTGGAAACTCAGCAGTGCCCAAAATATATTTTTGGATGGGCACAAGCTAACCGCATTATAATTGGAATTACAGGAGCGTCAAAACATATTCTTAATACCCTTGTGGCTTTCGGTGCAGATGATACGTTGATGGTGGATCAGGGCGGAATCCGCCGACTTGACAAAAATCTATCCCGCCCTTATAGTACTGACTGGTCAGTTTCTTTGAGATGAGGAAGTCCATCAAGCAGGAGTCCATAGCATGCCGGGAAAAGAGAGCGATAAAAGACAAAAGATCATGCACGTTGTGGAAAAGCTTTTTACCAGCCGAAGGTTCCATGAAATTACACTGGACCAGGTAGCCCAGGCCGCAGGAGTCGGCAAAGGGACCATCTATCTGCATTTTCAGGATAAAGACGACCTCTTCTTTCAGACGGCTATATCGGGATTTGACGAACTCTGCGGGCTCCTGAGGCGAAAAGTCAGCGGGAATGCCTTGTTTGAAAACCAGCTACGGAGCGCTTGCGTCGAGATCGGCACTTTTTTCAAAAGCAGGAAGCAGTTGTTCCGCATGATCCAGACCGATGAAAACCGCATGTACTGGGAGAGGAAGAGCATTCGCGAGCGATGGATCGCAAAACGCCGGAACCTCATCGACGCCCTGGCGCAAATCATAGGCAGAGGCGTTGCCGAAAAAGGGATCCGCACCGACGTTCCTCCCGACATATTGGCAAAGTTTCTGCTGGGCATGTTGAGGACGGGCGCCCGCGACCTTGCGGATGCCCCGAAGGCCATGCAGGGGGTTGAACTGGTGCTGGAGTTGTTCTACCGGGGAGCATCCCCAAAGAAGCGAAGCGATAAAGCGAAAGAGGAATGATACAGTGAAAAAACAGGTTTCCATCGGCCGAAAGATCCTGCTGGTCTCAGGCGTCCTGATCATTTTGGCCCTTGCAGCCGGGGCCTACTGGTTGTTCTTTATGCGAGGGATCGTCTATTCCGACGACGCACGCATCGGTGGTGATCTCGTGGATCTCGCCCCTCAGGTAAGCGGGGTGCTCTCGAAGGTCCTGGTGCGGGAGGGTGACAAGGTTCTAAAGGGACAGGCGCTTTTTGTCCTGAACGATCAGTTGCTTCAGGCCTCTCTGGCCAAGGCCCGGGGCGCCTTGGGCTCCGCCAGGGCAAGATTGGCCCTGGCCCAGGCCAGATACGCAAGGGCCCTGAACGGTCCGGTACCCCAGGAAATCAAAGTCGCCGAAGCAGCGACAGAGAGACTTCGGGCCGAAGAAAACCTGACCCTTATTGAATTGACCCGGATAAAGACCCTTTACAACAGGAAGGCCACCAGTCTCAGCCAGCTGAATCGTGCCGAGAGTAGTTCCGACGCCGCCAGGCAGGCCCTGGAGGAAGCCCTGCACAAGCTGAAACTCCTTCAGAACGGGACCCGTCCCGAGGATGTCAGGGCCGCGATGGCCGAAGTGGCATTGGCCAAGGGTCAAATGAAGGAGGCCGAAGCCTCCCTGTCAAAGGCCGGGATCAGACTGGGTTATGCGATGATTCGAGCCCCGTTTGACGGCGTGATCGTCCGACGGTGGCGGGATCCCGGTGCCATGCTCCCGGAGGGGACCCCCGTCCTGACCCTGTTGAACATGGCCACCCTGCGGGTCGACGCGAACATTGAGGAAAAATATCTCCACGAGATTGCGGAGGGAGACCCCGTGGATATTGCGGTAGACGCCTTTCCGGGGCTCCACATGAAGGGGCGCGTGATCGGAATCATGCGGGCCGCGAATTCAGAGTTCAGTCTGATCCCGGCCCAGGGAGTTGCAGGGACCTACATCAAGGTGACCCAACGCGTGGCGCTTCGCATCGCCATCGTTGGCCCCGTCAATCGGCCCATCGGTCCCGGTCTTTCCGCCGAAGTCCACATTCATGTCCATCCGGCAAGGCCCGTGGAGTAAGAGAAGCCATCCATGGACCGACTCCAGTCTACCGGCTCTTACCGCTGGCTCATGCTCGGCATCATCATGTCGGGCGCATTCATGGCGATACTGGACATGAGCATCGTCAATGTGGCGCTCCCGCACATGATGAGTTCCTTCGGCGTGAATCGTGACGAGATCGAGTGGGTGTCTACTGCTTTCATGCTGGCTGCGGCCGTCACCATGCCTCTGGTCAACTGGCTTGCAAGCCGCGTTGGGTATAAGGCCCTTTATCTCGGAAGCCTGGCCCTCTTCACGGCCGGTTCCGCGGCCTGTGCCCTTGCCTGGAGCTACGATTCCCTGATCGCGGCGAGGGTTTTCCAGGCCGTGGGGAGCGGCTCCATACAGCCCATCGGTCTGGCGGTCATCACCGATCTCTTCGAACCCCAGGAACGGGGACGCGCCCTGGGGATCTGGGGCGTGGGCATCATGGTCGGCCCGGCATTGGGACCGACCTTGGGCGGCTATCTCACGGATTGGTTCAGTTGGCGGGCCATCTTTGCGGTAAACATACCGGTCGGCATCGTCACCATATTGGCCGGACTGGCCATCATGAGGACCGAGCCGGATTCGGAACGTCACCATGTGCCCTTGGACGGCTGGGGCTTTGTCTTTCTGTCCATGGCCTTGATCGCAGGCCTCATCGCCTTGAGCAACGGCCAGGAAAAAGGATGGACTTCCGACTATATTCTGCTGTGCACCGCCGTAACGCTTGTAGGCCTTGCCTTCTTCATCGCCATCGAAACATCCGTCAGCCATCCGCTGTTGGATCTGAAGCTCTTTTTCATACGCAATTTCACCATCAGTATCCTACTGACCATTTTCCGGGCCATCGGACTTTTCGGCGGATTGTTCCTGCTGCCCATTTTTCTCGAGAACCTGGTGGGATATACAACCATTCAGGCGGGGCTGTGGATGATGCCAGGCGCCGTGGTGGTAGGCATCATGATGCCCATTGCAGGCAGGCTCACCGACAAGTACAGCTACCGGTGGCTGGTAACCATGGGCACGACCGCGACCGGCATTTCGTTGATCCTGTATGGGAATCTGGATCCCCTGTCGGGTTATAGGGCGATCATCGGGCCTCAAGTGGTGAGAGGGTTCGGCCTGGCATTCATGATGACGCCTCTGATTACGGCCGCACTCAACGCCGTTCCAAAAGAGACGGTCACCATGGTCTCCAGTTTCCTGTCTATTTCACAGCGTGTGGGTGGTTCTTTTGGCATTGCGTTGCTCAACACATTTGTCACAAACGCCGCTCACACCCACGCCGTGAGTCTGGGAGGACTGCTGCCGGCCCAGTCGAACCAATTCCATCGCCTGGCCCTGAAATCCTCGTCACTCGTATTTCACCTGACCCATGGTCTTTTACCCACAGGACGGCTGAAGGCGCTGACCGCTTCGACCCAGGTGATCCTGCACCATGCGCAGGTTCTGGCTTTTCAAAACGGATTTGTCTTTGCGGGCCTGTTTCTCTTTGCAGGGATTCCCCTGGCGTTGCTCTTGAAGCCATATTCGCACCGCCAAGCTGAAGAGCATGCCTCATAGAAGCATGGATATTAGGGGCGGACATAAGTGAATAACCAACTCATTTTTTTATCCGATATGTGTTTGCAAGTTTCAAGACTTGATGACTTTTTAAAAAATCATCAGGTTTTACCCAGCAACAAATGTCTTGCTCTCTGGCGACCCGGGATGATAAATTCAAAATTGAGTGGAATTAAGAAAAAAGCAGGAAGAATTGGGATGGCCGTCAGATATGCCGCGGCCATTCTAATCGTATGCCTTTGGAATCGCCCACGGCGATCCTTGTCCCCCATGGCGGAGACTTTGTACCTGGGACGCTGAGAGAAAAAAATCGGAGGAATGCGTTTTACAATCATCGTGATCGGTACCACCGCACCTCCGGAGTCCGTTCACCCGCAACGGAATATCAGGCGCCGCCTTGCAACATCGTGAGTGCCGATTCCCGGATTCATTAGTCCCGGATTGTGCGAAAAGCGTGCAGGAGACGATCCGAGTGAAAAGGAGGACACTATGAGAAACATCACCATAGGCATGGCGATTGCCGCTGCGGCACTGTCGGTGCTGGCCTACAGTCGGGGAGGCATGCCCCTGGTGCTGTCCGGCCTGAAGGAGGGCGGGCTTATGCTGGCGGAGATCGCCCCCCTGCTGGCAGCAGCATTTCTGCTGGCCGGCCTCATACAGGTCATGGTTTCCCGTGAATTCATCGAAAGATGGCTGGGACGGGGCGCCGGCGTCAAAGCGGTATTGCTGGGTGCTGTTGCAGGAGCGCTCGTTCCAGGCGGGCCTTATATATCCTACCCCATTGCGGCATCTTTTTTCATCGGCGGTGCGGAAATCGGCACCGTCATGGCCTTTATCGCAGCCAAAAACGTATGGACTCTGACCAGGCTCCCCATGGAAGTGGCGCTTCTGGGCGTCAGGATCACCGTTCTGCGATATATCGTCACGTTCCTGATCCCGGTGATCGTTGGATTGCTCGCCAACTTCATCCTATCAAAGAGTGTCGAACGTGTGCGCGAACAGGTGCGGGCGCTGGCGGGAGGAGACCGGCCATGATTCCGGCATTTGCCGTCCTGGCTGTTTTCGCACTGGCGCTTCTCATAGTGGCCGCCAGGCGCGGTGACGGATCAGCGCGGAAGGCGATACGCCTTGGGACCGACATGATGGTAAAGGTCATTCCCTTGCTGCTCTTGGCCTTCATTCTCGCCGGCATGCTGCACTCTGCTCTCCCGCCGAGACTCATAAGGGAATGGCTGGGGCAGCATGCCGGCCTGAGGGGAGTGCTTATTGGTGGGGTGTGCGGCGCGCTTATTCCCGGAGGGCCGTATATCGCCTTTCCCATTATTTCAGCGGTATACAAGGCGGGCGCCGGCATCAGCACGGTGATCGCCTTCGTGACCGGGTGGGCCATGATGGGCGTGGGGAAGATACCCTTTGAACTGGCATTCATGGGAACACGGTTCACCCTTTTACGTATTTTACTCTTTCTTGTCTTCCCGTTCCTTGCCGGGTGGGCGGCCTATCTCATATTCTGAACCGCACTAGGGCAACGGCTGTCACGGCTCGCCTTCAGCACTTCCGTCATAAGCCTGCCCCTGAACTCATACCAATGGCTGCCATGATCCATAGGCATGCCGCAGTTGTAAGACCACGAATTGTAAATCCTTCTCTAATGATAACTCCAGCGCCAAGAAAACCTATGCCGGTCACTATTTGTGCCGCGATTCTACCCGGATCTGTGACCTTCGCAAAGTCAGATGGGGTGATGATGCTAAAGTTTGCAATATTTATGGACAGAATCATGAACAAAGCCGCCCCGGCACCTACCAACAGATGGGCTCGCAATCCTGCCCCTCTCCCATGCATGTCTCGCTCTAAACCAAGAACGCCACCTAAAACAGCTGCGATAAGAATGCGCAGAAGGAGGTTCCAGGGTTCTTGTGAAAAATTGAACGCCATTCTTTTCCTCCTGACTTTACTCAAACGCTTAGAATATTGTTAGAAATACTGCCCAATCAACACTATGCTAGTTGCAGGACCTGATAATCATATAAAAGGCGTTAAGAGTATCTGGCCACGGGGAAAGCCTCCATTTCCATGGCGAGAAATGCTATGGAAAACTTATTACCAGAAAGAAATAAAGAGGAGATGCCAAATGGAGGCATACGCGGGTATCGATCTCTATTCAAGCAATAGTTGCATTGCTGTTATCGATGAGCAGGAGGCTCTTTTGCTTCAGGCAGAGTGCCGCCCAGATCTTAAGTCTTCAGAGTACGATAGCGGCCATTGACCCATTGATGCTGCTCAAAAATCACTTGCCGAAGCGCAAACTAGAAAAAGGCATGCACCAAGGGCCAGAAATAAGAAAAGGGTGACTCCGTAAAGCCACCCTGGATTAAGGGAATGAAGGAATATTTCATCAGGACGCTTGCCTGTTGTTTTCTAAAATAATTCATATTCCGGATATGTCAAGTAGCACTCCTCGCTTTTTCCACCCTGTCATAAACCTGTGGATATAATTTGACATAGTTCCGTTAGAGGATTACTAAGAACTCATATCGCTCAGCCCGAAACCGCGGAAAAACGGAAAAAAGTAGCTGTGTTGTTACTAAATATTAAACATAGGTGCTAATTATGAATGAACTAGATAGCGTAAAACCTTTGATCATCGAACAGTGGGATGACTCGCTAAAACCGATTCTTGATGATATGAACGGTCGCCCTATCAATGTCCACCGCTTAATGGCTAATCATCCTGATTTGTTAAAGGCCTGGTGGAGTTTTCGCAATTACTCAGTTGCCGGTGGCGCGTTGGGAAAACGCTGGGGTGAACTGGTTATTTTACGAGTTGCCGTTCACATGAAAGCCTGGTACGAGTGGGGTTCGCATGTGGAGCGAGGCTTGGCCTGCGGTTTAACTCTCGAAGAAATTGAGCGGGTTAAAGACGGTGGTGATGCGGTGGGTTGGAAACCGAAGGAGGCTTTGCTGCTCAGAGCTGTCGATGAATTAATAGCCGATCATAGCCTGAGCAAGAGTCTTCAGGCTGAATTGGCCGGGTCTTTCTCTACTAAACAAATCATGGATCTCATCGCCATCCACGGCATGTATGTCATTCTTGGCTGCATGATTAACAGCTGGGGGCTGGAATTGGACGAGCATGTAGCAGCCAAACTACCCGATGCTGTGACTCGGGAACAATTTGAACGGCAGTTTCCGCGCGAGGGAAAGTAACATGAGAGACATCAGAAATGTTGCTGTCGTTGGCGGCGGTCTTATCGGAATGAGTTGGGCCAGCCTGTTTTTGGCTCGCGATATGAAGGTGACGGTGGTTGACCCCAGGCCGGAGGCCAAAAATCAGTTGGATGAATTTGTTCAAAATGCCTGGCCGCTATTATCGGATCTTGGATTGACCCTCTCAGAACAGGCTCAAAAAGCAGGCTTTGTCACTGATACTGCTCTGCTTGCTGACATTGATTTTGTCCAGGAATGTGGCCCGGAGCACCTTGAGGTGAAGCGTCAAATCGTGGCATCGCTGGAATCTGTGCTTGCCGCCGATGTGGTTATTTCTTCCAGCACCTCGTCATTGAAAGCCTCAGACATTCAATGCGACGCTCAACATCCTGAACGTATCCTGGTTGGCCATCCCATGAACCCCCCGCATTTGGTGCCGATGGTAGAATTAGTGGCGGGAAAACAAACCTCCGAGCAAACGATAAGAACAGCGGATGCGTTTTATCGGGCCATGGAGCGGGTGACCATTCGGGTCAAAAAAGAAGTGGTGGGCCACCTCGCTAATCGCCTGACATCTGCTCTGTATCGCGAAGCGGTTTATATTGCTGCTGAAGGAATTGCGGATGTCGAGGATATCGACCGTGCCATCAGCTACGGTCCGGGTATGCGCTGGGCCTTGTTGGGTCCGCATCTCACCTACCACCTTGGCGGTGGTCCTGGCGGCTACAGACATTATCTGGATCACCTGGGCCCCACGCAGGAAGCACGTTGGAAAGAACAAGGCACAGCCGAACTGACTGAAGCGCTCAAAGAAAAACTGGTCGCAGGCGTGGAAAAAGAACTGCAAAGCCAGGATAAAGACACACTATTGCAACGACGGGATCAGGCTCTGGTTGAAATATTTGTGTTGAAGAAAAACTACGGATTCTAGGGTTACGCTCGACAGGGATCTTGCTAAGCTTTATGGCGTTGAGAACAAAGTGTTAAAGCAGCCTGTAAGACGAAATATCAAACGTTTTCCTGAAGGTTTCATGTTTGAACTAACTGAAGATGAAAACGTTAGGGTATAAGGGATCAAATACATATGGAATTTACTCCCGAAGAAATCAGCAGCAGCATTAACAACTCCCTCTATAATGCATTGGGCATATCCGTTGAGGATGCAGATGCAGGAAAAGCGCGATCATGTCTTCGGCCGAGCAAAGACTTTTGTTGGCCTTTTGAAGAGCAGCCCCATGGTGGAGTGCTGTTTACCCTTATGGACACAACCATGGCCTGGGCAGTTTTGACCCTGATAGATAAAGGATACAGTTGTGCTACCATCAACCTGGATATACAATATACAAGGCGGCCATTAGGCGAATTGTTTATCTGTCATGCACTGGTTACCCGATTGGGCGGGCAGATTGCATACACACGGGCGGATATTTTAGACAAAAAGGAAGAACTCGTGGCAACTGGACAGGGTTCTTTCTATATTATAAAATCACCACCCTGAAAGTGCATGGAATGCGTGGTCGGATCTTTCATTTTGACAAGTTCAGTGACATACCGGATCTTATCATCGAACGGCGAAAAGACATACTCCGGCATGGTTTTCAGGAAGTGGAAGCAACCATGACAGACCTGGACTCCAGTCAGACTGATTGCCCCAAGGCAAGGCGATACGCCCAACCCCAGGGGCGGAGTCCTGGGCGTGTCATCCCTGGCAAGATGGCATATTGATACTCGCAGGGCAGAAACAGAAGGTGAAGGAGTGTTAAATGGAAGCTTATCGATCTGTTGAGGAGATTTCGTGGATACCCCATCCTGTTGCAAGAGGGGTGAATATCAAACCTTTGATTTCCGAAAAAGAACACGGTTTGAACGTGACCTGTATGCTGGTCAATATTCCGGTGGGAAAGCAGGTCCCTGAACACATCCATGAGGAACAGGATGATATCCTCTATCCACTTCGGGGCAGAGCGGTTATGTGGGTTGACGGAAAAGGTAAGTTCTCATTGGAACCAGGAGTGATCGTAAGAGTACCAAAGGGCGTAAGACACAGGATCTCTGATGTTACCGAAGATTTGTTGATATATGATGTTTTTTGTCCGGCTCTTATATGAGTTTGGTTTCTCAAACAGTGGAAAAGGGGTTACATATTTTTTCGCGGGACACCGTGGTAACCCTTGTCAGGATATGATGCTTTGTGTTTATTAGTTGAAAAATGTTGACAGGATGCCGATAAAGAACTGTTTTTAATATTTAGCCCTAAAGGGTACTCCCTATAAATGGTTGGATCTCAAAACGTTGTTCACCTATCTTCTCAGCTCTCAAAACGAAATCCAGGCGATATATTATCATTTTCGACCATTGTGCCAGGAATTGTCTTTTAAGGCTTCGTAGCCCAAGAAAATGGAAAGGTCTGGGGTTGCCACTCGTCGGCCGGTGAAAACGGCGGCGGATCATTCATTTTGGCAGGTTCAGCAGGAATCCCAATCGGCATCTCTGCGTAAGGGGAGATAGGTGGGATCAGATCACTCGATTGTTGAGCCGGACAAGTGATATTTCGAGAAGCCTTTCCCGATCAAGATCTTCTCTTAGAAACGCAACGATTGTCCATGTTAAGAAGGAGTAGAACAAATGGGTAAAAACAATTTCAGCACCACACCGCAAGAGCGATATCTTGAAGACTACGTGGTGGGAGCTGTACATGAGTTCGGGCCTATTACCATCACTGAAGATGAGATCATCCAGTTTGGCAAGAAGTTTGATCCACAACTTTTCCATACGGATCCGAATGGAGCCAAGGAAACGGTATATGGAGGTCTCATCGCCAGCGGATGGCACACTTGCAGTTTGTTCATGCGGCTGTTTGTTGAATACTATTTGCCGGGCCAGGCGAGCCTGGGAAGTCCGGGGGTGGATGAGCTGCGCTGGCATAAACCGGTGCGCCCCGGCGATAAACTCTCCTTGCGCATCACGGTGCACAAAGTGAAACCTTCCAGCAGCAAACCTGGCAGGGGCGTGTTATTCTCTTTTTGCGAGATGCTGAATCAAGAGAAGGAAGTTGTGGCGAGCATGATGGCCCTGAATCTGATCAGGTATCGTGACAGAGGATGAGGGGGGGCGTCATTGCTGACCAGGTGCGGGAGGTTAATGGGAGGATATTCGTTTGCTGCACATCTTTGTCGATGCTGATGCGTGCCCGGTCAAACCGGAAGTGTACCGTGTGGCGGGCCGATACCGCCTCCATGTCACATTGGTGGCCAACTCCTGGATGCGAGTCCCGAATAAACAATGGATTTCACTCGAAGTTGTGGACAACGGACTCGACGCGGCCGATGATTGGATTGTCGAACATGTGCAACCTAACGACATTGTGGTCACCGCCGACATTCCCCTTGCGAGCCGTTGCGTGAAGCGAGGCGCGCGTGTAATGGGCCCCACCGGAAAGCCGTTCACGGAAGACAACATCGGTGAGGCGGTCGCGATCCGGGACCTGTTGTCGGAACTTCGCGGCGCAGGAGAGATAACAGGCGGACCTCTGCCTTTAAGAAAGCGCGACCGGTCGCGTTTTCTCCAGCAGCTCGATGAAGTGATTCAATCCATCCGTCGCAAGCACCCGTTCAACCCCACCTGACACCGGTTGGACAGGGATGTGCGGAAAAAGCGCCCGCTCACATGTCTGACAAACCGTTGTGCCACGAAAGAAGAATAAGATGTCGGGCGCCCGATATCATAGCATTTTGCAACGATTGATCTATGGATTTGAGTAGGATCTTCGAGTGGAAAACTCCCGTGGCGGGTTTGTCGGGTCCTGCCGTCAAAGCAGTTTTGCTTTGGATGCTACTTCGTGGTATAAAAGGAGAAAGCCATCCCGCAGTGGCGACCGGACAGCGGAACAACCAGTAAAAGGAGAGGTGCTTCTATGGGTTACCAAACGATCTGCAAAGCCGGATTGGACGAAACGACCGTCAGGCCGAACATGACCAGCTATGAAGAAGCCGTAGGGGCGTTCAAGTGGGAAGATTACAGCAAGGAAATCGAAGGTTTCGAAAACGGGGGCATAAATATCGCCTATGAGGCCATCGACAGGCACATCAAAACGGACCGAAGAGAAAAAGTCGCTCTCTTTTGGGAAGGGAAAAAGGGGGAGAGCAGGGCATATACCTTCCTCGATTTGTACAAGCTCACCAATCGTTTTGCAAATGCCCTGACCTCCCTGGGCATCAGAAAAGGGGATCGGATATTTACCTATATGGACAGAATCCCGGAGACGTACATCTGTTTGCTGGGCGCCTTGAAGGTGGGTGGTGTTATCGGCCCACTTTTCTCCGCCTTCGGACCCGATGCCGTGAAAGATCGGCTTTCAGACTGTGAAGCCAGGGTTCTGATCACAACACCTCGGCTTGCAAGCATGGTGCATGAGATTAGAAAAGACCTCCCTGCACTTGAGATCGTCATTATTGTTAATCCACAACAGGCGCCCTACGAAATCCAGGCGAACGAGGTCAGCTATGAAAGCCTGGTAAAGGATGTCGCAGAGGAGTTTGACATCCTGAAGACCGATAAAGAGGACTATGCCATTATTCACTATACCTCGGGTACGACCGGAAAACCCAAAGGAGTTGTGCACGTGCATGAGGCCGTCGTCGGGCATTGCGCCACAGCCAAGAATGTGCTTGATCTGCACGCGGAAGACATCTACTGGTGTACGGCTGATCCGGGCTGGGTTACGGGGACGTCCTACGGCATTTTCGGCCCCTGGTCAAACGGGGTGTCCCAGGTGGTTTATGAGGGAGGATTTAGTGCAAGCCGATGGTACCGAATCATCGATAAGTACAAAGTGACCGTCTGGTATTCAGCCCCCACTGCCATCAGGATGTTGATGAAAGCCGGTGAAGACCTTGTGCGAAAACATGATCTCGGGAGCCTCCGATATATGTGCAGTGTCGGGGAGCCGTTGAATCCTGAAGCGGTTAGCTGGAGCAACAAGGTCTTTGGTATCCCTTTTCACGACAACTGGTGGCAGACCGAGACAGGATGCATACAGATTGCGAATTACCCGACGCAGGATATTAAGCCGGGCTCAATGGGCAGGCCGTTTCCCGGGGTAACGGCGGCGATTCTCGATGATCGTTGTGAGAAGGAACTTCCGGACGGTGAGGAAGGCCACCTGGCCCTCAAGTCGGGGTGGCCGTCCATGTTCCGTACCTACTGGAACAAGAAAGAGCTCTATGACTCCAGGTTCAAAGGAGAGTGGTATATCACCGGTGATCGGGCCAGGCGGGAAGCCGAGGGCTATTTCTGGTTCGTGGGCAGAGCCGATGACGTGATCAATACAGCCGGGCACCTTGTGGGGCCCTTTGAGGTGGAAAGTGCTCTGGTCGAACACCCGGCGGTCGCAGAAGCGGCCGTCATCGGCATTCCCGATTCCATCGCCATGGAAGTCATCAAGGCCTTTGTTTCGCTGAAGGACGGCTATGAACCCTCCGACGAACTGCGGAGGGAGATCAAGCGATTTGCTCGCCGGAAGCTCCATGCTTTGGCATGCCCCCGGGAAATCGCATTTCTTCCGGATCTGCCCAAGACCAGAAGCGGAAAAATCATGCGCCGGCTTTTAAAGGCAAGGGAACTCAACCTGCCGGAAGGCGATACCTCTACGCTTGAGGATTAGAGTCCTCGAACCGTTGACAGGGAACGGCGCCTCGGCAGATATTTTAGGGTGGGGGCAAGTCTCCTATTGCCTCTATGGGCCCAGGCTCAGGGTCATCTCCTGTGCCCGGAAATCGGTAATGCCTGGATCGTAATGGAGATGTTTTCGGCCTCGGAAACCGTATGGCGTCCCAGTGACAGGGGGGCATAGGTTAGGCCCCTGCGCCAGGCAGGCTTATAAATGATTCTTCTGGCGTACCGGTAATCCCGCTTGACGGTGCCGGCATCAAATATGAAATTTCCATCCCGGTATTCAACCCACACCGTAATACTGTGATGACTATATCCTCCTCTGGATCGAAAGGTAATGGGTTTGCGGTCCCCGTTGGCAATCCGGAATGACAGTGGCCGATATTTCTGATGCCTGCCGCCAAATTTCATCCGACCGCCTCTTATGCTCACCTGAAGAAGATCGCCTGTAATACCGGCCCTGCCGGCATAAATTGCTGCAATCCGCCTGCGTTCGCGTTCGGCCTCCAACTCAGCTCGAATACCGGCCTGTCTGGCTTCTTCGGCGGCGCTTCGACTGTCGGCTAATCTTCTTTCCGCCCGGATTCTCGCGCGCTCGTTATAGCCCTCGATGGCGGTCTGGCGCTGCGCGGAGCTCATCTGATTCCACTGCTCCTCCGGTACTCCGTAAATCCTGTGCGCACAACCACTGATCATTAATAACACGATTAAACAGATCAGAAAATTAATGGTTCGCATATTTCCGTCCCCTCATCGCGATAAGCTTTTTTCAATTTCCGTGAGTAAGAGTAAAAAACCACAGACGACCTTTTTACGACTCCATCAAGGATGTTGATTAGAGATATCGTTGAGGTTTTCTATCAATTCCGCAGGAGATCCATATCCCAGCATTCGCGCCAAGGCGGGATTGACCGTGAGGAACTGACCTTCGGGCGTGGTCTGGTAAATACCCTCTACTGCGTTTTCAAAAATACGCTGGTATCTCCGTTCCGCCACCTGGGCTGCTGCCAGTGCATCCTCGTGTTCGCCTGCTTCCTTCAGGAGGGGATCGCCGGTATTGATCGGGGTCTTTTCTCGATTTTTGTCATGCTTCATCATGATATTGAGTCTTCCGAGGCTGTTTTCGGTTTCTTCTCGCCCTTCAGGATGATGGTTTTGAGGCTATTCCTCGAACGCCTGAACCTGATAGGTGGAAACCTCCAGATCTCCCCCCTTCCACGCATCACCGTCGAGACCGGCCTTGAAACAGAGGTGTGTGAGGAATTCCTTCTTGTCCGGCAGTTGATCCCAGACCTGGGGCAGAAAGGTGGCCTGATGGTAACCTTTTTTGATGATCAGTCCGTCAACCCCCGGGCGAAGTTTTCTCAGAAGATCATCCGGGTCCACATAGGAAAGCATTTCCGGATTCGTCAGGATGCTGACCTCGATCCTGACATTCTCCCATTCCTCCGTCCGCATGGGATGGAAGCGCGGGTCCCTGAAAGCCGCGTTGATGGCATTTTCCCGGACTCCTTCAAGCAGCGACTCCTGCGGCACGATGTGCCCGATACAACCCCTCAGACTGCCCTTCTCGGTCAGGGTTACGAATGTGCCTCTCCGCGCATTGAAAATTCCGGCCAGATCCTTTTCGACGCCCTTCGTGCCCTTGCGGCTGAAGAGCTCCTCTTCTATGGTCTGCCGTGCCACTTTGAGCAGGTACATTCCCTGCTCCTGGGTCAGTCTCTCTTTTTCCATTACGGCATGCTCCTTGCTGATTGGACGAGCCCATCCATTCCTATCCAGGAAGGATGAGTTGGTTTCTATGATAGACAATTAGAAGCGCGAGTCAACCGGAAACAATATCGCCAAATCCCCCATAGGAGTGCATGACGCGTAAATTGGACGGTGGATTTGGGGCCAAGTGTGTCTTGACAACAGTGGAAGATCATGTACATATTGGCAGGACTTGATTGAAAGGAGCTTTTATGGAAGATATGGATACCTTGAAACAGAGGGCAAAAGACGTCTATGAAATCCTGGACCCCCTTTATACCGTGGAAAAAACCGCACTGGAGTACAAGACACCTCTGCAGCTCCTCATCTCCACCATTCTTTCGGCCCAGTGCACCGACAAACAGGTAAACCAGGTTACCCCCATGCTTTTCAAAAAATATCACACACCTCAGGATTATATCAAGGCCCCCATAGCCGAACTCGAGGACGATATCAGAGCGACCGGTTTTTTCAGGAACAAGGCAAAATCCATCAAGGGTTGCTGCCAGGGGCTTGTCGATCTCTACGGGGGCGAAGTGCCCGCCACCATGGAAGAGATGCTCAAGCTTCCCGGAGTGGGGAGAAAGACCGCCAACTGTGTGCTGGGTGCCGTATTCGGCGTACCCGGAATTGTCGTGGACACCCATGTGAAAAGACTTTCCCAGCGGCTGGGCCTCACGGACAAGAAAGACCCGGACAAGATCGAAAAAGAAGTTGAAAAGCTTCTGCCAAAGGAACGATGGCGCCGCTTTTCAGATATTCTCATCTACCATGGAAGGGAAATCTGCAAGGCCCGAAAACCGGAACATTCCAGGTGTCCTGTCTTCAGTCTGTGCCCCTCAAACGATGTGTGACCGTTTCTTAAAAAGTCCAATCCCCGCCTGCCGGATGGCGGGCAAGTCCGCGTTGTGGCTCAAATCTGAAACTCGGCTACCAGAAAGGTGTGATCGGAGGGTTTGGGCAGGGTCCTGGCGTCAAAATCAATCCAGCAATCCGCGGACGTCTCGGCCATGGGCGGGGTCGCCAGAATATAATCGATCCGCCAACCCATCTTCCGTTTGAGTCCGTTCTGGATTCGGTAGTCCCAGAAGGTGAATTGTCCTTCTTCGGGATGGTGCTTCCTCAGGATATCCACCAGCCCCCAACCCAGGAGTTCATGCATCAGGGCCTGCTCATCCGGGTGAAATCCCACCTGGCCTCTTAGACCCTCCGGGTCGTAGACGTCCTTTGATTCAAGCGCTACGTTGAAATCACCTGCCACGAGAAGGGGCTCGTCAGGACTGTAGTGTTTCCGGAGATGGGTCAACAGTTCATTGAGCCACCGGAGTTTGTAGGCGAATTTTTCAGAACCGGGTGCAACACCCTGAGGTACGTAAACATCGATGACTGGAATTTCATTGATCCCGGCACTGATGAATCGCGCTTCTTCTTCCTCATCTCCCGAAAGGGTACTGCGCACATCTGTCGCGGGTTTCTTGCTCACTATGGCAACACCGTTATAGGATTTCTGACCTTTGAATGCTACCTTGTAACCGGCATCATCAAAGGCCTTTACCGGAAAATCCTGGTCCTGGACCTTGGTTTCCTGGACACACAGGATGTCGGGACTCTCGTGCGCCAACCAATCCATTATAATGGGCAGGCGGGCACGGATAGAGTTGGTATTGAAGGTAGCAAACTTCATTACTTGACTTTGCTGCCGGGCAGGGTGGTCGCCCAGGGTGTCAGGAGATGAACGCCCGTTTCGTCTTCCGCGGCCAGGACCATTCCGCAGGATTCGATACCCATGAGTTTTGCCGGTTTCAGGTTGGCCACGATAATAACCTGCTTGCCTTTAAGATCCTCAACCGCATAGTGTTTGGCTATACCGGCCACGACGGTCCGTTCCTCCCCTATATCCACCGTCAGTTTGACCAGCTTCTTGGATTTTGGGATAGATTCCGCCTCCGTGATGGTTCCGACACGGAGGTCCAATTTCTGGAAAGCCTCAAAATCGATCAGTTCAGGTTGACGCTCTATTTCCCCTTTTCCATCCATCTTTTCCACTCCCTTTGTCCTTTTATTCTGGCCTGCCACCTCGATTCTCGGAAACAGGGCCGGTGCCATTCGTATGGTTTTATCGGGTTTCAGATTTTTCCACGAATGCAAGTCCGTGAAGTTCAAGGCCCTGCCCTTCCTTTCCAGTCCTATTTGCTCCTGTATCTTTTCGGCGGATTCGGGCATAAAAGGCCAGATCAAAACGGAAATAATATGGAGGGTCTTGAAGATGTGATCCATAACGGTCCCAAGCCTGCCAACATCCGATTTGGCCAGGACCCATGGCGCCATGGTATCGATATATTTATTCACCTCACCAACAACCTCCCACACGGCCATCAGGGCCTTGTGGAACCCGAGTCCCTTCATAGCAGCCTGATACTTGTCCAACGCTCCAAGGGCCTTTGCCTTCAAGTGATCGTCCGATTCGTGGGAAAGGTCCGGCTCCGGCAGCACACCTTTGAAATACTTGAGGGCCATGGTGGCGCTCCTGCTCACCAGGTTTCCCAGGTCGTTTGCCAGATCTGCGTTGATCCTGTTCACCAGGGCTTCCTCGCTGAATTCGGAATCCAGGCCAAAGACCATATCACGAAGCAGGAAGTATCTGAAGGCATCGAGTCCATAGACGTCCACCAGTTCCAGGGGGCGAACAACATTCCCCAGGCTCTTGGACATCTTTCCCTCGTTGATATTCCAGTAGCCGTGCACATTCAGATGCTGGTAAGGCTCAATGCCTGCCGACTTGAGCATACAGGGCCAGTAAATCCCGTGGGGTTTCAGGATGTCTTTCGCGATCATGTGCTCCGCAACCGGCCAGAATCGATTAAACAAATCGCCCTCAGGATAGCCTGGGGCCGAGATATAGTTGATAAGGGCGTCAAACCAGACATAGGTGACATAACTGTCGTCAAACGGGAGCGGTATGCCCCAGGTCAGCCGGCTTTTCGGCCGCGAAATGCAGAGGTCTTCCAGGGGTTCCTTCAGGAAAGAAAGGGCCTCGTTTCTGTATCTCTCGGGCCTGATAAAATCCCTGTTCTGTTCAATATGGTCTATGAGCCAGTCCTGGTACCGACTCATCCTGAAAAAATAGTTGGCCTCCTTTATGACCGTGGGTTCCATCAGGTGGTCGGGACATTTTCCCTCCATCAGCTCGCGCTCCGTATAGAACCTTTCACAGCCGAAGCAGTAAAGCCCTTCATATTCACTGAAATAGATATCGCCGTTGTCCCTGACCTTGTTCAAAATGAACTGTACCACCAGCTGGTGTCGGGGATCCGTCGTCCTGACAAAATAGTTGTTGCTGATATTCAACCTCGGCCAGAGATCCCTGAAGAGCTGGCTGATCCGATCCACGTATTCCTTCGGGGTCTCCCCGGCCATCTCCGCAGCAGCCACAATCTTGTCGCCGTGCTCATCCGTGCCGGTGAGAAAAAAGGTGTCCATACCGGAAAGCCCATAATATCGATTCAACACATCGGCTACAATGGTCGTATATGCATGGCCTATATGGGGCTCTGCATTCACATAATAGATTGGCGTGGTAACATAGAATCTGTCGGTCACTTTTCGAATTGGTTACCCCCTTTTCTTGCTTTTTGAAATGGCCGTTTCCCAGGCCTCTTTTTCTGAGGACGGTCTTTTTTTCTCTCGGGAGCGCCCTTACGAGCCAATTCTTCAAAGGCCATCTCTTTTTCCTCCCCGGAAGCCAGGGCCACCGTCACTGTCTTTTTTAGGATATTTTCACGAATGATCTTACCCTCACCACAGTTCGTCTTCACCCGTTTACCGATCTTCGGCATATCCTTTTTGGCCTTTTCATAATACTTGTGTTCATAGGTAAGACAACACATGAGCCTGCCGCACATACCGGAAATCTTTCCCGGGTTGAGCGACAGATTCTGTTCTTTTGCCATTTTGATGGTTACCGTGCCAAAGGTATTGAGAAAAGACGCACAGCACAGCGGTCTGCCGCAGGATCCGAGTCCGCCCACCATTTTTGCCTGGTGCCTGACTCCTATCTGGCGCATCTCAATTCGAATCCTGAACTTGTTCACCAGATCCTTGACCAAATCCCTGAAATCGACTCTGCCGTCTGCCGTAAAAAAGACCACGATCTTGCTGCCGTCAAACCGTTTCTCCACCCTCACCAGGCGCATGGGCAGGGATCTTTCCTTTATCTTGTGAAGGCAATAGCCGAAGACGTTTTTCTCCAGCGTGATCCCATCTTCATATCTCGCAATTTCGTTTTCAGTCGCGAGCCTGAAAACTTTTTTCAAAGGTCTTTCCGAAAGTTCACCCCCCGGGAGATGGGGTTCTGTATGGACGACAGCAATGGCCGGGCCGTCTTCAGTAATCACCATCACCTTGTCACCCCTGGAGAGGACAAAGTGTCCGGCCTCAAAATCATAAACCTTGCCACAATTCTTAAACTGCACCCCAACGATTTTACTCATTAACTTTCATATCCATTTTCTATTACAATCAATATTGATGGAACCGTAAAAAGTCCGTCCCTGGACTTTGTACTGACCGTCCATGGGCACGATGATGACTTCCAACGAAGTCGCGACCTGCTCCTTATAGCGAGCCATTTTATTTGCTGCACCAGGAGGAGGGCCTGACACTCTTTTTCAGACCCTTTCTCATAGTGCACTTGGCACGGGCTCCGACATGGACGCCTATTTGGGGTTTATGTCTCCCAAACCCCACGCGCTTCTATGAATTTACGCTAAACCCCAAATCGGCGTCCAT
>JBAPTR010000300.1:0-2335 GCA_049282265.1 Desulfatiglandaceae bacterium | reverse complement strand
GGTGAACACGGTGGCCCCCATTGCGGCCACGAGACTGACGGAAGACATCCTTCCCCCGGACCTCTTTGAGAAGCTGAAACCCGAATTCGTGGCGCCCCTGGTCCTCTACCTCTGTTCGGAACAGTGTCCGGTCACCGGGGCCATATACAACGCGGGCATGGGTTACTATAACCGCGTCGCCGTTCTGACGGGACCGGGGACGGTCGTTGGGGACGGAAGAGAGCCCCCCTCTCCTGATGACGTGGCGAAGGCCATGAGGAGGATTAAATCCCTGGAAGGCGCAAAGGAATATCTGAATGCCACCGAGGCATTCAGCCCCATGCTGGATGCCTTCAGTCCAAAGAAAAAGGAGGCCGTGCCGGAGGCCGGTTCAGGCCTCACGGTGAAGTCCATCTTCGAAGGGTTGCCCGACGCGTTTCGGGCCGATAAGGCGGCAGGCGTGGACGTGGTTTTCCAGTTTGATATATCCGGCCCAAAGGGTGGTTTATGGTATGCGATCGTCAAAGACGCAGCATGCACTGTAGAGGAGGGATCACATGTCAGCCCTACCACCACCATTGAAATGGGCGACGATGATTTCGTTAAGATGATCTCAGGCGAACTGAATGCCATGTCGGCCTACACAGGCGGAAAGCTCCGGATCAAGGGGGACCTCATGAAATCCCAGCTTATCGAGAAATTGTTTGTTTTCCAGGGAGGGACAGACGCATGATCGGAATCACATCATACGGCGGCTATATCCCGAAGTTGAGGCTCAACCGCATGAGCATCTTCCGGGAGATGGGCTGGTTTGCCCCGGCAATTGTTATGGTTGCCGAGGGAGAGCGGTCTTTCTGCAACTGGGATGAAGATGCCCTGACCATGGCAGTGGAGGCCTCGCGAGACTGTCTCAGGGGCGTGGAAAAGGGGAAAATTGATGCCCATTATCTCTGCTCCACGACCCTTCCCTTTGCGGACCGTTCCTGTGCCGGGGTGGTGAAGACCGCCCTGAACCTGATGAATGACATGGTTGCCGCGGATTTTACGACTTCGCTCAAGTGCGGAACGAGCGGACTGGTGACGGCCCTCGACGCTGTCAAGGGAGGGGAGAGAAAGAGCATCCTGGTAACGGCCTCCGACAAACGGGAGACTAGGGCGGCCTATTTCTATGAGATGTGGTTCGGCGACGGCGCAGCCTCCCTCCTGGTGGGAAAGGATAATGTCATCGCGGAATTCAAGGGGAGCTATTCCGTTTCCCATGATTTCGTGGATCACTACCGGGGCTCCTGGTCTGAATATGACTACATGTGGGAAGAACGGTGGGTTCGGGACGAGGGGTACTCGAAAATCATTCCGGAGGCGGTTTCAGGACTTTTCAAAATGCTTTCCATCTCCATGGATGATGTGGATACTTTTGTCTTCCCGTGCTTTTTCAAGGCCGAACACAGAAAGATCGCCGCAAGACTGGGAGCCTCTCCTGAAAAGGTGGTGGATAATCTCCATGAGGTGTGCGGCGAAACCGGAGCCGCCCATCCCTTCCTTATGCTGGTGTCGGTCCTGGAAAAGGCCAAACCCGGAGACCGCATCCTCATGGCCGGGTTCGGCCAGGGCTGTGACGCCCTCTATTTTCAGGTGACTGATCATATCCGGGATCTCCCTCCCCGCAGGGGCTTCAAAGGGAGCCTTGAAACAAAGAAGACTATAGAGAGTTACCCCAAGTTTCTCAAGTTCAGGAACCTGATAAAAACGGAGATGGGCATCCGAGCGGAGGCTCCCACCCAGGCGGCCATGACCGTCCTCTGGAGAAAGCGAAAGATGCTCACAGGCCTCGTCGGGGGCAAGTGTACGGCCTGCGGAACCCCGCAATTTCCCAAAATGGATATCTGTGTGAACCCGGACTGCAACGCCTTTCACAGCCAGGAGGACTACTGTTTTGCTGACGAACCGGCCTTTATCAAGAGCTTTACCGGGGACCTCCTGGCCGTGTCGGTGGATCCGCCGGCCATATACGGCATGATACAGTTTGAAAACGGGGGCCGGTTCATGGCCGATTTCACGGACTGTGAACTGGGGGACATCCAGGTGGGACAGAAGGTGAGCCTCCATTTCCGGAGAAGGGTCGTGGACCGGGAACGGGGATTTTCCACCTATTTCTGGAAGGCCGTTCCCATTCCCGGGACCGCTCCTCAAAGAGAGGAGAAGGATTCCATCCGGTTTGACGACCGGGTCGCGGTGGTAACGGGTGCAGGAGCCGGTCTGGGCCGGACCTATGCCCTTGAACTGGCCAAACGGGGTGCCAGGGTGGTGGTCAATGACCTGGGCGGTGGTCGGGACGGTGCAGATGACGGGTCCGAGG
>JBAPTR010000299.1:0-2194 GCA_049282265.1 Desulfatiglandaceae bacterium | reverse complement strand
ACCTGAGGGTCTTTTTCAGACGCTTTCTCATAGGGCACTTGGCATGGATCCGACATGGACGCCCATTTGGGGTTTACGCCTCCAGAAGCCTTGCGCTCTCTAATGACTACCCTTAAACCCCAAATGGGCGTCCATCTCCACCGCGGTATTTAGAAAGCGTCCGAAAAAGACCCTCAGGTTCTCCTCCTGTGCTCCAGTAATGAGACGACTTCGTTGAAAGTCATCAATACGCAATCAAAAAATCACTCTTGACGCTAAGAAAAGATTATCTAAGATGTTCGGTAAGGCGTGATTACAATATAGCTACATCGTAACTATATGTCAAGAAGAAAGCGGGTCAAGCTGTTTTTTCAGATTGATAAAATCGCTCCGGTCGAATCCGAGGGTCTTGAAGAAGGACAACAGGTCTGCTGAATCCCAGCGGACGGAAGTAAAGATATCCTGGATACCCTTCTCCTGATAGACTCGAAAGATTTCCTCCGCCAGCTTCTTGCCTATCCCCTGCCCCATAAACTTGGGGTCCACGCCCAGGGTGGCGATCCACGCGCTCTTTTCGACGCCGAAACCGCCGAGGACAATGTAACTGATCATGTACCCGACGACCTTGCCGTCTCTTTCGGCCACATAACTGGCGTCGTCCCCCTTTGTAACGTGGTCCTCCAGTATCCTCTTGAAATCGATGGAAGATGATGATTTGGTAATGACATCCTGGATCCTGCTGATGTCGTCTGAATCCTTTATTTCAACCTTTCTTATACGGAGACCTTCCACGCGGCTTGCCCTCTCTGATTTTTTAAACCCGTTAATCAATCCGGATAATCTTCACCCAGGAGCCCACCCAATCGGGAGGTAGATAGACGCGCCCGCTGTTTCCGCTCATCTTGACCTGCTTTTCCACCATTTCTTCGCCGTAGACCTCGAACTTGACCCTCCCTCTCGCTCTTCCGGCGTCGTCTTGCTGGCTTGAAATCTGGCCGTTCTCCCTGGTTTTCACATTGGCCATAAAAGCAACTCCCTCCGGTGTGCTCATATTGTCATAACCTTTTGATATAACGGTGAATACCTCTTGAACCCGGACTGTTTCGTAATTCACTTTTTAACTACAATTTAGCTACATCGTAACTATATGGAAAAAATCTTCACCATGTCAAGGGAAAAGTTGGAACGGTCTGAACGACGCCTTTCTCAGGATTTAGACTTTGACGGTATGGACCGCTTCTGGTATCTATGGCCCTGCAACAGATTTGAATCTCTTCGAGAAAAGGAAGCGGAGCTATGAACCACTTAGACAAAAAATATATTGAACCGACGCCCATTATTGACAGCAACCACCCTGAAGTGAGGGGATTTGCCCTAAAGGTTGTGGGAAAGAGTCACGATGCCCTCGATCAGGCGGTGAAACTCTACTACGCCGTTCGTGACACCATCTGGTACGATCCCTATTGCCCCTTCTACCTTCCGGAACATTACAGGGCCAGCAACGTCCTTCGGGCAGGAAAAGGTTACTGCGTGTGCAAGGCCTCCCTCCTTTGCGCCCTGGCAAGGGCGCTTGGCATTCCCTCAAGGGTGGGGTTTGCCGATGTGCGCAATCACCTGGCAACCCGGCAACTTCTGGATTTCATGGGCACGAACCTGTTCGTTTATCATGGTTACACGGAACTTTTCCTCGAGGACAAGTGGATCAAGGCGACCCCCGCCTTCAACAAAGAGCTGTGCGCAAAACACAAGGTTGCGCCCCTCGAATTCGACGGGCATGAAGATGCCCTTTTCCAGCCCTACAACCTGGAAAACAGGCAATTCATGGAATATGTGGCCTACCGCGGGACCCATGCCGATATCCCGGTAGATATCATAGTAACAGCCTGGAAAGAGGCCTATGGCGAGGAGAGGGTCAGTGGGTGGATAGCCATGTTAGAAAAGGAAGGCGGAAAATCCTGGAGAGACTTCTACAGAGAAGATGTGGTGAAACAATGACGATGACTTCGTAAAAAGCTGGTTTATGCTGCAATCGGCAGGGGATTCAAGGAGCCCTGATATTAGCCAAGCTTTTGCTTTATGCTGTTTTATTGGTGCCGAAGGGGAGACTCGAACTCCCACAGGCGTCCGCCCACTAGACCCTGAACCTAGCGCGTCTACCAGTTCCGCCACTTCGGCACACATCAAACAACTTGATCTTTTACGGGTGAGACTCTAT
>JBAPTR010000298.1:0-2159 GCA_049282265.1 Desulfatiglandaceae bacterium | reverse complement strand
CCAGACACCATCGTTTCAGTTTCATCGCATTGCTTTCTTTTTAAAGGTTGGCTTTTGAATTCAGGGCTTGCAGAGGATCCATCGCCGGCCCCCTGCAAACCGGCGAAGGAATGATTCTAAAACAGCTTCCGTGTTCACATGACATATGCGAAGCCATCTCAAAAAAGTCTTTTCGTCCGATATCGGCGTTGAGCCCTCGTATCAAGTCCTCGACATACTTGAGTATGACTGTGGGTTGATCCTCGGCCTCGCCTTCCGTCTTCGCCTAAAGGCTACGCCGGACAAGTGATCTCAACCGAAAATCCTAATTTTGAGATAGCTTCGAGAAAGTTGCAGCGTTTTCAATGGTCGCCCGATATTACTTTGTACCGCTGAATTTTTCAACTTTTTTGTTGAGCCAAACCCAAAAATATTCTGACAAGTTATTGATTATATTAATTTTAATTTTTATGCGAAATGTTATTTCATCTCTAGTTCTTATTGACTTAGCCGAATAGATGGTAATTCTTCTATAAAAGCGAGTATCTGAATCATGCATGAAAAGTAATAAAAATCTCTATGGTAAAGGAGAAAAAATGATGAAAGCCGTTCAATTTAAAAAAACAGGATCATGGGATGAGTTGAAATACACCGAGGTTGAGACCCCGATGCCGGGACCTTCGCAGGTCCGGGTAAAAACAGCGGCAATATCCGTTAATTTTGCCGATATCATGCTGCGAAAAGGCAGCTACCTCGAGACGCCTGCTCTCCCGGCCACACCGGGTCTGGAATGCAGCGGAACCATCGATGCCGTTGGAAAAAATGTCAAGGGGCTGAAAGCGGGCCAGCGCGTCATTGTTTTTGGACCGAACTGTTATGCCGAATACGTTCTTGGCGAAAGTGCCCAGGTGGTGCCGGTTCCCGACGGCATCGATTTGGACGACGCAGCCGCCTTGACCGTAAACTATTTGACCGCCTACCATATGCTGCACACCATGGCCAATATACAAAAAGGGCAGACAGCACTGGTTTACGCAGCCGCCGGCGGGGTGGGAACCGCCGTTATTCAACTGGCCAAACCGGCTGGTTTTACCGTCATCGGATTGACCAGCACCAACGAAAAATCAGATTTTGCCCAAAGCCAGGGGGCCGATCACATCGTTAACTACAGGCGGGAGGATGTCGTCGATCGGGTGAAGGAAATTACAAAGGATATGGGTGTGGATCTTATCCTGAATTCCGTGGCGGGGAATACATTTGCCAGGGATTTTGAGGTTCTCGCGCCTCTGGGCCAGATCATCTGGTTCGGCTTTGCCGCCGGCGCCCCGGAGAAGACCTTGACGGAACTGCTGCAAAGCGGTTTCAGAAAGAGTGTCGGCATCAGGACTTTTGTCATCTACAGCATCGCTCAAATGCATCCGGACAAAATGAGACAATCCTACGACGTACTTTTCCAATACCTGAAACAAGGCATTGTCAAACCGCATATTCATGAACGGATTCCCCTGGAGGATGCGTCCCGGGCCCATCGGATGCTCGAGTCGGGGGCTGTAAACGGAAAGCTTATCTTAAAGCCATAGCCGGTGCCATGGGAAATGGAGTGGACGCAACCCATTGGAAATCCTGGCCATCCACAAGGCATTTATGTGTTTTTGAAGAACAACCCGGCAGCCCCGCTCCAAACGGATCTGAAAATGCGATCGCTTATGCCGGCTCAATGGCTTCTTTGGGAACAATCACCAGGGTCCGGCGGCTTTGGCCGCGGACAATATCGATGTTCACCGGTTGCCCGATGGGCCAGTCCGAAAGGAAACGATGAAGGTCGTCCACGCTTTGAACATCCGAGCCGTTGATGGCCAAAATCAAATCCCCGCCACCTTTCCCGATGAATCCACCAGCGGTCCGCCGGAGTTGCCGGGATTCAACGGGGCAGTATATGTTCCATTGATCAAAATCCTTATAATCTCATATTGCGTTCGAAATATAAAAGATAGGGATTGATTCGAAAAATTCAAGAATCGAGACGGCTGAGAAATTAAGGCGCAGAGACTTGTCCGCCTCACCACCAACGGCATTTTCGACCGGCGGATTGGGCAAAAAGGGAGGTTTTTCAAAGGTCTCTATTAAAGCACTTGCATAGAAGCTGAGTGAAAGGTAAAATCTTTTTATTTCGCATCGTG
>JBAPTR010000297.1:0-2222 GCA_049282265.1 Desulfatiglandaceae bacterium | reverse complement strand
CTTATCGGTAATTCTTAGGGAACTTGCACCTTCCATATTAAGCCTTATAGGTTTGGCAGTGGCACCCGGATGAACGGTGAAGACCTTCTCAACGGTCTTTCCATATGCCTTCAGCGACAGATCTATTCCCTTATAAACCGTTCCAAGACTGATCGAATTATAAGTGGAAATATTGGTTTTCCACTTGTTTTTGTTATTGCCGATAAAGTAGTTGACCTTTGTTTGTGATCGATCGTCACCTCTTGGGCTTGCAGCCGACGCGCCGACTAGAGTCTCTTTCAGGGTCACACTTTTGATTTTTCCAGGCGTTGAAGCGCTGTCTGATGCCTTATCCGTTAGTTCAATACGAGGAAATGAATAGACCATTTCTCCATTTTGGGTTACATAAACGTTACCCCCAAAGGTTTTTGCGTAAAAGCTGACCTCTTTGACTGCCTGACCCTCATTTGCAATAAAGGGCATCTGTAGCTGCATCACTTTTTGGATAATCGCCTGCTTGTCAGCTTTGTTTAAATCTTTAGCAGGACTCGGTTTAACATCGGCTATCGAGGATTTGTTATCCGGGTGAAGATTCTTAACCTCTGCAGGATTTGTGATAGGCTTCACAGTACCGCATGCGGACAGTCCCATGATAAAGATCAGACCCACTAAAATGGCTCCCAAAGTTTTCACCGGGATTGTCTTTAGTTTTTCCACGGTCAGGAATTGATGTATTATTTTATCCATTTTGTCCCCCTTTTTGTTTTCACCCGGGCATCATTCCAGGGGTAAAAAAGCTGACATAACACCTTAACGAAACACTTCGTTTTTATAGTATCGTTATAGAAGTAAATCCCAATCCCAATCTCAATGTATTGTGATTTCAACACATTTTTCCCGGCAAATCTGTTCCTGTATAAAATATGGGCATCAAGCGGCACGGAAAATTTCATTTCACAAAAACATCTTCTCCTTAACAATTCACCTCCTTTTTTTAACGAACAATTTTGATTTGCCGTGAGCCGCCAAAATATTCGCCGCTCGTAAGTTGTCCAGAAATTCGAGCGGGATACTTTTGACCCACTGTCACATCCCCAAGGCTGTTGACAGCCTCTTGTTTGTTGAAAAACGCCAGCAGATAATACTTTTTCTTCCAAAAGGAGTACAACTTGCGCACTTTATTGGCCTCCACATTGTTCAACTTAATTCCCTCTAACTGGTAATCGCCCACTGTTTTGCCTTCTTCAGGCCAAATCGCTACCTTCACATTTGGAAACACATACCTGCCATTCTGCCAGACTATCCGCCACCTTTTTGGAAGTATATTTACTTCGGTGGTCCCCTCAACATAAAAGTATCGGGTCTCGGATTTTAACACCCCCAGCCACTCATAGTCGTTGATGTCGCAGGGATCACCGGGCTCGCCCTTAAACACCATGGCCGAAAGCTGCACCTGGGCCGAGTAATATCCGGGCAGAACCATCTCGTAAAAATCACGAATGTCAGCCGTCTGCGACATCCCCTCCCAGCCAGCCGGCAGTACCTCGCAGGAGGCCGCCCGGATGACACGACCTTCATAAAGGATAAACGGCACCGGAGGCGCATCCGGAAACTCATCGTGAAACTCATCGTGCCTTGCTAAAAGCAGATTACCGGCAGGGTCGATCACCCGCATCTCCATGTAATAGACAATGGAGCGGAACCCCTGACTGATCAAAATGTCTTTTCCCGATTCATTTGTCACTGCGATATCAACCCCTACAGGATCACCGTAGCCGTAAAAAGAGCTGTCAAAGTTTAAATCAATATGGATCGCAGGCGCTTCTGCCCACGCTATACAGACCGGGCCCAAAAAAGCCGCGATTCCAATAAGAATCAGAAAACTCAGAATTGATTTTGTTTTCATATTAAACCTCCTACGTTATAGTGGGCCCTGTTATGGATGAACCTTATTATGAATTAATTCTCGGATGTCCTTTGAACCGCCTGCTGCGTGATAGCAGCTTCCGGGACCGGAGCCAAAATCATGTAATTCCCAATCCTCGACGCCTGCAAACATGATGCAGTTCGGATTTGTACAATGATCTCCCAGACAGTTCGGACCTGTGCAATTTAAAGGCCCTCCATAAGCGTCCAGCAGCGCATGCCCCATCTCGTGAACGACAGTGCGACGGAGAACTTCCTTTCGTGTGTATCCCTTTCCTCTTGGATTGGATCCAATGTTCCAGATTTCGCTTTCTTCC
>JBAPTR010000296.1:0-6815 GCA_049282265.1 Desulfatiglandaceae bacterium | reverse complement strand
CGTATTGGTCATGGATTGGACGGCTACAGGGGCTCCCCCGCCGATGGGCACGGTACCCACGTAAATCCTGCGAGTCTTCTTTTTCGTCATTGCTTTTTCCTCAATCCAGAAAACCTCTGCACTTGGGACGAAGTCAGTAAGGATGATTTCGTAAGAAACTGGTTTATGCCGTGAGCGGCAGCCTATTAGCTATGAAGAGGAGCCGAACCTGAGACTCTTTTTCGGACCCTTTCTAAACACTTCGGAGGGGATGGACGCCGATTTGGGGCTCAGCATAAATTCATAGAAGCGCGTGGGGTTTGGGCGGATTAAACCCCAAATAGCCGTCCATGTCGGTGTTTGGTGCCAAGTGCATTATGAGAAAGGGTCTGAAAAAAAGTCTCACGCCCTGCTCCTTGACTCCGGCCGATGAGAGAACTTCGTTAGAAGCTGGTTTATGCCACTTCGAGGCATCCTATGAGTAACGAACTCAATTAATCAAATGAGTTCGTCGGAAGTCATCATGGTGCCCAGGGACGGGCACGCAAATCAATGGGGTGCAGTGCAACCCATTGATTTGTAGGGAAGCCGAAAATGACACTTTTCGGATTCCGTGAGTAAAAAGTCCATGGAGGGACTTTTTACGGTTCCATCAGTATTGGAGTGTTGGCAAAAGGGGGCGTTTTGAAACTGGTCCACCCATCACTCTATTACTCCAACAAAGACGAGGCTTCAGGGCATGACAGTTCGGCCATGCCCTGATTCTCGGTGTCATGGCCTCAATTTCATGACCTCTGCATCACTGGGCAGGTAGTTTTTGCCATCCAGGTACTTCCAATCGACCATGATGCCCTTCCCGTCCTTGAGGCTGGTATAGCCCACATAAGCGCCCATGGTGGACTGGTGATCAATCTTTCTGAATGTGATCGGTCCGAAAACACCGTCAAAAGTCATGCCTTCCATGGTATTGACCATCTTTTCGGTACCGGTGGACCCGGCTTTTTTCAGCATGTTGGCCACGGCCATGAACATATCGTAACCAACCACAGACCCTGTCCTCGGATAATCATTGTATTTGGCCTGATAGGCCTTGAGGAACCTGGTCTGGGCCTTTGTCTTAATGGCATACCAGGGGTACCCGGTCACCAGCCACCCTACCGGTGCTTCTGATTTAAGAGGATCAAGGTATTCCGGCTCACCTGTCAGAAGGCCCACAACAAATTTGTTCTTGAAAAAGCCTCGCAATTTCCCTTCTCTGACGAACTTGGCCAGATCACCCCCGAAGGTGACATTATAAATCGCTTCCGGTTTGGCGCGCTCGAGCGCCTGAATTTCGGCCCCTGCATTAATCTTGAACAGCGCGGGCCATTGTTCGGCGACAAACTGGACATCCGGGCGCTTGGCCTTTAATACCTTCTTAAATGCCTTGACCGCATCTTTTCCATAGGCATAGTTGGGAGCGATGGTGGCCCAACGCTTTGCCGGATTTTTTGCGGCCTCGTCGGCCAACATGGCTGCCTGCATGTACGTGGAGGGCCTCAGACGAAACGTGTATCGATTCCCCTTTGCCCATACCACCGCGTCGGAAAGGGGTTCCGCTGCCAGATAAAAAACCTTGTTCCGTTTGGCAAAATCCGACACAGCAAGGCCCACATTAGAGAAAAACGAGCCCATAAGCAGCGCCACCTTGTCTTTTGTGACCAGCTCCTCTGCTATCCTAACGGCATTGCCGGGTTTGCCGGCGTCATCCCTGGAAATCACTTCAATTTGTTTACCGTTTATGCCGCCTGATTTATTGACCTCCTCCAGGGCCAGTTTCCAGCCGTTCCGGTAAGGAAAGGTGAAACTGGTGAGTTTGCTATAGGTATTTATTTCGCCCAGCTTGATGGTTCCCCCGGCAAACACGGTCGGTGCATTGATCAACAGTGCAAAAAAAGCAGCCGCCATTGCCAAAGACAAGATTTTCCTGGTTTTCATTTTTCCCTCCATGCTTTCAGTTTGCTGTTTCACCTGACGGGAAAGGCTCCCACGGCGCATCGCCCCAATATCAGCCTTAACTCCCGCATCGCCTGATAAATCCCCTTACCGGGCATCTCCCCGATGCCTTTTCCTAGTGCCCTCCTTTCTCTTGAAAACAGTTTTCATCATTATATCATGGTTCGCTGTTTCACGACCCGGGCCGCTCTTACCGTCCGACACTTACATCTGCAATATTGTCTATTGTCTACGATTTTTTCGGTAACTTCTAACATGTTTTGCTGCGGCCGTCAAGGGAATGGCCCTCTTTTTCTCCACATCACCCTTTCTTTTTACTATAAAAAACTTTAATACAGCTAGTAGAAAAACAGTGGCCGTTTACAGGTTCAGAGTCAAGGATCAGGGTTAAACAAAAAGGTGGGAGTGGGCCGTGGGGATGAGACCTTCGTGGGATGCGCCAGGGGCGGGGGGTCCGTGTATCTGATCCAGGAGGTCACGATCATCGAATTGACGGGGATCGATGCACGTCGTATTGAGGATCCGGCGACCGGGTTGAAGCTCCTCAGGCTTATGGGAGCAGTGCGCTGAGTTTCAACGGTTCAACCTATTTCTTGCGTTCCGGCAATCGCACGATCATCACGGGCTTCTTGCACCGCCGCAGTACTCTCCTCGAGGTACTGCCAAGGACAGCGCCTGCCAGGAGGCCTTGGCCCCTGGAGCCCATCAGGACCAGATCGGAATTGGTCTCTTCCAGTTTCTTCAATATGGTTTCCACCGGGTTGCCCACTTCCACAAGAATGTCGTCCACGATAAATGGGCAGGAAGGGAGTTCTTCACTGACTTCTTCACAGAAATCTTCCAGTCGCGTCTTGATCGTCTGGATCACCTTTTCCTGTTTTTCCTTCCGCATCTCCTCCCAGCGCTCCCTTCCCACGATATCCGTGACCATTCCAATTGCGCTGGGAGAAAGCTCTTCAAGGACGTGGAGGATGACCACCCCGGAACCATAACGATTCGCGATACTGGCAGCATAGCTGAAGGCATACCGGGCGTTCTCGGACAGGTCCGTTGCATAGAGGATTCTTTTGATTTCAGGTACCATTTTTCTACCTCCATTTGAAGGAAATGAGGTTTTTTTATAACCTCTAAGGTCGCCGTATGTCAACGACAATGCGTTCGTGGGTCGGTTCTGTCTCCTGGAAAAAATCCCCCAGCTTTTCAACAATCTTTCCTGCGGTTTGCGCCTTTATGGTTTTCTCTTTGACCTTTTCGGCACCTCTATTGTATGTTGGTATCCATGTAGTTTTTTCTCCACTCAGGAGGGCGATCATGTTCAGACTCAGAGTGAAAAAAATATCTCTGTGTTCTCCGTGCCTCTGTGGCAAAACATCTGTCCAAATGGAGGCACCCTATGTTCAACTATAAAAATGTGCGACCTGACATGGAGCAACTGGGCTTCAAAAACCTGGCGACTCTTTACTGGAATGCCTCGACGCCCATACTCTACGAACAAATCGTACGTAGGCGCGAGGGAAATATCTCCCACCTGGGCCCCGTTGTGGTCAGGACCGGCCATCACATGGGACGTTCTCCCGACGATCGCTTCATCGTGAGAGAAAAGACCAGCCTCGACAAGATATGGTGGGGTCCCGTTAACAAGGGCATTGAAGAACACCCCTTCACCAACCTCTTCTATCGCCTTCAGGCCTACCTCCAGAACAAGGATGTTTTTATTCAGGACTGTTATGCGGGTGCTGACCAATGCTACCGGATTCCCATAAGGGTCGTGACGGAACGGGCGTGGCACAGCATGTTTGCGAGAAACATGTTTATCCAGATCACAAGCAAGGAAGAAGCGGAAAAACACCGTCCGGAATTCACGGTCATTGATGTGCCGCGTTTCAACGCCATTCCCGAAGTGGACGGAACCTATTCCGAGGCCTTTATCCTCATCCACCTGGGCAAGAAACTAGTTCTGATCGGCGGGACGGCCTACGCCGGGGAAATCAAGAAATCCGTATTCACCATGCTTAACTATTTCTACCCCAAGGAATCCGTGCTTCCCATGCACTGCTCTGCAAATGTGGGCGACAAGGAGGATTCGGCCATTTTTTTCGGCCTTTCGGGGACCGGGAAAACCACCCTTTCTGCCGATCCCGACCGCTGGCTTATCGGAGATGATGAACACGGCTGGAGCAACGAAGGCGTCTTCAATTTCGAAGGGGGGTGTTATGCCAAGGTCATCCGGCTCTCAAAGGATGCCGAGCCGGAGATCCATGAGTGCACCCGGAAGTTCGGCACGATCCTGGAAAACGTCACCCTGGATCAGAATTCCAGGCGCTTGGACCTGGACGACGACTCCCTTACCGAAAACACCCGGGCCGCCTACCCCATTTCCCATATCCCCAGCGCCCGGAAGGATGGATCGGCGGGTCACCCGAAAAATGTCATCATGCTCACTTGCGATGCCTTCGGGGTCATGCCCCCGGTCGCCAAGCTGACCGTGGAGCAGGCGGTTTACCATTTCCTGAGCGGCTACACGGCCAAGGTAGCCGGGACCGAACAGGGCATCGAGGAGCCACAGGCCACATTCAGTGCCTGCTTCGGGGCTCCCTTCATGGCCTTGCCGCCCGGCGTCTACGCGACCCTCTTTCTGAAAAAGCTCAAGACCCACGGGGCCGAATGCTGGCTCGTGAACACGGGCTGGTCGGGAGAGCCTTATGGGCAGGCTGAACGCATCAAGATAGCCTACTCGAGGGCCATTATCAGAGGCATATTGACCGGGCAACTGGACCAGGCTGAATATGAGCGGGATTCCATTTTCGGTTTTCTCGTACCGAAAAGTTGTGACGGTGTTCCCCCCGAGGTGCTCAATCCGAGGGCATCGGCCCGCGACACGGCCGCTTATGATGAGAGGGCCGGGAAACTGGCCGCGGACTTCAAGAAAAACTTCAAGGCCTTTGAAAAGGACACCCCGAGCGAAGTCGCCAATATCATGCCCTGAAATGCAAACAAAGAAGACCCCGCTCACATAAGTGAACGGGGCCTTCTTCAAAATTCCATCAATTCTTAAGCATTATCCTACCATTCCTGATCCAAGTCAACTTCATCCCGCTCGTACTGGGCGTCACGGAGTTCGTTGGCCTTTTTGATCTCCTCTTCGCTCCAGGGTTCTACAATAAGGGAATCGGCCACCAGTTCCCAGAGATACTTTGTCTCGATCCCCAGGTCATATTCCTTGGTTAACCCCTTCATGATCTGGTCGCGGCAGTTATGGCAGGGTGCAACAACCATTTTTGCACCCGTATCCTTGATCTGTTTGGCCTTGACACGGCCGTAATAGATCCTTTCCGCGTCATAGGGCATGGCCCATGCACCGCCACCGGCACCGCAGCAAAAATTGTTCATGCGGTTGGGTTCCATTTCCACGAAGTTCTCACAGCACTGCTGGGTGACCCAGCGCGGCTCTTCAAAATAGGCTTGTCCAAAGGTCTTCTGACTCTTTCTGCCGTAATTGCACGGATCGTGGATGGTGGTGAGTTCCTGGTGAATGGACTTATCCACTTTGATCCTTCCCGTTTCAATGTATTCCTTCAGGAGATCATGGACGGAGACAACTCTGTATTTCTCAAAAACTTCCGGAAACCACGTCTGCAGACCAAGCCTGGTCGCAAAGTATGCGTGGCCTCACTCGGGCAAGAGGAGTGTCTTGCACTCCAATTGCTCCATATGCTCCACGATTCGCCCCACAAGGGTCTTCATGGCTTCGTCGTCACCGGAAAAAAGGCCCCAGTTTACGCCCTCCCAGTTGGTGGATGTGGTGGTCCAGTCTTCCCTGGCTGCATAAAAGATCTTCCACCAGAACTTCATGTCGTCGGGTTCACCGAAGGGTTCCTTGGAATTGATGGTCACCATGACATTGGCACCCTTCTTGTCCACCGGTACATAGAAACCGGGGAAACCCTCGTCTTCGTCCATCTCCTTGGCAAGGTCCGCCAGGAGAAACAGGAAGTCATCCTTGGGGATACCAAGATTGTTTCCGCGTTCCAGATCCATGACGACGCCCTTGTGGATGGGTCCCGGCACCTTGTCACGTTCGCGAAGGGTCCTGGCGCGACGCAGCATTTTGAGGATTTCGACCCCTTGCGGGCACGCGTATTCACACCGACCGCACAGGGTGCATACCCAGGGGAACCGGGAATCTATCAGCTCCTGGTCCAGTCCCAGGGCCGCCATGCGGACCGCCTTTCTGGGGTCCATGCCGTCAACGCCGGTGACTGGGCACCCCCCCGCGCAGGTGCCGCAGGTGAAGCACACATCGGCCCATTCGGGAGCAATTCTCAACCTGCTCTCTTTTCTGTTTATAACAACTGGCTCCATTCCATTATCCTCCTCAGAATAGCATTGCGGTTTGCATTTTGTTGTTACACGCCCCTTTTAGCGGCTTTGTCCAGGAAAGTCAATGCGTAAAACAGGAAAAATATCTCTTAGCATCTCCCCCTTATCTCTCATTACCCGGAAGGGGTTGTCTGATTAAGCGAACAGTTAAATTATAGCTACATTGTAAATCTTTCTGTTGCCAAACTCTTGCAAATAGGTTATACAGCATACATGCTTGATTAACAAATTGGTAGATTTGAATAAAACAACTTCGTTGGAAGCTGGTTTAAGCCGTAAACGGCAGCCTATGAGCAACGATTGGGAACCGAACCTGACAATCTTTTTCAAATGCTTTCTAAACACTCCGGAGGGGATGGACGCCGATTTGGGGTTCAGCGGTACGTCACAGAAGCGCGTAGGGTTTGATAGGAGTGAACCCCAAATAGTCGTCCATGCAGGAGTGAGTTGCCAAGTGCACT
>JBAPTR010000295.1:0-2196 GCA_049282265.1 Desulfatiglandaceae bacterium | reverse complement strand
TTGAACAGGCCGGCGTACAGCCCGACAAAGACGTTGTCGGCGCCGCTGGTGTTCGCATCGCCGGCACTGCGACCGAAGAATGCATTTGCCGAACCGGTGGTCGTCGCAGAGCCGGCGTAGGCGCCGAAGAACGAGTTGCTGCCGGCTGTACTGCTCGACTGACCTGCATTGAAACCAAAACAGGAGTTGAAGGAGGCCGTCGTGTTGCCGTAGCCTGCCCCGGTTCCAAAGAACGCGTTGTAGGAACCGGTCGAATTGGAGTAGCCGGCGGAACTTCCCGTAAAGGTGTTCGAATTGCCACTCGTATTGGACTCGCCCGCCGCGTGCCCCAAGAATGAATTGTCATTCCCGATCGTGTTGTGAAAGCCGGAAAAATGGCCAAGGAACGCGTTGGAGTCTCCCGTTGTCCCGGAGTAGCCGGAAGCACGTCCCACGTAGGTGTTTTCGAAACCAGTGGAATTGGCGTATCCGGTGTCCCGTCCTAAAAAGGTGTTGGAATAACCTGTCGTGTTGAAACGACCGGCGGCGCGGCCGATGAAGGCGTTGGAATACCCGGAGGTGTTGGAATAACCAGCGTCGGCTCCGAAAAAGGAGTTAGCGGCGCCGCTCTCGTTGCTGTAGCCCGATTGATAACCAAAGAATGCGTTGTCGTCCGCCTCATTGAAATAGCCCGCAGAATGACCGAACGAGGAATTGCGTGAACCGGCACCGTTGCCTCCGCCGGCATCCGTGCCAAAGAACGCGTTGGAGTTTCCGGTCGTGTTGGCATAGCCCGCACCGCTTCCGGCAAAGGTATTCTCATAGCCAGTGGTGTTACTGTAACCGGAACTCGTCCCGAAGAATGAATTACTGCTTCCCGTCGTGTTGGAGTTTCCCGCCATCCTCCCGAGGAAGGAATTGCCGCTGCCGCTGGTGTTGGACTCTCCGGCGAAAGCTCCGAAGAAGGAGTCGTTAGCGCCGGTGCTGGTGGCCGAGCCCGCGTTGGCTCCAAAGAACGAGTTGGCTAGGTTCGGGTTACTGGAACTCCCCGCTCCGGTACCAAAGAAGTTGTTGCTGTTTCCTTCGCTGTAGAACGAGATTCCGCCTGCAGTGTCGTCCCGTCGTATGGCCCGGAAGTAGCCAACTGCCTCGGCTGCCAATACGACCGGTGCCGTCGCCAGCAACAAAAGGTCAGCGGCGGAACCCGCGTCCGCAGCAAGTGTCACCACGACGGTCTCCTGTCGCGGAACTGCCGATCCCTCGGGGGATTCGACGACACTCCCGGCCGGTTCGGGACCGTCGCCGGCCCACAACTTCACGCGCGTCCCAGCTGCGGGGGCCTGCATTGTCAGCCTCAGGATCACGGCCGTGGCTTCCCCAGGAATCCCGCAACCAGTCGGCGATCCCCCCTGCTGTGACAGATCGTCGCCCCGAACTCGGAAGGGGTACTTTCCCCCGCCGTCGATGGGCGCCGATGACAAGACCGGGCAGGGCAGCGGCAGAGCAACATAACCAGCCGCCGGGGGAGAGAGCCGTCGGTCGAGATACTCCTGGAGCGTCTCGCCACTCTCCAGCAACAGGCTTCGGGGATCCGCCCCTTGCTGGAAGAACGCACGCGCCTGCTCAGGCGTCAACTCGTGCAGGATCAGGCGGTCTCTCCAGCGGACGGAAGGATTATCCACCACGGCCGGATCGGATCGCAGGAGGGCCTCCCAGGCGGATATCCTATCGTTGCCGTGAGGTTGGGCAGAAGCCGTCACCGGTTCCATCACCAACAGCGAAGCCAGGACGATGCAGTGCCGAAATAACATCGATACCTCCCTGCAGGCGGGCAATCGACCGTCGGTCAAAGATCAATGCGCGTGCGGAGGGAAGTGGAGACCACAGTCGAAAGCACCGCACCATTCGAATGCTGCGAAAGCTATGATTGCCAAGAGTGTAAAAAACAGAGTTGTAATTGTCAATGTAAGTCAGGATATGGATGGCCGGTTGCAGGCATTACGCGGATCCTACGAACCCTTTGCTCGAGACGTCCGAAGACGGAGGTCACTGGGGCCTCCCGGAGAGTCCGGCTCTCCCCGACAGACAATTGTAAAAGACTGCGACGCGGACCGCGATCGCGGTCGGTGAGAACACAGCTTCCTCGGAATGTCGCGACTCTGAAACGCGGGGGACGGGTGTTGACTATTCCTTCGGGGTCGACCTTGGGGCCGGATC
>JBAPTR010000294.1:0-41409 GCA_049282265.1 Desulfatiglandaceae bacterium | reverse complement strand
ACCGCAGGCAGCGCTCGCGTTGCTTAAATAACGAATGACAAACAAGGGAGGTCCATCAGGGCCTCCCTTGAACCAATTTGAAAGGAAGAAAAAATGGCACTGTCAGTCGGCGGGTTGGCGAGCGGGTTGGACACACAGGGGATCATCAGTAAATTGATGGACTTGGAGCGTCGCCCCATCACATTGCTGGAAAACCGGGAAGCGGCCTTTAAGGTTAAGCTCTCGGCATACGGCGAGGTCAAGAGCGCCCTCAGTGCATTTCAATCAGCGGTGAATGACCTGAAATATCCAAGCAGTTTTGACTCTTCATCGAGCGTCTCTTCAAATGAAGGTATCCTCACGGTGACGAGTTCTGGCTCGGCCGCACTGGGGAACCATTCCATTATCGTAAGCAGCCTGGCACAGGCCCACACGGTCCGGAGTGCAGCATTTACCGACTCCACTGACGTGGTGGGCACGGGGACCATTTCCATCCAAATAGGGGCCACCGGAGCTGCGGTGGATGTCACCATTGATTCCGACCATGAAACCGTTGCCGGCATTGCCGCAGCCATTAACAGCGCTGACGCGGGGGTCAACGCAAGCGTGATTGATGACGGACTGGGGCATGTCTATCTGACCATGGCCTCTAAAGAGAGCGGCGCGGGCAATACCATCAGCGCAACCATTACGAACGGGGTGACAGGCCAGCTTGATACCCTGTATGACGGAGGGGGCATGGTAATGACCCGAGCCGCGGCCAACAGCAGCCTTAACGTAGATGGCATCAACGTGGTGCGGTCCACAAATTCAATTGGCGATTTGATCAGCGGTGTGGCCCTCAACCTGCACAAGGCTGACGATACGGAAACAGTCGGTGTGGACGTAACGCGAGACACCGATACCATCAAGGAAAAGATAAGCGCCTTCGTGGATGCCTATAATAAGCTCATAGATGAGCTTTCCAGCAAGCAGGCCTATGCAGGAGAAGACGGATCGTCCGGAGCCCTCATCGGGGACTCCACGGTCAGATCCATCACCCGGAGCCTTCCAAATATCTTAGGACAGCAGGTTGCTGGAACCCAAAACGCGGCAGACACCCTCTCCAGTATCGGCATAACCATAGACCGATACGGCAAGATGCAGATGGACGATAGCGCCGTAACGGATGCCCTTACAAGCAACATTTCCGATGTAACAACCATTTTCACCGCTGACACGGAAACCAGCAAGGGCATTGCCACCACCCTCTCCGATTATCTCGCCGGGGTAATGAGTCCCACAGACGGCATGATAGCCAGCAAGGAAGATGGCCTGCAGAGCAGCATTGATGATTTGAAGGACAAGCAGGACGTCATGGAGACCAGGGTTTCCAAACGGGAGGAAATACTCCAAAACCAGTTTAACGCCTTGGAGAAACTTATCAGCAGTTATCAGCAGACAAGTGACTATCTCACCCAGCAACTGGTGGGCCTGTCCAATCTCAACAAGCAAATAGCAGGGTAATAGCAAGCACAAACCTATAAAACCAGAAAGAGGTTAAAAGGTATGCAGCAGGCAGCCAATACGTATAACAAGGTGTATGTAAATACGAGTACCAACAAAATGAGGATGCTCTTGGATTTATATGAGGGTGCCATACGCTTTGTTGGATTTGCCGAAAAGGTGCTGGAGATGCACAATATCGCCAGGAAAGGTCAATATATCTCCCGTGCCATTGCCATCATCGGGGAACTGGACAGTGCCCTTGACCGAAAGACAGGCGGGGAAATTGTTCAAAATCTTTCAAGTCTTTACGACTATATGATCCGGAGATTGACGGAAGCAAATCTCAAAGGAGACGCAATGGCTCTAAAGGACGTAAGGGGGCTTCTGGAAGGCCTGCTGGATACCTGGGAACAGGCAGCACAGCAATTGCCTGATACCCAAACGCCAATTCCGCCAAAAGAAAGCGGGATGCCCCCTCATTTGGGAAGACAATATGGTGGACTTCATGTCGCATCATAACCTTGAAAAAGAAATCGAGGCATTCCGCAAGACAAGCGAGGGTCTTGTAGCTATGCTGAAACAAGGCGACCTGGCCGGAATTGACGGCCTGGCGCAGGAACATGACGAGTCTTTCCGACGTCTTGTTGAGTGTGGCCCGTTTACAAACCCTGATGACTATCAAATGCTGAATGACCTGAAAGAGGCCGTCGAACGGACACGCAAGTCCCTGGAAGAAAGCAAAGAGAGGGTTTTTTCAAAAATCGTTGCGTCAAAGAAGAAGCGGCAGTGTTTGAAGGCCTATGAGAAAAAAGGCCTCACGGCATAGAGCAATCAAACTGATGTACTGCGTCCATCGATGGAAAAAATTGTAATGAGAGCGACAACCGGATCCGCATACGGAGCTCCTCAGAATTAGCGAGGAGGTCCTCCAATGCGTGCAAAGGGGTGATGATAAAAAGCTCATAACTCCCCTGGACGAGAGACGAGGCGCCTTCAGGAACATCCACAGGGGCGTGGGGCAATTGCCTCCGGACGCGGCATCATGGATAAGACGGATCAGGGAGTGTGAAGACCGATGCACTTCCCTTGCAAGGAAGAAGAAAGATCGGGTTCAACATGAACTGCAGGCCAACCAAAACAGGCTCCGCCTTGAGAATGCCTATAAGGGACTGCGGCATGGATAATCCGGCCAAAGGAGGTAAAGGGAAATGTCAATAGAAGCAATCAATACGGCGAGGCTTCAGACCCCGCTCCCAGGAAACGTTATCGTGGGGAACCCTGGATCCGGGGGCGCCCCAAAGGCAAAACCGAAAGCGGAAACCAATATTTCCAATGCCTTCATGGAGGCCGTGAACGCCGATCTTAACGCAATCCACAATGTGGGACTTCAATTTTCCGTGTTCGAGGAAACCGGCCAGACCGTGGTCAGGGTGGTGGACAAGGATACGGGCGAACTGGTCAGGCAGATCCCGACCAAGGAACTGCTGGAGCTGGCTGCCAGGCTGGAAGATATGATGGGGATATTGTTTGACAAGCAGGTATAGTCCTCGTACCTCATAATATCAGGCATCATACCAGTCTTCAATTTGAAGTCCTGCAATACGAGCGAACTCGTTTGTGTTATGCGTTACCAGTATAAGGTCATAAGCCTTTGCTATTGCAGCTACAAAGAGGTCGTTCGCACCAATTTTCATGCCGCTCCCTTCCAAATCGCATCTGATTGTTCCATAGTAGTCAGCACAATGGTCATCAAAAGGCAGGCTAACAAATGGTGCGCAAAACTCCCGGACCAGGGCAACGTTCTTAACAACTTGATTGCTTTTCCTCGCACCGTAAAATAATTCCGCAACAACAACCGAGCAGAGATAAATCTCAGAAGGATCATGTTGCTCAAAATGATTTTTTGTGGGCGATTGACTATTTCTGAGGATTTCAATGCAAGGGTTGGTATCAAGCAGGTACATCTAAGACACCCCGTCAAGGTCTTCCGGATTTTCCCTTGTTATCGCTGGAAAATCTCCCTCCCATTTCCCGCATACTTTTTCAAAATAGCCTTCCGGCCACCCTTGCCCAACTTCACGTTTGATCACATCCGCAAGGTAACGTGATATTGAAATATTCCTGGCGCCTGCTTTTTTTCGTATTTTGACCGCGACTTCTTCCGGGACGTAGAGATTAAGTTGAGGCATGTCTTCCTCCAATTCTCGAGATGTAAATATGTGTTATATGCACATATAGCAACTATACAAGACAAAGTCAAGCGATATATGATGTTATTAGTATTAATGACTTCACAAAAAACCATCAATATGGTCATGGAAGAGTGAAAATAAGTTGGATTTTGAGATCAGGTAGACTGAAAAATGGGTTGTTTGTGCGAGTAGGGGCTCCCTGAAATCACCATCTGCACTGCTTCATTTTTTCCGGTATTGATCACCAGGGGACCGATGAGATTGGCGGTGATCTTTTCCGGCACCCCCTCTGATGCGTTCACAATCGCGTATACCACCAGGTTCCCTTCCTCAGGCTCTTCCCATGACATGTCCTTCATGGCAGGTGTCAGGTCCAATGAATAATCCGGTTTGAAAAGAAGAGGATTGATGATCACGAAGGCGAGCCCGGGATCGTCGACACATTGGTACCAGAGAAACGGCCTGGATTCTTCGCGTTCCAGGATGACAAAACGTTGCATCCCCGGGAAACCCGGCATACCGGAAGGCATCATGATCGTCTTCTGTTCGTCGATATCCACGGAGCCGAAATCTCTGGTTTCCAGTTTCAAGGTATTATTCCTCTCGTTTTTCACCCCAGGCGCTAAGCGCAGGGACTTTTTTCCCTTTGCTGAGGCACCGGCAAAGGAAAACAAACATGCATTACTTCTTTGATCGGTCTTCTGTGTTTAAAAGGCCGGCGGCCTTTATGAACGCCCCCGCCTCACCCCTTGCCGACAGGAGGTTTTCCTCTCTTATCTTCTCGTACACTTCCTGGCGGAGAACGCGCACATTCCTTGGCGCATCGATCCCCAGCCTAACCTGCATACCCTCAACGCCGATGACCTTGATGACGACATCGTCGCCGATCGTGATAGATTCGTTGACCTTCCTGGCCAGAACCAGCATATGCCCTCCATGGCAAGACAGATGATATGCACCGCAACCTGGTGGCCCCTCTAAATTATTGACAATCCGTACAATTAAGAGGCTTTTCTCTGCTTCCTCTGTGTCTGCGGTGATAGCACCGACTCTACAAGTAATCGATGAGGCTCATTTTCATCACTTTCGCAGAAGATGCAAGGGCGGCCTGGTAGGCCGTTTCCTTTGATTGCACATCGGATATGGCCGCCAGGATATCCGCATCCTCCAGTTTGGACTTATTCTCCGTGTAGCTCAGTTTCAGATCTTCCAGGATCTTTTCCTTGACATCCAGACGGACCCCTTTTGTCCCGATGTCGGATACCTTGCTGATCATGTGATTCAAGTCATTGTCCAGATCAGTCATGGCCTGCCCGATCCCGGTACCACTATCCGTTTCAAGTGAGTTTTTGAATTCGATGAGGGTTTGGAAAATGCCTCCGCTGACTCCACCCTGAAACACAGCCTCACCGTCGTGCCCAACCTCAATATTGGTATTCTTTCCGATCTTGATACTGAATGGTGTGTCGTTCCCGGAATAGGTGACGCCGGTGGGATTTCCATTAAGGTCCCTTTGGATCTCAAAGGGTTTGGTGTCGGTCTTTGTGCCGGCAAAGATGTACTGGCCGTTGGCCTGTGTATTTGCCAGAGAGACAATCTGCTCAAGGGTTCCTTCCACCTGAGCTGCGGCAGCCTTTCGCTCATCTGCACCTACGGTACCGTTTGCCATCTGGATAGAGAGGGTCTTCATATCGGTAATGAGTCCCTTGACACTCCCGAGGGCCGTTTCTCCTGCATCGAGCCAGGTATTGCCAGTTGATATGTTCCTGCCCAGCTGATCTATGTTGGCGAGTGATTCTCGAAGACTCAGCACCTGCACCATGCCTATGGGATCGTCCGACAACTTGTTGATACGCTTGCCGCTGCTGACAACTTCATTGGCCTTGACCAGCTCTGCTGCCGTCCTGGACAACTGGTATTTTATCGCATCGTAAGTGCTCTGGTTGGATACGCGCATAGGTAAGTCCTCCAATATCTAGTGCTGACCGCAAAGTTCATTATGACGAGCAGGAGTGAGCTCTGCTCACGATTTCGCAGACAGAGCCCGCTCCTACAATGCAACAAATATCAACATCAAAAGAAATCCGCCCCTCCACAAGACCGACGGGCAAGCCTCGGCCTCCCTTTTTTTTAGAGGGAAGAAACCCAACTCCACACTCCCGGCTATTGACCCTCCTACTGTTTTGTATCCAGCAGTGTCTGATACATCTCGTCCGCGGTGCTGATCAATTTTGCGGCCGCGGCATAGGCATGCTGAAATTTTATGAGCTGGGTCATCTCTTCATCAATGGATACAGCCGAGACATTGTTCCTCGCGTCTTTGAGGTTGTTGACAATGGTCTCATTGTACTCTCTCGTACGTGTAATACTCTGGCTCTTGATCCCGATGGAGCCCTCCAGACCGGCCAGGTAGTTATCCAGGGTATCGGAAGCGACTACATTCCCGTCACTGTCTTTGATATCCACGTCCGCGTATTGCAGGCCTGCCATGTCCAGGGCATTGGTATTGTCACCGGAGGCGATTTGGCCTGTCGCGTCGACGCGGCCTGCCGCTATGAGGTTCTTGTTCGACCCCAGGTTGGCGTTCATTTTCATATCTGTTGCGTTGCTGCCTGCAAAAAAGGTGTTGATGCCCAGGGCCGCAAGGGCCCCGCTGGTGTCGTCAGAAAAGGCAAAGGAGAAGCCAGGGGCCGTCGTAATTCCAAGTTTGCCATCCGCATCGCTCGCGATAAGATTGCCGGGGCTGACCGAATTTATTCTTGTAACGATATCATCCAAGGAATCGGTGCCGCCATCTACATCAATCACGGAACTTGTGTTATTTCCGGAACCGTCATTGAGCCAAATGGTGAAAGATTTAGTGCCACTGGTATCAATGGAATCTCCAAAGTCCAGGTTTGTATTTGCCAAAACAACCCCATTATTTCCTGCCCCCACCCCATATGTCCCTGTCACATCCGTCATTCGCTCCAAACCCACCCCCTGGGCATGAAGGTTGTTCACCTCCCGGATGAGAGATCCGGAGAGCTGGTTCAATTTGTCGTTGTACTCCGGGATGATGGTATCCCGCATATCCAACCATCCTCCCATCTTACCGCCCGTGATCGTATCCGTGATGTCCGTGCTGGCGGCCCCGGAGCTTTCCCATCTGACATTGTTCCCATCAAAACTCAGCGAATAGCTATCCGTCCCGCTAACCAGGCCATAACCCTTTCCAGTGGTGACGGTCATGCTGTTGTCATCATTCACATAATACTTGACATCCAGATATTCGGACAACTGGTTGACCAAGTGTTGCCTCTGATCGATCAGATCATTGGCATTTCCCATTCCGCTCATGCTGACGATCTGTTCGTTAAGATCGGCAATCTTTGCCGTCATCTCGTTGATCGTCTCTACGCCGTTATCGATGGAAAGGTTCATTTCTCCGCCAAGCTGGGCAAGGTCCCCTGAAAGGTCCGAAAAGGTCTGGCCAAGCAGGGCCCCTCTCTCATAAAGGGCGCTCCTTTCCGAGTCGCCCGATGGATTGTTGGACAGATCATGCCAGGCGTTCCAGAAATCAGCCATCTGACCGCTGAGACTTCTCCCTGAATTTTCGTTGAAAATACCTTCCAGCACCCCCATGTAGATTTCTTTTTCCGAAGTTGCACTCAGGTCAGACTGACGCTGCTGCAGGCTGTTTTCAATAAACGTATTCGCATTTCTCTGTATTTCGGTTACAGTCGCCCCTCGGCCGAAAATGAGCCCTGCATACGATGCAGGTGTGTTGGCCTGGATAACTGGAACTTGCCGACTGTAATCCGGTGTGTTCACATTGGCCACATTGTGACCGATCACATCCATGGCCTGCTGTTGGGTCATAAGGGCGTCTTTTGCCGTGCTGAGTAATAGACTGATGCCGCTCATAGTCAGACCTCTCTGTGGTAAATCCTGGCCACATGTTTTTCCTGGGGGCTCTGGAGATGTTGATAGTCATCCCCTTTTCCGCCGCTTTGGACAATAATATTCATCAGTTCATCAAAAAACCCCAGGGAGTCCTTAATGAACACCTGATTTTCCTCGATCCTCACCCGGATCTCTTCTTTCAACAGCGTTGTCTTGGAATGCAGCGCTTTGTACCAGGGCCATTCTTTCAGGGCGCTGGATCGCGGGTTCTCTGTTGAATCGGGGAAACCGGCTGCCATGAGGCACTTGATTTCATTCCCCGTCCTCTCAACATCCATGGCAAGGGCGTTCTTCTTCTCCATCAACTCCCAGAGTCGATCCACATCGACTTCCATGAGGCTCTCTCGTTCCATCTCCAGGCAATCCCTGAGGTCACCCAGTAGGGAAGTCTGCCTTTCATAGGTGTTTTCTATTTGAGTTTCGAGGGAATGCATGCTCTTTCCTCCAGGTTCAGTGGCAAGTGCTGAGCGCGAAAAGCCCTGTTCTCACTTCGCATTCACTACTGTCCAAAATAATTGCGATTTCCGTGATCGTTGTCCGACGCCATAACACCAACACCTCATAAGCCTCCGCTTCGTTGGAGTATTGGAGTGATGGAGTACCGGGCATGCTGTTTTGATCAATACTCCAGTACTCCATTACTCCAGTCTCACGGGGCAGCGAACCTCTTTGAGTCAGTATTTGTCATAGTTTTATCACTTGCTCTTATCGTTTCTTAGACAGACATGCTTCGCACTATTATGTTATCGGCAAGAATCGGTCGCGACTAAAGATTTATGCTCATTTCATGGCCATTTGGTGTTCCGTCCATGTCACCGGCAGAAAGGCCGAAGGGTCGGACGGCTGTCCATCCCGCGTCACTTCGAAATGAAGATGCGGGCCTGTGCTCCGTCCGCTCGAACCCACCTCCGCCAGGACCGTACCGGCCTCCAAAAACCCGCCTTGCGCAACGAGATTTCTTCTGTTATGTGCATACAGTGTGCGCAACCCTTTTCCATGGTCCAGGATGACGACATTGCCATAACCTTTCTTCACTCCGCTGAAGGCCACCTTCCCGGGCATCGCGGCCCTGATCGCCGTACCTTCGGGAGCTGCGATATCAAGGCCATCGTGGAAACGGCTCTCCCCCGTGAAAGGATCCTTACGCATCCCGAAGCCTGATGACACGACCCCTTTGACGGGCCAGGCCGGCGTTTCTTCAGGAAGTTCGGGGATACCTGCCGGGCCCTTCATCTGGTCGTAGAGTAGCCTGGCGAGGCTGTTCGGGCCGAAATCACTCATATCTTTAGAGATTTCCATGTCAAAAAGGGATTGATAGATCTCCTCGCCCTTGCCCCCGTGGAAGAGGCCACACTTGTCAACCGTCTTGCGCATGCTCCTCAAAAGCTGGTAGGTCAGTATGGACTCAAAATCCTTGCAGGCCTTCTTGAGCTTTGTGTCTTTTTGTCTGGCCGCAGCATCCCGGTCGGGCAGATAGGCCTTTACGTTAATCTTCGCGCTTTGCATCATGTTCCTTGTGAATTCTCTCTTTCAACTGTGAACTTCACCATCCCATGTCAATCAGCTTCATAAGAACAAGGCTCTCATGGAGGCCGGCACAAAATGTTCAGATGCAAGGCATCTGAAATCCCTTGGACGAGGCGTACAGATAAGTACGTCGCAGTGACGAGGGATGAAGATAACGCCGCAGATGGACGTTTTATGCCAGCCTCCTAGATGATCTCCAGATCAGCCTGCAGTGCCCCTGCAGCCTTGATGGCCTGAAATACGGCGATGAGATCCCTGGGGGAGACACCTATGGCGTTGAGGGCCTTGACCACATCTCCGAGGCTTGTCCCCTCGGGCATCACGATCAATCTCTTCTGCTCTTCGGCCACATTGACTTTGCTTTCAGGGGTGACGGCGGTCTGTCCCTGGCTGAAAGGCGCCGGTTGGCTCACCTGCTTGCTTTCCTTGATGGTTACGCTCAGGTTGCCGTGCGCAATGGCTACGGAGGAAATGCGCACATCCTGTCCCATCACCACCGTGCCGGTACGCTCATCAAGGACAATCCTTGCGCTCTGATCGGGCGTGATTCTGATCTGCTCGAGGGAGGCCATGACGCCCACCATGTTCTTTCTCATTTCATCCGGAACCCGTACCCTGATGGTCCCCCCATCCGAAGGAAATGCCGCCTTCCGTCCCAGTTTCATGTTTATGGCATCCGTGACCCGCATGGCGGTGGTAAAATCAGGCTCGTTCAATGAAATGACCAGGTCCTTCATCTTGGAAAAATCGAACGGAATTTCCCGTTCTATTGAAGCGCCGCCGGGGATGCGTGCAACGGTGGGATGGTTCTTCTGGACTCCCCCTCCGGCAGCACCCGAGCTTGCAAACCCACCCACGAGCAGCGGGCCCTGGGCCAGGGCATAGATCTGGTTGTCCACCCCACGCAAAGGGGAAAGGAGGAGTGTACCCCCCTGGAGGCTCTTGGCATCACCCACCGATGAGACCAGGACGTCCAGCTTATTCCCCTGCCTGGCAAAAGACGGGAGATTCGCCGTAACCATGACCGCCGCCACATTGCTCACCTTCACCTGGTCGGGCAGGGCATGGATTCCCAGGTGTTCCATCATGTTCACCAGGGACTGGACGGTGAATTTCGTCCCTGAACCGTCACCGGTTCCATTCAGGCCGACCACCAGTCCGTAACCGATCAACTGGTTACCCCGCACCCCCTTCAATGAGGCGATATCCTTGATCCTGGCGGACCAGGCAACATTGACAAATAGCAAGACCAAACACAGGGCCAGGACAACTCGGATGCACCGGCCAAGAAAGGGATGGAGTCGTTTTCTCATGCTTTCCCCCTGAAAGGCTTTCTCGAAAGTCTTATCATCGATTTTGACAATATATTCCATTTTATGGCACGCAACTTATGAGACGCGTACTAGAACGGCCAGACCGTATCCAGGATTCTTGCCAACCATCCCGGCCGCTGTTTGTCACTCACCGGGCCGTTCCCCGTATAATCGATTCGGGCATCCGCCACATAACTTGAAAGCACTGTGTTGTCGGGTGAGATATCACTGGGCCTGATGATTCCCGAGAGGGTGATATTCTGGGTTTCGTTGTTCACCCTGATTTTGCGGGTGCCCTCGATAAACAGATTGCCATTGGGCATTACCCTGACGACCCTTGCCGTAACGGAGGCCGTCATGCTCTCGTCCCGGCTCGTGGATCCCGATCCATCAAATTTGTTTCCCATGGAGGCCTTGATCATACTCGCGTTGTCAAAGGCCTTGGGCATGCCCAGCTGTTTCTCATAACCCAGAAAATTCGTCACACCAGCGTCAACGGAAGAGGAACGCTCCGTCTTGGTGTCGGCCTTCTTGGAGGCCTTGGATGTCTCCACGATGTTGATGGTTACCAGGTCTCCGACCTTGTGGGCGCGGAGGTCCTGGAAAAAGCCGTCATAGGTGCTCTCATGAAAAAGGCTCGCCTCCGATCCCGTCTGGGAATCCTGACCATGTGTTGCGGCGACCGGTCCGGTCGGAGAAATTTGCCGGCCCGGTTGGGACATTCCGGTCTTGGTCAAGGCCTTGCCTCCCCCGCAGGCGGATAGGGCCAGCACTGCTAAAATCATCAAACCGTTCATGACCGTTTTTTTCATGGAAATTTCTCCTAAAAAGTAACCGCTACCTGGCCGTGGCCAACCACCGTGGCAAACAGCTCTTTGCCGCTCGCCACATTGATGACCCTTACCTGTTCCCCTGACCGCGCATCTTCCAGCACCCTGCCAAGGGCCGTGATTTCTATGGACCCGTTTTCCGCCCTGATGACCACCCGGTCTCCCTTTTTGACTGCAGGCGGCACCTCGACCATTCTCAGCTTGATCACCTTGCCGCTCTGGATTGTCGTGGTGGCTCTCTTGCCTATGACCTGGTTCAGGGCGGTGACATTGTCCTTTGAGAGTCGGTCTGTGCTTTCCCTGACCTGCAAGAGGTTTTTCTCTTCGATAATCTCGCCCTTTTCAATTTTTTTCGCCGTTCTGATTATTTTCCGGGTGACCCAGATACGTCCACTGACGGGGACCTTCCTGTATACCTTGCCGTTTACCGTGAAGGCGACAACCAGAGATGTCTCGCCGACAAAATCTCCATTGGTTCTCTCCCTGGCCTCCCACGCAAGACGGCCACGCGGCAGGGTCACAGGGCCCGGAGTATTCATTTTGTCCACCCTCATGACTTCTCTTGGCCATGGGGCATGGTTGAAAACATAGTCCTTGAATATTTTTGTCAACTTTTTGACGCTTACGACCTGTCCGTCCCGGTGCACCAGGAGGTTCTGCGGGACCTTGACTTTGACCCCAGGGTCTCCACCCATCAACGCTGACAGCCTGTAGATCAGAAAACGGCTGTTCAAACTCAGATCTCTACCCGGAGGTGGCGCGGATGCCACTTCGAGTTCTCGCAACGCGGCCACGCGTTCATCCTCTTCCGGGTTGAAAGAGGCGATGTCTCCGAGGGTAATGCTGTCCCTCTCAACCGTGGCCTTTTGTTTGATCCGAATCTGGAGGTCACCGGCCCATGCCGTTTCACCTATCGCAAGGAAAAGGGCCAGGGTTATGGCAACCGATGAATATCTCGACCATTTTCTGGACATGATTATCTATCTCCGAAGATTGTTGGCCATTTGCAGCATATCGTCAGCGGCCTTGATGGATTTCGAACTCACCTCGTAGGCCCTCTGGCTTGAGATCATATTGACCATCTCCTCCACCACATCAACATTGGACATCTCCAGGTACCCCTGGGCAACCGTTCCCATACCGTCCACACCGGGGTTTCCTTCAACGGGATCGCCCGAAGCCTGACTCGGTTGAAAAAGATTTCCTCCCTTGCTCAAGAGACCAGCGGGATTGGAAAAGCTGTAGAGGCTCAGTTGCGCACTTGCGATCTCCGTCCCATCGGCACCCATCGCCACCATGTTCCCACCCGAGTCCACGGTAAAGTTGACGGAATTGGCCGGAATGGCGAACTCCGGCTGAAGGCGGTCTCCATCGCCGGTGCAGATATAGCCCTCGCTGTCCACCTTGAAGCTCCCCGAACGCACGTAGGCCTCCTGCCCACTGCTGAGGACTTTGAAAAATCCCTTGCCTTCAATGGCCATGTCCAGGTTGTTTTTGGTCTGCATGTAATCGCCCTGGGAAAACATCTTCTGAACGGAGACCGGCCTTGTGCCCATGCCCACCTGGATTCCCGTGGGAATCTCTCCACCGGAGGCCGTTGTCGCGCCGGGGGCTCGAAGCTCCTGATAAAGCAGGTCTTCAAAATCGGCCCTGCTTTTCTTGAAACCGCTGGTGTTCACATTGGCCAGATTATTGGCAATAACATCCATATTGAGCTTCTGAGCTGCCATACCCGAGGCTGCGGTCCACAAACTTCTGATCATAATGTGTTCCTCCTTCTGTTTTGCGTGCTTACCTTAGGTGACCGATCTGATTGGTCGCCGTGCTGTCCAATCCGTCCATCATCTGGATCGCCTTCTGATAGCTTTCAAATGCCCTGAGCGCATGGATCATCGTGACCATCTCCTCAGCGACATTGACGTTTGAATTCTCGACGTAACCTTGATTGACGACCGTTTCCATTGGCAAAGGGATTTCCTCATTCCCATCCCCGGCCTGGAAAAGGGCGCCACCTACTTTGATGAGCTTATCCGGCTGAGATACATCCACCAGATCAAGCTGACCCGCCTCGGATCCATCCACAAGAATCCGCCCGGTTTTATCGACGAGTATTTCTTTCCCCGAGATGCTGATGGATCCACCTTTTCCCAGGACCGGATTTCCCTCCTGGGTCATCAGGTAACCCTGCGCATCCGTTGTAAAATTGCCTTTGCGCGTGTAGCGCACCCCTTCCGGGGTCTGCACCTTGAAAAAGCCCTTCCCGTTGATGGCCAGGTCCAGCGTATTGCCTGTGTTGCGTGTGGGGCCGTCTCCAAAATCGGTTTCGACGCGTACAAAACTGAAATCGGTCACTGTTCCATCGCTTTCGGATGCAGTGGTAGTATTCGCATCTTCAGCGTCCTGGAGCATGTTTTGAAAAGAAATTCTGTCTCTCTTGAACCCGACGACCCCGGCGTTGGCCAGGTTGTTTGAGATAACATCCATTCTGACTTCTTCTTTGATGCAGGCCCTGACCGCTTCCAGCATGCCGATCATAATGTGTTTTCTCCTCTTTCTAATCCGTCCCCAGTCAAATTATCGACCAGTTAGCTGGCCGCATGGTTCAAACCTATCTGACACTATTGAAGGTATAAGCAATAACCGTACCATAAGGGATCATTTCTATCGATTCCGCGAACAGAAAGGATAACATCTTTATTTCATTGCCATTATCAACCTCGAACAAAAGCGTTCCATACCTTTTTGATTGGAAGAGAGTCCGAGGGCTGCAAATTTTTTCTTGATCCCGGAAAAAATTACCGGAAGACAAAAGTCGATGGAAACATGAAAGGCTGGTTTATGCCACGAGTGACAGCCCATGAGCAACGAAGCGGCTGAGACCTGACACTCTTTTTCAGACCCTCACGCCCTGCTCCTTGACTCCGGCGGATGAGACGACTTCGTTGAAGTCATCAAAGTTGAGAGCGAGGGGGTGCGTGCGAAAGACAGCCGAACCATTGTCGGCCAAAACCGGCTCAACCGGCTCAGCGGGCCAACCGGCTCAACGGGCAACCCTGCTCACCCACTGCCGTATTTTCGATTCATCCGGTAGGTAAAGGCGAGAACTTCTGCAATGATCTGGTAGAGTGCCGGGGGAATTTCTTCGTGCCAGTCCAGTTCCATCAGGGACAGCATCAGATCAGGGTCCTCCCTTACGGGTATCCCTTTTTGCGCGGCCAGTTCGATGATCTTCTCGGCCACCGCCCCTATTCCCTTGGCGGCGAGCCTGGGGGCATTATCCTGGTGGGGGTCATATTTCAGGGCAACAGCCCTTTTTCGTGTTTTTTCCATTAATACGCCTAAATGACCACATCAACTGTCGACGCGGGCCCTACCCCTTTAGAAAAAAGAACATAAGGGGGCCCTTCCGGTATCAGTTCACATGTCAGTCTCCCTATTTTCAATCCCTTCTGTTTCAATCCGTCTTCTAGAAAGGAGAGGTTTTCCTCAAGGAAAGATGCGACCTGGCTATCGGTTACCCGGATATCAACCGAAACGTCGTTATCTCTCAAAAGACATGAGACCCCAATCTCTCCCAGACGTGTAAAGGAAAGGTTCATTTGAATGTGGTGGCTCTCCCCTTCGTCGGACTTTTTCTCGAACACCTCACCGTGCAGGAACTCCCTTTCATCAGCACCCGGGATGAACCAGTACCAACCCCACCCTTCCCTTATTGCGCTGAGGTTGAGGTTCTGATGGTTTTGGACGATGGAAAGCAGGCGGTCCACCTGTTCTATCGTTGCCCGAAGCTCACGGGATGCGTCACCCCTGGGTTGGAGTTCTTCTTTCAGCTTGAGCAGCAGCCCTTTCAGATCATCCGTCCGAAGGGTTTCAAGGGTTTTCCCATCTTCGGACATCAGGAGGTGACGGAGGACTTTGCTCTCCCAGAAAACGCCGCTTGCCAGGAGTTTTTGAGGAAGCATGAGGGCGTCATCCTGTGTCGGCCCCTGGTAGACCAGGAGAGGCAGGAGCCTATGGATTTGCCGGAGGGTCCGGCTGTTGGCTTTGCTCAAATCGGCAGGCAACGGCCCTTCTGCAAGGTCGCGAAGGATGGCTGAGAATGCCCTGCGCATCTCCTGCCCTGAATCCCAGACCTTCAACGTCGAACTCGGAAAGGGATCCCTACTCTCCAGGACCTTGAGTTCGATTTGCGGGCCTGTCGATCTGACCAGAAATTGATATTTCGCCCCTTCCCTGAGCGAAAGGGATGTGTGGGCTTCAAAGCTCTTGTTTCCGGAGCTGATCAGGACCCAACCATCTGCCTTGGTCTGGACGATCTTACCCGACAGGATTTGGCCCGGCCGTAAACGGAGCGCCTTCGAATCTGGGGTCACTCGCGCCTTGCCTTGGATCTCCGTGCTTCCTTTGATCCTATTTGCGGTGGGGGAGTTGATCATATCATGGTTTGCGGGCGGCCGCATCTGTCACAGTATTTCATCGGCAGACACTACCCTCTGTGTTCTTTACGCTTTTCAGAATTTCAACATGAGTTCCAGTTCCCCCATGGGGATATTCAGGCGTCTGGCGATCTCCTTCTTTGAAACCCCTTTTTCAGAAAGCACCCTGGCTGATTTCTTGAGGCGTTCAGTATCGCCTGCTCCAGTTCTTCCGGCCGTCTCTGTTTTGCGCCAGGTATTCAGCAGAACTTCGAGTCGAAGAGAGGCGTCCTTGGCATCTGAAAGAAGGGTTTCCAGTTCCGTCACAATGGTTCCGCTCAATTCCCTTTTTTCTTCAAGGTTCTTCTCCAGCGATGCGCTGATCTGTTTCATCTCCTCCAGCAGTTTTTCAGACGGCATATTCAGCTCGCCTGAGCGGACAATCCTCCCCCTGTCACGACGGAACAGACTGAGGAGTATTGCCAGAAGAACCAGCATAAAGACGTCAATGGCCATCTGGCCTATTATCCAGAATTGCTCGCCCATGGCAAAATGCGACGTCAAATCGTCACGTCCACCTTGTTTCTGTGCTTCGTCCTGGAGAGGGCCTTTCCGTAGCTGAAAAAATCGCCGTCTTCGGGCAGGGCTTCCCCCTCCTCCACACCTTTTTCGCTGTCTTCCTTTTCCGCAAGATTGTTCAACAGTTTTTTGTCCAAAACAATGCCCTCTTCTTTCATACTGCTCTGTTCACGCCCGTTTTTCTTGTTTCTTTTTCTGTCCCTGATTTTCCGCTTAGGCGTCAGCCCCGGCACCTTGCCATGGACCGGCGTTCCTATGGAAGTGCTTGAAATGGGTGCAAAGTCATCCATAGCTTGCCCTCCTGTGTTTGAGACTGGATACTCCAAACTGGAAAGTTCGTGAGGCGCCCCGGGTCAGGAGCGGGATTTTCAGTTTCAAATCATATGGGCGTTACACTTTCCAAACGCACTTTGATATTCTTCACCGCTAGAGAATGCTCCAAGACCTTTCCGATTTCAGATTCCAAATGCGATCTGTTACCTTCGAATCCCTCTTTGGATTTTGCTGCCCTGAGGAAATACGTCAGGAGACTGTTCCGAATAAAGGCCGGTCTTTCTTTATATTTTCTCAGGCTCTCCGATTCCCAGCGCACCTTAATATCCAGTTTCAAGGCTATGTTTTCAGAGCCCTCGGGCAGAGGCACAAAAAATGGCTGAAGACCGGTTTGAACCAGGCCACCTTCTTGTTTCCCGGTCCCGCCATGAATCCCTTCAGGGTTTTTCCCACCCGATTGCGGATTCCAAGGCACGCCATATCCCAGCAATAGCCCCAAGATGCCGGAAAAAACACCGGCAAATGAAAGCAACAGCCATTTGTTTCGAAGCAATCTGTTGAGGCTCTTTCGGGGTTGCTCTTCAGGCTCCTCACCGGACGGGTTATCGTCCGTCGGCTCTTCGTCATCCGATGGCGCGGCAGTCACTTCCTCATCGGATTCCACTTCTTGGGAATCGGGAGGGCCCTCGGGTTCTTCCTCAACGGGTGCCTCGTCGAGGGGGACGTCTTCCCGTTCCACTTCATTTTCTTCTTCCGTGAGGATCTCCTCGGACATGGTTTCCCGCCTGCTTGTTCAGAACTCGCTAGTGTTTGAAATACCCTCTCACCTTGTGACGAAGCCTGGCAATTGCCTTGCTATGCAATTGTGATATCCTTGACTCGGTGTAACCCATAACCTGGCCGACTTCCTTCATGGTAAGCTCCTCATAATAATACAAGGAAACCACCGTCCGTTCGTTTTCCGGCAAGGCGTCTATGGCCGTTGCCACCACCTTTCTCAATTCCGCCAGGTCAAGTGAGAATGCTGGGTCGGGACCCGCCGTGCCCTGAAAAACCTCCCACAGGGTACTCACTTTCTTGTGGGCCATCAACTCGCTGACATCTTCCTCGCTGACTAGAGAGACCCCTCGGGTTTCGTCGAGCATACGGTAGAATGCTTCCAGATCGATATCCAATTCCCGCGCCACTTCTTCATCGTCGGCCGGCTGCATCGTCCGCCTTTCCACCGCTCTATAGGCACTATCGAGTCTCCTGGCATTTTTCCTGACCGAGCGCGGAACCCAATCCATGGCACGCAGTTCATCAAGCATTGCGCCCCTGATTCGAAATTCAGCGTAGGACTTGAAGGCCACTCCTTTGGCCTGATCAAACTTTTCAATGGCGTCCAGGAGTCCCATGATTCCAGCACTCATGAGGTCATCCTGGTCAATATGGTTCGGCAGCCTCATGGCCAGCCTCCCGGCAACCGTTCTGATCAGAGGCGCATAACGGGTGATAAATTCATCTCTGTCGTTACGGGCGATTCCCTCGGCCGGATGGGCCTTCCGATCATATTGTTTGATTTTTCTTGCGGCGCTGAGTGTCATTATCCGTTCACGTTCTCCCAATCTGATACGTCAATAGTTCAGAAGTTTCTGCCAGAAAAACTTGATGTCACCTTCAAAATCCAAATGATCCACACTGTCCGCCAGCCGCTCGGCAATCATGACGATCTGCTTGCTGGCCGGTGAATCAGGGTAGAGGGCCAAGACCGTCTGTTGTTTCCGGACCGCACTGGGGATACATTTATCATAGGGAATCCACCCAAGGTAATCCATGGAGGGTGACCCGAGAAATTTGTCCACCACCTGACTGAGATGCCTGTATATCCTGTCCGCCTCCGCTTCATTTCTTGCTTCATTCACGAGTATTTTGAACTTCTTCTGCCGGTATTTGCTCGAAAGGATCTTTATCAGGGCATAGGCGTCCGTAAGCGAAGTCGGCTCATTGGTTACAACCACAATTTTTTCCATAGCGGCGAAATTGAAGTACATGACATTGGCCGAAATGCCCGCCGCCGTGTCGATGAGCAGCACGTCAATTTTGTCCTGTATTGCATCAAGTTCATCCAGCAGCATGAGTCTCTGGGATTGGTCCAGCTCAGTCATTTCCTGGATTCCCGATGCGGAAGGCAGTACTTTGAAGCCTCCCGGCGCATCGAGGATGATCTCTTCCAACCTTTTTTCTCCTCTCAGGACGTGTTGAATGGTATACCGGGGATTCAAACCAAGGAGGACATCCATGTTGGCCAGGCCCAGGTCGGCATCGAGGACCAGGACTCTTTTTCCCGATTGAGAAAGGGCCTGCGCAAGGTTGGCCGCCACGTTGGTCTTTCCGACCCCGCCCTTTCCACTGGTAACCGAAATAACTCTAACCCCGAGTCTGCCTTGATCTGCACCCATCATTGCATTTGCCGCCATGCGTTTGTCATTGATGTCCTTCTCATTCTCAACCATGTCTCTCAGTCTGCTCGCCTGATCCATGCTAATGCACTCCATAACCTAGACTGTCCAGCATCACGTTCTTCCCGCTCAGTATCATTTTGGCCAAGGTTTTCTTTGAAGCCGGCTCCAGGTCTTCCGGAACCTTCTGTCCCATGGTAAAATAGGAGACAGGCCTTTTCTGGCACAGCAGAAAGTTGACCATGGGCGAAGCATCTTCCACTTCGTCCAACTTGGTAAAGATATAGCTCTCATACAAAAGGGCATTGAACGTCTTTTCGGCAAGGAGGAGTTGATGTAGATCCGTAGTTGCACTCAGGACCAGGTAGGCATGAATCGCCTGCGAAATTTTCAACATTTCCAACAATTCATTGATTTCTCTGCTGTCCCTCGGACTTCTTCCCACCGTGTCCACAAAGATATGATCCTTATCACGGTGTTTTGCTACGGCCTTGCCAAGTTCACTCCGGTTGGAAGCTACTTCCATGGGAACCCCCATGATCCTGGCGTAGGTCTCCAGTTGGCTCACGGCGGCGATTCTGTAAGTATCCAGGGTGATGAGGGCCACGCTCCTGCCATGCTCTATGGCGGACCGTGCAGCCAGTTTGGCCAGGGTCGTGGTCTTCCCAACGCCCGTCGGGCCGATAAAGGCCTGGATGGACTGTTCCGAGTCTCCGGCAACGGGGGCTCCCGTTTTTATTTTTTTCAGGACGTTTACGAGACACTGCTTCATAGGTTCCTGTTCCGCCTTTTCCACCCTCGGGTTTATTCCTGCCATCGTCTCTTCCATGAGCGACCGGATGATATGCCCCTTGAGCCCGAAGCCCTTAAGACAGGCATATTGCTCTCTGGCTGAATGGTCGAAAAAGGGCTCGGATTTCAGTATGGTCCCTGCTTCGATGCTCCAGAGAAGGGCCTTGATCTCTCTCACCTGGGATTCCATGTCCTTGTATCTCTCCATCATCTCCCTGGCCCCTGTATGGTCCCTTTTCCGAAAGGAAACGACCGGGGCATCATAGTCGATGGCGGCGGTCACTTCGATTCTGCTCCGTTTTTCGACAGAATTCCCTGATCCCGGAGCGAGGGTTCGGGTTTTGAGTATAACAGCATCCTCACCCATCTCTTTTTTCACCATACGGAGGGCTTCCTGGGCGTTTCTTGCTATGAATCTCTTGATGTTCATTGGGGAAGTCCTACCTCTTCCACGGCTTGTACTTTCAGGCCGCTGGGTATCTCGTTATGGGAAATCACCGCCACCTGCATCTGGTACCTTTCGCAGAGTTTTCTCAAATGTCGCCTGATGGTGGAAGAACACAGGATAACGGGTTGTTCTATCCTCGTTGCCGCCCCTTCGATCGCGGACTTGATTTGATGGATAATCTTCTCCGCCTGACCCGGTTCAAGGGCTAGATAGGCCCCATATTCGGTCTGATTGACCCCGTCGGCAACCGTACTCTCCACGCTGGGGGCCAGAGAAAGAACCTTCAGGGTCTGATCCTTCTCCAGAAAACGTTTTGTCAAGGACCTCGCCAGTTTCTGGCGGCAATACTCGGTCAGGAGTTCGGGGTCCTTGGTCACGGGGGCATAATCCGCCAGTGTTTCCACGATCGTCAAGAGATCCCTTACGGAAACCTGTTCCCTCAGGAGGTTTTGCAATACTTTCTGCACCCCGCCCACACTCAGAAGAGCGGGGGTCAGCTCTTCGACAGCCTTGGGATTGGTCTTTGCGAGGTTATCCAAAAGCCTCTGGACCTCCTGACGCCCGAGGAACTCGTAACCATGCTGGTGAACAATCTCCGACAGATGTGTGGTGACCACACTGGGCAGATCCACAACGGTGTATCCGGAGAGCTGGGCATCACCCTTTCTGTCACTGGTCACCCAGAGGGCCGGAAGTCCGAATGCCGGTTCAACCGTCCGAACCCCTTCCACCTTCTGATGCACATCCCCGGGATCAATGGCCAGAAAATGGTCCATCATGAGTTCTCCACGGGCCACATCGTTTCCTTTGATACAAATGGCATATGCGTTGGGCTTCAGCTCAAGATTGTCCCGGATGTGCAAGGCGGGAATGATGACGCCCATATCCAGGGCAAACTGTTTCCGGAGGGAACGGATCCTGTCCAGGAGACCGCCCGACTTCTGGCTGTCCACCAGGGGAATCAGGCCGTAACCGATTTCAAGTTCCAGGGTATCCAGCGGAAGCAGTTCTTCCACCTGCTCCGGAGTGGCCTCCTCTCCCTTTGCGGTTTCATCGGTTTCGGCTTCCACCGCTTTTTTCCGTTTCGTCGAGACAACGGTCCTGGCCATCATGAAAATTGTTCCCGATAATATCAAGAACGGCAGGAAGGGCATTCCGGGAGCAAGGCCGAACAGCAGGATTATCGCGGCGGAAACGGTCAGGGCCTTGGGTTGGACCGCGAATTGTTTGATAACCTCGAATCCCAGCCCACCTTCGGCAGCGGCCCTGCTGACAAGAATGCCGGCTCCCGTGGAAATGATCACCGCCGGGATCTGGGAGACCAGGCCGTCACCGATGGTCAGGATGGTGTAATTCTGTGCCGCGGTCGAGATGTCCAGGCCCATCTGGACAACCCCGATGACGAGCCCGCCCAGGATATTGATCAACGTGATGAGGATACCCGCTATGGCGTCACCCCTGACGAACTTGCTGGCACCGTCCATGGCCCCGTAGAATTCAGCTTCCCTGGAAATCTCCGATCGTCTCGCCCTGGCTTCAGATTCATCAATCAGGCCTGCGTTCAGATCGGCGTCGATGCTCATCTGCTTTCCCGGCATGGCATCCAGGGTGAACCGTGCCGCTACCTCTGCTATTCGACCGGCCCCTTTGGTAATCACGACGAAATTGATCACCACGAGGATCAAGAACACAACGAGACCCACCGTGGTATTTCCACCCACCACGAACGCTCCGAAGCCTTTGATAATTCTGCCTGCCGCGAGGGTCCCGGTATGACCGTGAAGCAGGATCAACCGGGTGCTTGCAATATTCAGTGAGAGACGAAAAAGCGTTGTAATGAGCAGCAGGGACGGAAAAATGGAAAAATCCAGGGGCTTTATGACATAGAGAGTGAGCATCAAGATGAGGATGCTCATGGTGATATTCAGCGCCAGCATCATGTCGAGCATTCCCGTGGGCAAAGGGATCAGCATCACCAACAGGATGCCCACAACGCCGATGGCTACGATCACGTCACTGTGACCTTCCAGGATAAAACCGGTTGCCGGGAGTCTAAGTTGTTCCAATGACATTCCTCATATCACTCTCTATCATTCAAGATCCTTCAACCTCTTTCTTGGCTGGATACGCAGTATTGATTCAAGTTTCACCCTGCGATTCCCTTGTTTTTGAGCCCATACACATAGGCAAGTATTTCCGCTGCTGCCTGGTAAAAATCAGGTGGAATCTGCTGGCCGATGTCCACTAGTTTATACAAATTCTGTGCCAGGGGTTTGTTTTCCACCAGCGGGATATGATTCTCTTTGGCTATGGATCTGATTTTAAAAGCCATTCTATCAGCCCCTTTGGCCACAACAGTGGGGGCTCCCATGGACATGGAATCGTAGATCAAGGCGATGGAAAGGTGCTCCGGGTTGGTAATGATCACATCGGCTTTTTTGACCTCCTCCATCATTCTCCGCCTTGCCATCTCCCTCTGGATAGACCTGATACGACTCTTGATAATAGGATCTCCTTCTGTCTGTTTGAATTCTTCCTTGACCTCCTGTTTCGTCATTTTGATATCCTGTTCGAACTCCCACCTCTGATAGAGAAAGTCCAGGAGGGCAAGGAGGGCTATAGCGTAGCAGCTCCTGGTGCCCATATCGAGAGAGGCCTTTCCCATGAAGCCCAGGATCTGGGCCTTGTCCTGGTAGGAGAGTTGAAGGAACTGTCCGAAGTTGCCCTGAATTACTGAGAAGGCTGCCCATCCCACGATCAGGATCTTTCCAATGGATTTGCCCAGTTCTACCAGGGTCCGTTTGGAAAAGATCTTTTTCGCTCCTTCGATAGGGTTGATTTTTGACGCTTTTGGTGCCAATGGGTCGACGCTCCACATGAAGCCGGTCTGGGCAAGATTGGCCACGATGGCGACGACCACAAGGGTTGCCAGCATGGGCAGGATCATGAAAATGTAGATCCCAAGGTACTGGTGGGAGAGATTAACAATATTGAAATCGCTGCTCATCATGGCAGGAACGGAATTGAATGTCCGTTCCATGAGGTTTCCCAGGGAGCCTGTCAGCCGGCGTCCGCCGAAATAGAGAAAAATTATGCCTGCGGCAAGCACTGCAACAGATGGGATTTCGCGGCTTTTCCCGGCCTGTCCTTTTTTCCGAGCCTCTTCCCTCTTTTTAGGAGTTGCAGGCTCGGTCTTGTCTTGGAACGGTTTTTCAGGCATTTATTTGATTCCCGATACTGGAAACTGGAAAAAATCCTCAAATCCGCTGTTTTCGCTATGTTGAATGCGTCTCTGTTACATCAATTGTACAAGTCCCATCATCGATTCAGCCATCTTCCTCACGAGATCCACAAAAAACGGGGAAAAGTTGAGCATCAGTAAGGCAAAAATGATCATCCCGAGGCAGATATTCAGCGGGAATCCTATCATGAGGACGTTTACCTGCGGCACTGTCCTGGCCACGATGCCCAAACACAGATTGGACAGGAAAAGGGCGATCATAATAGGAGCAGCCATCTTGACGGCTATCAAGAACATGTCACTGCTCACCCTGATGAGGGCACCTACGAGAGGGGCATTGAGATGGAACCCGTTAGGCGGCACCTTGTAGAAGGAACTGGCCAGGGCCCTGATGAACAGGTGATGGCCGTTCACCGAGAAAAATATCAGAATCGTGAAGAGATACAAAAACTGAGACATGACAGTGCTTTGCCCGCCTGTCTGGGGATCCATGGCACTGGCCATGTTAAACCCCATCTGGAAGCCCATGAATTGCCCGCCCAGTTCCACGGCCGCGAACAGCATTTTGACCCCCATGGCAAGGACAAATCCAAGTAGGGCCTCCGAGGCAATGCCCATGACCACTTCCAGGTTTGTGGAGGGAAATGAAGGAGGAGGTGGCACGACAGGGGTCAAAATGGCTGCCGTCAGCAATGAAAAGCCTGCCTTCCACAAGTTGGGCATCCCCTTGGCGCCAAAGAAAGGCAACATAAAGAACAGGACTCCCACCCTGATAAAAATCCAAAAGAAGCCCTGAATTTGCTGAATATTTTCAATTGGAAGGGTCATAGTCTCAACCGATTGGCCACAGGTGCACTGGTTCCGCCAGCGCTGCTATCACCTGATGACCTGCGGGATGCTTGAGATGATTTGACTGGTAAACGCAGTCATTTTGTCGAGCATCCAGGGCGCTGCGACGAGCAGGGCCACCAGGACAGCTACAATCTTGGGGACGAACGTGAGCGTCATTTCCTGAACCTGCGTCGTCGCTTGCAGGATGGCGATCACCAACCCCACTATCAAGCCAACGCCGAGCAAAGGGGCTGAGAGAAGGAGGGTGAGTTTAACGGCCTCGCTGGCCAGGCTAACCACATATTCCGGTGTCATGCTCCATACCTCATGTGAAACTCTTGATCATCGAGCCGATAAACAAATTCCAACCGTCCACCAGCACAAACAGCATTAATTTAAAGGGCAGAGATATCATGAAAGGCGGCAGCATCATCATGCCCATGGACAAAAGGACACTGGCCACAACCATGTCAATCACCAGGAAAGGGATGTAGATCAGGAACCCGATCTGGAACGCGGTTTTCAGCTCGCTTATCACGTACGAGGGAATCAGGACCAGGGTCGGGATCTCACTCAAATCCCGGGGCTTCTTCGACTTTGAAACCTTAAGGAACAAGGCGATATCTTTTTTCCGGGTTTGCTTGAACATGAATTGTCTGATGGGTACCAAGGCCCTGTCGATGGCCTGGCCCTGCGATATCTCTTCATTGAGATAGGGTTGAAGGGCGTCCTTGTTCACCTTTTCGTAGACCGGGGACATGAGAAAAAAGGTCAAGAGCAGCGCGAGGCCGATCATGACCTGATTGGGCGGCATCTGCTGGGTACCCAGTGCATGCCTCAGCAGAGAAAATACCACTACCAGTCGGGTGAAAGAAGTCATCATGACCACAATGGCAGGGGCAAGTGAAAGCACGGTCAACAGAAAAAGGATCTGGAGAAGGATACTCACCTGCTCGGGTTTATCCGCCTGCCCCACGCCCAGGGTGATATTGGGGAGCAATGGAATCTGCTGTGCATGTGTCATGCCGTAGGAGGCGGCAATACTGCCAAGAATGATCAGGGTGCCGAACCAGAGAAACCTTTTCAAGGGTCTTCGACCATCTCGTTTCAGGACGCATCCGGCGGAAGGTGGGGAAACACTGTCAAGCTGACTTTTCATTTCCGTCTCCCATCTTACCTTTCGCAGGGAATTTCCGCACGATCGTTTGTCTGAGCAGAGATTGGAACCCGCTGTAATTTCCTGTCTCAGATGCTCCGGATGATTCGAGCACCGGGGGCTCCTCCAGCTCGCAAAGCAGGGTGACCGATTCCGATCCGACGCCCAGTACCAGCCAATGCCCGCTTACTTCAATCATCGTAACGGAACGTTTGGGTGCCAGGCTCAGGGTACTGATCATTCGCATGGCTGGATATCTGTTAAAGGACAACCGCCCCCACCGCAACCGCTTTGCGAGATAAAAGAGTCCAATGATGATTGCCAGCACAAGGAGCAGGGCACCCAGCATCTTGAGCGTGGCCGCCCCCAAATCTCCTTGAGGCAGGCCGCCGCTGCCATCTCCCGCACCTGCAATGGTCGGAAAGAAAAAATTCATTAAGAAACAGCCGAAGAAAAGGAGGTGCACAAAACAGGACATGGACCATCCCGGACCCGATGAAGGTGGTTTCAACGAAGGTTTTGTCGGATGGGTTCCCATCATGTCAGGTTCTTCACCCTTTCCCCGGGGCTGACGATGTTCGTGAGCCTGATGGCAAATTTTTCATTGACCACGACCACTTCTCCGTGCCCCATGAGTTTCTGATTGATATAGATATCAACCGGTTCATTGGTGAGTTTTTCCAGTTCCACCACCGAGCCCTGCCCGAGTTTCAGCAAATCCCCTATTTGAATCCTGGTCCTCCCCAGTTCCACCGTGATTTCCAAGGGTACATCGAGCAGGAAATCGATGCTCTGTGAACTTTCAGTCCCTTTCAAACCCGGTTCAATTTCAGCAAAGTCCACATTTTCCGGGGAGACCTCCTCTTTTGCAGTCTGGGTTTCGGAATTGTTTTCATTTTGCTCGTTCATTTATTCACCTCATCGCGAAGAGATAGCATTGTTTTTTTTATCCAGAGTGTCTGACACCCGGAATACCTTTTTTCGGCCATACCGACCGGCAAAGCCCTCATATTTCGGGATGCCTTCAACACGGGCCAGGAGTTTGTCGTTAAAGCTGTTTTCGAGGACCAGCACATCTCCTTCCTTCATGTTCAGGAAATCTTTGACCGGGAGAAAGCTGCGCCCCAGGTCGACGCTCAAATCCACCCGGGACTCACAGATTCTCTCCCGGAGAAGTGAAAGCCACTTCATGTCCTGCTCACTGTCATCCTTCTGGTATCCACCCGAAAGTTTCTCTTGGATGGGCTGAAGGGAGGCATAGGGAAGGCAGACGGTGATGCTGCCGGCCGCCTTGGTCAACGCAACTTCAAATTTGACGGATATGAGAAACTCACCGGGGGGCATGACATTCACCCCCTGGGGATTGCTTTCCGACCGGAGAAACATCGTTTTTATGGGATACACATCCTTCCAGGCGCTGATCATATCCGTCATGGCCAGGTTCACCACCTTCTCGATCACCTTCTGTTCAATAGGTGTAAAATCCCTTCCCTCCACCTTTGCTGATCCTGCCCCCGTGCCTCCGAAAAAGGCCTCGATCAGGCTGAATACCAGCCGGCTTTCGATCACCAGCATTCCCGTGCCCCTCAAGGGATCCATTTTGAATAGGTGGAGACTTGTTGGGACAGGCAGTGATCGCTGAAATTCTTCGAACTTGATCATCTCCAGGGGCCCCGCATCAATATCGACCAACTTTCCCAGGGCATTGGAGAGGGAATTCTTCAACTTCTGGGCATACCGCTGGTTGATGAGTCCGAACAGGGACATGTTTCCCTTGAGTTTTCGGCCCTGGTTGGTCCAATCGTAAGATTCGTAATCCCCCACTGCCTCAAAGGGTTCACCTTCCGTCTCCACATCCCCCGCGTCCATACCTTTGAGGAGGGCATCAACTTCATCTTGAGAGAGTATCTGGTTCATTGAACAATGAACTCCGTAAAATAGACGTTCCTCACCCTGCCCGTTTTCATATATCCGTTGAGCATTCCCAGGATTTCCGCACGCAGCTGATATTTCCCGGAGAGATCGTTGATTTCCTTGAAGGTCTTGCTGCTCAGCAGCGTCAGGATGCCGTCCCGAAATTGCGGCAGTCGCTTGTCCACCTCGGAAGTCGATTCCTCGTTTGTCAGTTCCAGCGCTATCTTGACCTTCAGATAGCGCTTGCCCATGGGATCCATCAGGTTGACGATAAAGGACTCCATAGGATAAATGGTGCCTATATCCGGCTTTTCAATTTTCTTGATCTTTTTTTCCACTTTGGCATTTTCACCGCCACCGATCATCTTGTTCAACATGCCGCTCTTCCAGGCAAAGGCTCCTCCTCCCAGGATTAAAACCACCAGGAGTGCAAAAACAATGAGTTTCAGAGGCGGTTTTCCGGCCTTGGTCTCCTCAGGTTCTGCGGTCTTTTTGTCTCCAGCCTTTTTTCCATTTTCAGGCTTTTGTTTCTCTTCAGCATTTTTTTCCTTTTCTGCCATGCCATTCTCTCCCGTATATCTTCATCTTCAAACTGGGTCTCACCGTTAACTTATTTAAAAGAACTTTCCCTCATCTGGGGAGGTAGATACGCATTGAGCTTCTGCTCTATGACCCTGGGGTTCTCTCCCTTTGCTATGGAAATGACACCCTCCGTCATCAAATCCTTCACCATGACCTCGGCGCCGCTTCGGTTCTTCAGTTTTCCCGCAATAGGCAGACACAAGATATTGGCCATCAGTGCCCCATAAAAGGTCGTCAAGAGGGCCACGGCCATTGAAGGCCCGATGCTACTGGGGTCATCCATGGTTTGCAGCATCTGGACCAGGCCTATCAGCGTTCCGATCATTCCCATGGCCGGCGCGAATGTCCCCAGGGTAGTGAAAATCTCCGCGCCCAGTTTGTGCCGGTCCTGTATGGCCACCACTTCCGTCTCCAGGATCTCTTTGATGGATCCCGGCTCAAGACCGTCCACGGCCAGTTGGAGTCCTTTTTTCATAAACTGATCAGATGCCTCGTTGGCACTCGTTTCCAGGGCAAGGATGCCTTCCCGCCTGGCAATACCGGCGAGGCTTACGAAATTACTGATGACCTCTTTGGCCGTCACCTGTTTGTGCAGGAAGGCGTTCTTGACAACACTGAGGACCTTCAACATGTCAGGCAGTGGGTAGTTGATCATGGTGGAGCCGAGAGAGCCGCCCAACACGATGAGGACTGAAGGGATGTTGACAAAAAGAGCCAGGCTCCCCCCCATCAAAATGGCAGAGAGGACGAGGGCGAATGCCGTAACAATACCGACCAGGGTTGCAATATCCATGGGATGCACGTCTCCAGTGATAACAGTTCAATCGCAATAGTATTAAGCAACCACCGTGCCAGAAGCTCCCGTAGGGAATATTTGGTTTTGCAACAAGTTTTTATTTAATTAATTCAAATAGATAAAAATGAAGGATGAATGTGATCTTGAAACGAAAGCGGAGAGAATTGTCAATTTATTGACGCGGCATGGTGAGTCTGGAGTCAAGAGTTAAGACTCGTGACTCCAGACTTGTGGGTTGTCTTTATCTTTTCAGATTGATCAGATCCGCCAGCATCTGATCGGTGACCGTGATGATCTTGGAGTTGGCCTGAAACCCCCTCTGCGTGGTGATCATCTTGACGAACTCGTTGGCAATATCCACGTTGGACTGCTCCAGGGAGTTGGGGGAAATGCTGCCCAGGCCGTTCGTTCCAGGATCACCTGTGATGGCATCCCCACTCTCGCGAGTCTGCCGATACAGGCTGTTCCCCTCTTTGTGCAGGCCCTGCACACTCTGGAACTTTGCCAGGGCAACCCGATAAAGAGGAATAAGCTGGCCGTTGGAATACACCCCGGTCATGGTCCCGTCCACGTCAACGTCGACTCCCTTGAGATCACCGGCGCCATATCCAGTCGCAGACTGGAAAACAGTGGAGGAAGACCGCGCATACTGGGTGCTGGTCAAAGCCTGATTCGTCCATGAACTACCATCCCAATGAGAGCCGAGATCAAGGGAAATATTCATCTGGGTACTGCCACCGGCGCCACCCAGGAAATCCGGCGAAAATTCAAGATAGCCCGATGGATTGGTGGAAACCGGGGTCCAGCCTGAAGTAGCCGGATCATACGTATCCATGGTAAAATCAGTGGCACTTGGCAAAATGGTGCCGGCGCTTTCACTGAAATTGATGTTTCCCCGGGCAAGAAGTCCCTGCTGGGTATTTCCAGCAGCTCCTGCTCGTCTGTCCTCCGCCGGGTTGCAGGTTATCGCATACTGCCAGGTGGAGGTGTCTTGATTTTTGTCAAAATAGATCGTGATATCGTGCGTGCTCCCCAGGGAATCGTATACCTTTATCGTGCTCTGGTATTCGTACATGTCAGCCGGCATACCTCCTGCCTCGGTCCAATTATCCGCCAGCGAAGTGGCAGCAGTGTGGTTTCCCGCGGCATCCGAGTCGAGGTTTGTAATGACACTGATCCTATCGCTGGGATCCGGGTTCGAAGTAAAAGAATCGAGCAACACGTCCGTCATGGAACCGATATTCTCCCCTTGGTCATCCAATCGCCATCCCTGTACCACATAGCCTTCCGGATTGGTAAGGTATCCGTCATTATCGAAACTGAAATTGCCGGCACGTGAATAGAGAAGACTGTCGGTCCCGGCCTCCCTGAGGCTAAAAAAGCCGTCACCACCGATGGCCAGATCCGTGGTATTGCCCGTGGATTCAAACGAGCCCTGTTCAAACGACGAAGCGATATCTCCAATGGCCGTCCCGCGGCCCACCTGGGCTGTGCCTGACTGGGTGGAGATGGATTGGCTCAGGAGGTCCTGAAAGGTAAAGCTGCTTCCCTTAAAACCTACCGTATTGACGTTGGCGATGTTGTCGCCGATGATCTGCATGGCGTTGCCCAGAGAACTCAGCCCGCTGATGCCTGAAAACAATGCGCTTGAAAGTGCCATTTTTCTTCTCCTCTTCTTTTAATTTCGTTAACTGGTTGAATCTTCTAATAAGTTTAGTGTTTATTCGTTTCGCAGCCCTTCCCGCCCTATACGCTACCGCTATCCACCTCAGCCGGGTCGCTGATCTCCAGTACGTCGCCCATATCGAATGGACTGTCCCCCACATAAAGGATCGGTGAATCCCCTTCCAGATTGACCCTCGTGACCTTTCCGCTAATCATGGTGTCGGCGAGGACGGGGTTTCCCGCTTCATCCGCGGCATTGACCGCAAACTTGTAAGTTCCTGCCGTCATCCGCGTACCCGAGTCGCTCAAGCCGTCCCATTCAAAATGATGCTGCCCTGCATCGAGTGTTCCCAGAGGGATATTCCTGATCACGCTGCCTGAGCTGTCCATGACCTGAACCGTACAGCCGGCCGTACCCGCAATCTGGAAGGCGCCTTTGCCCGTACCGTCGGCCCCCAGTGAGAGTTGATCACCCTTGGCCACAACCTCCTTGCCCATGAAATTCAGGACATCATACCGGGTGGTGTTCCCATTTGCATCCTTGATGGCTGCCAGGTTGTCATTCACGTTAAAGAGCTGTTCGAGGCTGCTGAACTGGGCGAGTTGGGCGGTAAATTCGGTCCCTTCCATGGGACTCATGGGATCCTGATTTTGTATCTGCGCCATAAAGATTTTGAGAAAATCGTCCTTTCCCAGCTTGTCGGCGGCCTTCGATGCGGTGGAGGTGGTATCGGTACCCTGTGTAGCGGTCGATTGAATGGCATTGATAGGCGATATCATATGTGAACTCCTTTTCTTCTTAACATCATCTCGTTTGGTCCGTCATATGCGAACATTGATTTGATAGCGGTCATCTACGATGGTCCTGAGGGTTGCCGCGCCCTGTGAAAGGGGTTCAATTTCCGGTTTGCCGTTTCCAGCTATCCCCCCTATAAGGGATCTGCGTTCCCACAGATCTTCTCCTTCTCCAAATTCCCGGTGATCCTGCCCCACATTTACACTGAACTCCTCCACGACAAAACCGAGGTCGGAGAGCTGTTGTTTGAGCTGGCCGAGGTTGGAATCGATCATCTCCTTGACCATGGGATTGTCGGTCCCCAGGTGGGCGTGAAGATGACCCTGCTCGATCACCAGGCGCAGATCAATCTGACCGAGTTCAGGGGGAGACAACTGGATTCTTGCTTTTTGTCTGCCTGCCTCAACCATCCACTGCATCCGGTCCAGGAGGTTCGAAAGGCTTGACGCCTGCTGGGAGTCGTTCAATGCACGGCCTGAATTCCCCGTGCCCTGCCCGGCATATTGTAATTTCACCAGGTTGGCATTTCGGTCAGAAAGCCCCGGCACCGGATTTCCGGTCACAAAAGGTTGCCGACCGTCCCCGGCTTTTGATTTTGGTGTCCCCCGGGAACCTTTTCCGGTGCGAGCTGCCTTTTCTGCGTCCAGGATCGACATGACTTTTTCAGTCGGGGGCCTGGGGCTACCACTCTCCTTTTCAAGCAATGCGGAAGACGCCAGGCGGGAAGAACGACCTTCTCCCTGGCCACCCCTGCCAACCCCGGTCTTGGATTCCTTCAGGATTGCCAGGATTTTCTCAGTCCAAGGATCCTTTTTTCCGGAACGTTGGGGTTTAAGGGCAACGCCATCCCAGAGGTCAATTTCCGCCGCTGTGGCCCCTTTTCCTTCTTTTGTCGCCCCGACCCGGGAGGCCTTCTCTGCGTACTCTACGTTCATGCCCTCCAGAAATGACTTTACTTTTTCAGGTGGAACCCCTTTCTCTCTCAGGAGATCGGCCAGTCTCGTCTTGATGTTTTTCTGGACATCCTCGGAAGGGGTTGCTGCGTAATCCTTAAGCAAGGTCCTGAGCTCAGGAGTCTTGATGGAAGGACTTACCTCCTTGTTTTTGCATTGAATATCAGAATGAGCAAGCAAGCGGGCCAGAGTTTCCTGTGAATCGATCTCAGGAAATTTCATGGAAAGTCCAGACAATATTTTTCCGAGGACCATATTCCCTTTTCCATCATTGCCCTTTTCCACGAGGGCCTTGACCTCCCCGGCACCCAGCCCCATTTTGAATAAAACTTCCTGGAACTGAGGGACGTCTCTTGCGGAAATGATCATGCTCATCTGTCCCTTGGCATTCCCCGCTTTCAACGCCGCAAAACCTGCCTGGAGGCGATCCAGTCGAATAAACCCATCTTTGTCCGTAGCCCCTTCAATCAGGGCAGCAGATTCCTTGGACGTCAGGCCCTGCTCCCCAAAAAAAGTCTCGAGCTTTCCCTTGACACCGGGTTCGAACCTCAGCATATGCACAGGAAAATCAGACGTCAGGATTGCGTTTTCCTGTGTCCCGTCCTCTTCACCGGTGAGTCTCTCCCTGTTTTCCTTCATGAGGAGGTTCCTGAACAGGCTTTTTTCACTTTTTCCTGGTGTCGCGGCTTTCCCGGCCTTGTCTGCGGACCCGCAGGTTGTAAATAAATTGAGCGCGAATGCTGGGTTCATACCGTACTCCGTTTGTGGGCTTGATTGCTCTCCACTATCCACAGCCTATTTAAGCAATGGGTGTGCCAAAGGCCACTCGAATTATTTTTCGATGTTAATTCAGCATATTATGTTATTTTCTAATCCAGATGAAACTTGGAAAGGATCATGAAAAGGTAAAATTTACCACTCGCCCACCACACCACAGGCAAAATTTTCCCTGCATTTTGCTGTCGCGAAGGGACCTCATCCCGACCGAAAAATGTCGGGATCAAGGTGAAGGAATACTGTCCTTTTGATCGATGGAATTCAGCGTGTGAAGGCAGACGGAGTTTTTTCAGAGGGTATGCTCAAAAAAAGGTGGGTTGGGAGTTTAGCTAATTGTGTTTGCTCAATGCTTCGCTAATCTTGGCTCCCCGGTCCGGGGCCATCATGTCCATGATCTTTCCCGCATTCTTTCCCTTCATGTATCTGAGGATACTGACCACTGTCTCCATATTGAGCTTGTCCATTACGGCTGCCGCCTTGCCGGGTTCCATTGCGCTGTATAGGGCCACCAGATGTGCCATCTGTGAGTCTTTCATGGCCTTTTCCTTGTCCCCCAGCTGCTTTGCGAATTTTGTCAATTTTGTCTGGAGATCGTTGAGTTCCGCCATCCTGGCATCGATTTTTTCCTGCAGGGAACGCAACTCGGTCTCCTTTTCCTTCAACCCCTTCTCACGGGCGTCGAGTTCCGTTTTCTTCTTCCCAAGCTCTTTGTCAAGAGACGTGGCCTTTTTAGGAAGGGACTTGTTTTCTTCGGCCATGGCAAGGGCAGGAGAACTGATCTTGAAAGTGGTGGATTTGAGATACAAACCACTCAAGATAATCTTGGTTCCCAAGAATATCGCAAGTAGGACGGTGACAGCAACCAAAGCGGAAAATCTGCCTACATGTAGGTCTTTCCGTACCTTTGCACTGCAACCTCGTTCAACCTTATCTGTTCCAGATGGTCTTGATATTGTTGCCACTTCTCGAAATCCTTTTCCTTTAGTTTTTCAATAACCTTGCATTCTTTTGATTTCTTGAGCAAGGCGCTTCTTTTTGTTTCCTGCTCGGTTTTGAGGGCTTCTATTTCCCTATTCTGTTTCTCCGTCTTGTCTCTGATAAGGGCCAGATAATCAGAATAGTTTCTGATCATATTTCCATCTGCCGCTTCAACCATGGCCTGTTTGAATGCCTCCTGAACCTTACCATACGCCCGTCGTAACGACCTCAACTCCTCACGGGCCCGGAGAAGGGCGCCAAGGGCCTTTGCGTGCTCGATTTCCGCCTTCTCCTTCAGATGCTCCCGATAGTTCAATAGGCTGGTATATCTGAACTTGAACGCCATATTGCTCTCTTTTCACCTCGCACACCAACCACTGTCTTTGATGGAATCGTAAAATGTCCATCCCTGGACTACCAAGGAAGGCATCATCTTTCGGGCCGCTTTTTCCGCTGCAGGAGATTTACCATTTCCTGAAGTCCCTGTTCAATGGAAGACCTGGTCTTGACATCCTGTCTCAGGTATCTGTTCAGGTCCTCTATCATCTCAACAGCATAATCCGCGCGCTTGTTGTTGCCCTTCTCATAGGCCCCCAGGTTGACAAGATCCTCTATCTTTGCATAATCCGCCAGCGTGCCGCGAAATTCGTAGGACCATCCCAGATGCTCGTTGTCCACCACCTCGGACATCAATCGGCTCACACTGGATAAAACGTCAACGGCAGGAAAATGGCCCCTTGCCGCCAGTTTTCTGTTCAGGACAATGTGCCCGTCCACAATGGACCTTACGGCGTCAGCGATGGGCTCGTTCATATCGTCTCCCTCAACCAGGACCGTATAGATGCCTGTGATGGAGCCGTTGCCTCGACTCGTACCGGCCCGCTCCAGGAGCCTGGGCAGATGGGCGAACGTGCTTGGGGGATAGGCCTTATTGGTGGGTGGCTCACCGGATGCAAGCCCCACTTCCCTCGCCGCCATGGCAAAACGCGTCACCGAATCCATCATCAGGAGCACGTCCTTGTCCTGTTCCCGGAAAAACTCGGCTATGGCCGTCGCGAGATACGCTCCCCTTATCCGGATAAGGGGTGAGGTGTCGGACGTGGCAACGACAACAACCGAGCGTTTCAACCCCTCTTCACCCAGATCTCTTTCAATGAACTCTTTGACTTCCCTGCCCCTCTCCCCGACCAGGGCAATCACGTTGACATCGGCTTTCGTGTACCTGGCCATCATACCCAGGAGTACACTCTTACCCACTCCCGAACCGGCCATGATGGCCATTCTCTGACCCTTTCCCAGAGTAATCAGGTTGTTGATCACACGGATCCCAACGTCCAGTGGTTTCTGTATTCTGGGCCGTTCCAGGGGATTAATCGGATCGGTGTAAAGGGACTTGATCTTCTGCGGACGGATCGGCCCTTTCCCATCAATGGGATTTCCCAGCCCATCCAGCACCCTTCCCAGCATATCAGGACCGACCTCGATGGAAGCGCCATAGCGGTCAGCCACAATGATGCTTCCCGGTTCCACACCATCAGATGAACTCAAGGGCATGAGTAGCAGAGCGCCCTCTCTGAAGCCCACCACCTCAGCCCTTATCGGCGACAAAGACTTGGGGGAGAGAATCCTGCAGACACCCCCCACGGCCATGGAAGGGCCTGTGCCTTCGATAACCGTCCCGATCACCTTTGAAACCCTTCCTTCCAGTTGGACGGTCTGCGCCTCTTCTACCCTCCGAATATATCCCTGAAGGCTCAGGCTCACTTCTCGTCCACCCCTTGGGACTGAAAGAGATCTTCAATTTCCATTTCCAGCTCATCAAGCTGACCCTCTATGGTGGCATTGATCCTGCCGAACCCGCTCTCAAGGATACAACCACCTGGGCCTACGCAATTATCCTCAGCCAGTTCAAAACGTTGTATCTTTTTGTCTTCGGCCAGTTCCGGCAGATACTGCTCAAGATTTTTCATATCATTGGGATGAATCAGGACTCGCATGAAACTCTTGTCATTTAGAAATTCCGAAGCGCTCCTTACGGATCTCCTGACCATATCAGTATCCAACGAAACTTCTCTTTTCACTATCTTTCGGGCAATGGCAAGACTCAGTTGAACGATCTCTTCCTCGCTCTCGCTGAAGGCCCTTCCCTTCAGGCTCTCCAGCTCCTTAAAAAGCGCCGACATCTGCTTCCAAGTCTCAAGGGCCTTCCGCTCGCCCAGATCCAGGCCGTCTTTCTGGCCCTGCGCGAAGCCCTTTTCATAGGCCTCCCTTTCCAATGCGGCGATTTTGTCTCTTCCGTTTCCAACAGGCAGAATCGCGGGCATTCCTCCGGATACCTGCCCCAGCGGAAGGACCACGCGTTTGCCTGGAACGGCCTCCAAGAGCATATCCTGGTTTCCCCCCAGATCCTCCTCTTCAAAGGATTCGATGTCGAATCTGTAATACTCCTCTTTCTTGATCAGGCTAGACAATGACGTCTTCACCTCCTTTTCCTCCAATGACGATTTTTCCTTCTTCTTCAAGCCTTCTGGCCGCGTTGATGATGGATTGCTGGGCCCGCTCCACTTCCACGAGCTTGACCGGCCCCATGACCTCCATATCCTCTTTCAACATTTCCGCCGCACGCTGGCTGAGGTTTCCAAAAATCTTGTCCTTTAAGGGGTCCGACGCGGTTTTCAGGGCCAGTAGCAACTCATCATTGCCGATCTCCTTGAGAAGCGCCCGGATCGAACGGTCATCCAGTTGCATGAGATCTTCAAAAATAAACATGGATTGACGTATCTCTTCCGCCAGATCCTCTTCGTCTTCTTCAATCTTTTCCAGAATAGCCCTTTCCGTTTTCCGATCTACCTGGTTCAGGATCTCGGCAGCGGCATTTGCTCCTCCCCCACGCTTGGGCCCCATATTTCCAATACTTGAAACCTGTTCCGCCAATATTTCCTGAATTTCCATTATAATATCAGCAGGTACGCCATCCAGCTTTGCGATCCTGACGATGACCTCACTCTGGACATTTTCGGGCAGCAGCTTCAATACACTCGCGGCCAGTTGATTGTTCAGATTTGAAAGAATCAGCGCGATAGTCTGAGGATGCTCGCTGGAAATAAAGTTCATCAGCATTTCGGGGCTCAAGGATTCCAGCTTTTTAAAATAGTCTTTGTGCCTCCCAGGCGTTACGTCATTTAAAAGTGCGCTCGCCTTACTGGAAGAAAAGGCCTTTGAAAGGGTCCTCTCAAAAAATCGGTCCCCGGATCCGCCAAGGACGTTGTCTCCATTGATCGTTCCGAGGAACTCATTGAGCACGGAAGAAATGTCGCCGGGACTCACATTCTTGATATTGGCCATCTCTTCTCCGATGGCCTTGACTTCTCTCTCTTCCAGGTGCTTGAAGACATCGGTCGCAAACTCCTCCCCCATAACCATGAGAAAGAGAGCCGCCTTCCCTGCTCCATTCTTTGTCTTACTTCCCGCCAACTTATCTTCCTTCCTGTACCCAGCCGCGAATCACCTCTACTATTTTTTCAGGATCGGCCCGGGTCAAATCGAGAATCTGTTCTTTTTTGATATGGGCTCCGGCTGCCTCTCCTGACGGGGCTCCAAGTTCGGGAACCGCGGCACCGGCCTGAAGCGATGGTGGCCCAAGATATTCCTTTGTCTGTTTCAACCAGCTTCGGAAGGGCTTGAGGGCGAACAAGAAGAACAAAAGCACCAGGAGAATATTGAAGAATGGCTTGATTCCCTTTTTCACATAGCTCATCCATCCTGCCTTTTGCTCCTCCACCGGCCTCTTCAAGTTTTCAATGGCAAACGGGATGTTTGACACACTCACCTGGTCTCCCCTGATTTCACTGAAGCCAATGGCCCTTTTCACCATATTCTGAAATTCCTTCATCTCTTTGCGGCTGCGAGGCTCAAACTTCCTGGCCGTTTCGCCATTTGGCCCCTTGGATGAGACATAAGGACCATCGATAACCACTGCCGCCGAAAGACGTTTGATATCGCCCACCGCACTGATGGTCTGTTTGTCGACCTTGCTGATCTCATAGTTGATGACGGAATTTTCCTTTTCGAACTTTTTTGAATCGCCTTGCTTTGCCCCCTGCGTCTGATACACATCATATTTCAGGTCCGGCGAACCGGACGGCAGGCCGCTTTTCCCACCCGCGCTCTCTTTCTGGTGTTGCTCACTCCTGACCACGGCGCTGTCAGGATCATAAGATTCCTCGGAAATATTCACCTGTTTGAAATCCACTTCTGCGGAAACCTTTGCCACGACCTTGTTGGGCCCAACCACCGGTTCCAGCATGGTCCGGATCCTGGTTTCAAGGCTTTTTTCAAGCTTCCGCCTGTACTCAAACTGGGACCCGCTCAGCCCCATGCCATTATCAACGCCATTTCCCTTGGAAAGCAGACCGCCCTCCATATCCACCACGGTCACCTTTTCAGGTTTCAGACCCTCCACCGCGCAGGCCACAAGGTTGATGATCCCCTGCAACTGTCTGCGGTCAAGTGTGCGACCGGGTTGGAGGCGAAGGACAACCGAAGCCGTGGCTCCCTTTTCGGGCTCGGCAAAAAGCGAGTCGCTGCCTGGAGCGATATGGACTCTTGCCTGGGCCACCGAATCAAACTGGGTTATGGTGCGTGCCAGTTCACCTTGAAGCGCTTCCTGAAATTTTAGTTTTTGTACGAATTCAGTCGTTCCGAAAGGAAGCTTGTCAAAGATCTCAAACCCCACATTCTGGCCCTTGGGCAGCCCCTCACTAGCCAGTTCCAACCGAAGCTCATAGACCTTGTCACCGGGCACCATTATGGCACGGCCACCGTTTTCCAGTTGGAAAGGAACCTTTTTTCCCTTCAATTTTTCACTGATCCGGCCGGCATCATTGGCATCAAGATTGGCAAACAATACCTGATAGTCCGGCCTGTTGGTCCAGATAAGGAGAGCAATAAATCCACCGGCGACCAGGCTCAAAATGACGGCAAAGGAGATCATTTTTGCCAGGGGGATACCCTGAAAGACGCGAAAGAACTGGTTGACACCGTTGGGCTTGTTTTCTGCCATATGAAGAAGCTCCTGATTTAGACTTGATTTAATCGCAAAAAAACCGACGCTGGGCTTCTAACCGACGCCCATGGGCCCGATGATGACTTCTATCGAAGTCGTGATCTGCTCCTTATACGAAACCCTAAGGAGAAGCTGAGGGTCTTTTTCAGACACTGTTTTTATACCTGCATCCTCATGATCTCCTGGTAGGCTTCCAGGAGCTTGTTTCTGACCTGAACGAGCAGTTTGAACGAAAGGTCGGCCTTTTCAGTCGCCATCACGACCTCCTGCAGGTCGTTGCTTTTCCCAACCGCCAACTTCTGCATCTGGTTGTCGGCTTTCTTGATCTGCTCATCCGTCTCGCCGGCAAACTGCTTCAAGGTATCCAGAAACCCTCCGCTGTGATCGATCTTTGAACTCTTCCGTATTTCGGGGAGAGCAAGATTTCCTCCCAGTTTTTTGATTGCATCCATGTAAAGCACCCCCTCCTGGCCTTTATCGTATGAGATCCAGGGTCTTCAAAGCCATATCCTTGACTGTCTTGACGGCGGCCGCATTGGCCTCATAGCCCCTATTGGCGTTGAGCAGAGATACCATCTCCTGGACGAGATTCACATTGGGCAGATACACGTAGCCCTGTTTATCCGCATCGGGATGAGAAGGATCAAAGACCTTTTTGAATTCCCCGGAAACCGGCACGATGCCCGTGACCTTGACCCCGTAAACCTCTTGTCCTTTTGAGGCGTTCTTCATTGCCTCATCAAATGATTCGGGAAGGGGATTTGTCTGGAAGACAACCGTTTTTCTACGGTAAGGTTTTCCGTTTGCCGTCCGTGTGGTATTCGCGTTAGCCAGATTCATGGATATAACATTCACCCTTGCCCGCTGGGCGGTCATTCCACTGGACGATATGTCCATCGCTTTCATCAGATCCATGGGTCTTACCCCCGTCCTTCGATTGCTGTTTTCAGGAGATCGAATTTCTTGGAAAGCATCTTGACTGTGGCCTCGTAAAGGAGGTTATTCTTGGCCATCTTTGCCATCTCCTTATCGATATCCAGGGAATTGTCTCCCAGCTTGGACGTCCCTTCTGATTCGAGGTCAAAGGAGGGCGCCCCCTGAAGACCGGATTCATTGAAACCCGGAAGATGTTTCCCGTTGGTCTTTGCGAGAGACATGTTTTCATTTCCCACCGCACGGCGCAGTTCCTCATCAAATTTGAGTTGTTTGGGTCTGAAGCCCGGCGTATCGATATTGGCAACGTTGGTGGAGATAATACGTTGATTCCTGACGCGATAATCCAGGGCCCGGCTCAATACCCCAACCGTTCGATCAAAAAGATTTTTGTTCATTCCCGCTTTTTCCATGTTCCCCTTCCATTACCAAAAGTGACTGATGAACACTGAATATGCAAAAGCGATACCAGAAAAATATCCTCACGTTTCCGCCGCTTGCTCAAGCCTTGATTCCGGGCGCCCGGGATTTGCGTCATGTTTTTGACGATTTCGCCAATCCCTCTTTGTATTCATTCAATTTGTTTCGGAGTGTTCTCACACTGATGCCCAAGACCCTGGCTGCATGGGTCCTGTTTCCCCGATTTTCATCGAGGGCCTGGAAGATCATCTTTTTTTCCATCTCCTTCAGCGGCTCCATCCGCCAGGTATCCGGCTTATTGTCTTTCTGACGAGAGGAAAAGGTCAAAGCGACGAGATCATCAGGTGTAATGATCTTGGAATCAAGGAGCAGTGTCGCCCTTTCCATGAGGTTTTCCAGTTCCCGCACGTTTCCCCGCCACTCCTGCTGTTTCAGGATCTCTACAGCTTCGGAGGACAGGCCTTTGGGGGGTTCGTTGTTCAGTTCTCCGTGCTTCTTCAGGAAAAAGTCCGCAAGCGATCCGATATCATCGGTCCGCTGCCTGAGGGGGGGGATTTTTATGGGGACCACGCTGAGTCTGTAAAAAAGATCAAGCCGGAAATTTCCCTTTTCAACCTCTTCTTCCAGGTCCCGGTTGGTGGTGGCAATAACGCGAACGTCGATGGGTGTCGCAAACTGTCCACCGACCCTGTCTATTTCACCTTCCTGAAGGACCCTCAGGAGCTTCGCCTGAAGAGATGGTGCGATCTCGCTGATTTCGTCCAGGAGCAGGGTCCCCCCATCGGCCAATTCGAATTTGCCAGCCTTTCTTGTTACGGCACCGGTAAAGGCCCCTTTTTCATGACCGAAAAGCTCGCTTTCCAGAAGGGTCTCGGGAAGGGCTGCGCAATTGACTGCTATGAAAGGGCCCTTGTTTCGGTCGCTCTGATGGTGGATATAGCTCGCCACGACCTCTTTTCCCGTGCCGCTTTCCCCTTCGACCAGAACCGTACTGCGACGAGGTGCAATCCTTCTGGCCATCTCCAGGAGCGAAAGCATGACAGCGTTCACCGCGATTGGCTCAAACCTTCCGGGTGGAAT